>NZ_ASPR01000048.1:0-349241 GCF_000517845.1 Paenibacillus sp. FSL R5-192 | reverse complement strand
GCTTGTTTCAAACTTTCGCGTTCATTCTGCAAGCAGAATGTTTACTCACTCGTTGTTCAGTTTTCAAAGATCAAACTTATTCCATTATCTCTTGTGTTTCCCGTGTCAGCACTGTGTTTCAGCGGCGACTTAAATAATATATCATACGGCTGAATGTAATGCAACAGTTTTTTTCATTTCTTTTCTTTAGTAGTTTTACATTAGCTAAAGCTATCATATCCGTTCCTTATCATGTCCTATCATAGTAGGTCATGCTCATAGGGTACAAATATTTTAACACATTTATGAAAGGGTTTACAATAACTTCTTAATAAAATGCTTTCTATTATTTCCTGAGCAACTATCTCCGTTATGTGCAACTCAATGTTCACTCAAGTAAGCGGGAAGCCAGCTCTCTATTACAGAGCTGGCTTCCCGCTTATATAACAGGTCCCTCACTTATTCATCAATCACAATCCTCAGGTTAGTTCTGTATCCATGGATTACGACGCTTTTTATCGGATTTCCGTTGGTTGGAAGTAGCTGCACCCTCTCTGGATATTTTCCCGGACACGGATACCTTGGATTTATTCTTCAGAGGAGCCTTGCTTGTTCTGCGTTTTGCAGCGGCCGGCTTATTCCCTGCTTGCTTAGACTTCCCTTCCGAATCTGATCCAACCTCTTCAATTACCTGACTTAAGTTAGCGTCTTCACGCCCCCCTTTTTTGCCACCCTTCCCTTGCCCCTGAGGAGGATACATTTCACCAAATGCTCCAAGCGGGGATGGGGGAACCATGTTCTGAGTAGGGTACGGATTCTGATAAGCATACTCAATAGGCTGGTTTGGCATCGTTGATGTGGACATTTCAGGCGGCATACCGTACGAAGGACCGTACATATTCCATGCCGGATCCTGATAACCATGAGAAGGATAAGTATACTGAGGCATATGTGTATGTGAGCCACATCCGCATGGAGGGTACGGAAGCATTGAGTATGGAGATATGAAAGGCGGCTGATGATTCATATGACTAGGTGCTACATACGTTGGGAATGGACTATTCACTTCGCCAGCTGGGGCAATCGGAAATGAGTTGTTTTGCATGTCTGCGGACAGATTCGGCATAACGTTATTGTGGTTATAACCCTGCTCCGCGCCAGTCCACGGACTGTTAGGCAGATCGCTGCCACTATAAGGACTAACTTCCAGAATCCCTGGAAACGATGCATTGTTACTCGCTCCAGCCGTGTACATGTCTTGCTGAGCACCATACACCTCTTGTACAGGAACCGGGATTTGAACATAAGGGTGCTCGGCTGGCGCATGATGCAACTTATTACCACAACCACAAGGTTTTTTCGTTGCTGGTGCAACCTCAGTTGGAGACTTTGTATTAGGCATTACAGGCAAAGGCATAATTTCAGGCGAAAGATTAGGCATTGTGTATTTCTTGGATTCTGCTACCGGTTTTACATAAACTTCGGGTTTAACCTCTTCTTTTTTATGCGTTTCCTTTTCGGGTTTCACTTCAGGAAGCTCCGGTAACTGGGGCAGTACCTCCAGTTCAGGCTTCACATTCGGCTTCTCCATATTGGCTGGTGGTGGAGCAGGCACCGGAACAGGAACCTCTGCTACCGGAGCAGGGGGAGTTGGCGCTACTGGAGCCGGTGGTTCCGGTTCTTTGACTCCCGTGTATTCCTTACCTTCAGGTGACAACTTTTCATGAGCAGCAATATTACTGGCACCCGAATTAGATGTGGTGTTTCCTTGTGCGTGCATAGATGGAATATAAACTGTCTCCCCCACCAGCAGAGCGTTCGGATTTTTCAACTGTGGATTGGCATTGACCATGTCTTTTAAAGGAACTCCCCAGGCTTGTGCCAACTTCCATAACGAATCTCCTTGTTGCACCTTGTGACTGTGGAGCACACCCTCCGGTTTCGGTGTTACTGGCTCTGCAGGGATTTTGACCTTCATGCCAATATCCAGCTTGTCGGGATTTGTGATTTGCGGATTAGCCGCGATCAATTTGTCCAGCGCTACATTGTATTTTTGGGACAGCAGATATAATGTGTCGCCTTTTTTCACCATGTGTATTTTCACAGGGAACTAACCTCCTAGACGTCATACTTGGGCAGTACATTCGCCCATACCGTTACTACATCCTATGCAGAAACCGGGCTAATGACATCAACTAAACAAAAAAAATCCTCCTGTCTCTAAAATCCCCATACGCCAGGTATGCAAAATTTTATCGGACAAGGAGGATTCCTGTTCCCTATGTTATGCAGTTCTAACTTAAGATTCCCACACTTTATATCCATCTTTGTCAACAATCTGACGGAATGCTTCCAGCAGTCTCAGCGTTACCGGACCTGCTACTCCCGTGCCAATTGTTCTTCCATCGACTTCATATGCAGCGATAACTTCTGCAGCTGTCCCGGTGAAAAAGACTTCGTCTGCGATATACACATCATGCAGGGTGAATGGCACTTCTTTTAATTCAAGCTCCAGTTCGCCACATAGATCGATAATCGCTTGACGTGTAATCCCTTCAAGTGCTCCGAGATAACAAGGCGGCGTGTATACTACACCATTTTTGATGATGAAGATGTTATCACTTGAACCCTCAGTTACGTAACCTTGGGAATTCAGCATAATTGCTTCACCAGCACCTGAATAGTTAGACTGGATTTTAACCAGGATGTTATTCAGATAGTTCAATGATTTAATTTTTGGATTCAATGCGTCCGGAATGTTCCGGCGTTGGGATACAGACACTGCTTTCAATCCAGTAAGATACGCTTCCTCCGGATAGATCGCCAATTGCTCCACGATGATGATTACGGATGCCTTAGGGCAACGTAACGGGTCCAACCCCAGATTACCAGGGCCACGCGATACAATAAGACGAATATAACCATTACGCATATCATTGCGGCGCACCGTTTCAGCCATGACTTCCAGCATCTCATCAATGGACAGCGGAATGTTCAAACTAATGGATTTTGCCGAATCATACAAACGATCCAAGTGGGCCTTACATCTGAAAATATTTCCGTTATAGATCCGAATACCTTCGAAAATCCCGTCTCCATACAAAAATCCATGATCATATACCGAAACGGTTGCGTTCTCCTTGGTCACATACTGACCATCCAAATAGATCCATTGTTCTGCCACTGATGACTGCACCTCCATAAAATATCCATTCCCTGTACTCCGAAACGTTATTAACCCGTCCATTGTACACCAAATGACAAGCCATTACTCGCTCATTCTACCCCGACTTATGACAACCTTCTAACATTCCCAAACACCATCAGGTCAATTATCTCGAAGGATATGTATAACAAGGATAGCTACCCAGAACGCGCACCTGACAATTCAATGCTTCAATCTCTGCCATGGCTGCGGTAAGCAATACCGAATCGACCGTTTCCACAACATCAATGTAGAAATAGTAACTGCCCAATCGTTTCTTCGTTGGACGAGATTCGAGACGGGTCAAGTTCAGCTTCCGCCATGCAAAAGCCGACAATACCTGATGCAATGCACCCGGTGCATCTTCTGGCAACGTCACCAGCAAGCTGGTTTTTACATGATCGGGTTCACGTGGAATGTTCACAGGTTCATGGCCAATGAGCACAAAACGGGTGTAGTTGTTGTCATGATCTGTAACCCGTTCAGCCATAATGTCCAAGCCATGCTTCTGAGCAGCAAGCTTTGTACCGATCGCCACCCAGCCCTTACCTGGATTTTTTTTCACAATTTCTACAGCTTCGGCTGTACTGTTCACACCTTCAAGCTCCGCCCCAGGCGAATGCAGCCGAATAAAATTCTGACACTGCGGAATAGCCACAGGATGAGACATGATCTTGGTAATTTTACTAAAATCATACTCGCCGCTCTCCGTCTTAAATTCCGAGCCATGTCCAATGACATTCTGGATGGATGGGTATACCCACTCCGCTTGCATCGGAATGTCCACTTCATTCACAAGCCAGTCCATATGAAGACTAACGGAACCCTCAATGGTATTCTCGATCGGAATAACACTGTATTTTGCATTTCCGCTATCCGTTGCTCTAAACACATCCGAAATCAGCTTGGAATGAAGCAAATCTAATGGTTCTCCGTTGAAAAGGAAATCAATTGCCTCATGAGAGACTGAGCCTTCAGGTAATACTGCAATTCGTTTCATGCATTAACTTCCCCTTTGATTCGGTCCAGAAAAGGACGTTCGTCTTGATCAGGCAGCACGGTTACACCATCCAAATCCGGATCGAGCCACAGTGCAGAAGCAGATATGCCCTCCCGCTCCATAGTGTCCAGCAAATATTGTTCCAATCCCGCTTTCCGGGTGTCATGACGATCTACCAAAGTCAATACGGTCGGTCCAGCTCCGCTCAGGGCAGCTCCCAACGCTCCATGATCGACAGCATGTTCCAATATCTCAGCCATGCCTGGCACCAATGATGCCCGATATGGTTGGTGAATTCGATCTGACATCGCCTTCTGAATCATATCCAGTCGTCCACTCGCCAAAGCGGCAACGAGCAGTGAGGATCTGCTAATGTTATGCACCACATCAGACATGCCAAATTGCTCTGGAATTACATTCCTTGCTTTTGTAGTAGACAGCTGGAATTCAGGTACAATAACCAAAGCCTGCAGATCCTGGTGTGGTTCAATACGTATATGATCTACCTGTTGACCATTCCATGCAGCCGTAATAATACCGCCATACAGAGATGCTCCAACATTATCAGGATGCTTCTCGAGGGATGTGGCCATATCCAGAAGCTTCGCATCGGACAAAGGAGCACCAATTAATGCATTCGCTGCTGCCAATGCACCAACGATGGCTGATGCACTGCTCCCGAGTCCCCGCGTAAGCGGAATATCGGAATACATGGAAATCTCCAATTCAGGGATGGATAACCCAGCTTCATTGAATACCATCTGTGCCACTTCGTAAATCAAATTCGATTTATCTGTTGGCAGGCCTGTCAAATGATTGCCGTGAAGATGAAATGACGTCTGCTCGGCAGGTTTCATTTCCAACCAGGCATACAAAGACAATGCCATGCCCAGGGTATCAAACCCCGGACCGAGATTGGCTGTGCTTGCAGGTATTTTTACGGTTACCTTTTCACGCAAACTCATACAGATTGCTGCTCCAGTTGTGCAATAGCCGCCATTACCGCTTCTTCGGTATCCTCAACAACAAGTGGCTCAGTCGCTACTGTTTTGATCGCAATATTAGGATCTTTCAGGCCATTACCTGTCAGTACACAAACGACAGTCTCTCCGCCTTTAAAGTACCCTTCACTCTTCAGTTTGTATACACCGGCAAGGGAAGCCGCAGAAGCAGGTTCAGCAAAAATCCCTTCCCGAGAAGCAAGTGTACGATACGCTGTCAGAATTTGTTCATCCGTTACATAGTTGATCTGTCCACCAGATTCCTCAGCTGCAGCTACCGCCGTTTTCCAGCTCGCCGGATTACCGATTCGAATTGCTGTTGCTACCGTTTCAGGTTCAAGGATCGGCTCACCTTTGACAATGGCCATCGCACCTTCTGCTTCGAAACCAACCATACGTGGAAGCGTGCTGGATTTGCCTGCCTCTTTATATTCTTTGAAGCCTTTCCAATAAGCCGAGATATTACCCGCATTACCGACTGGAATAGCCAGAACGTCAGGCGCTTCGCCAAGTTGTTCAATAACTTCAAACGCTGCTGTCTTCTGTCCTTCAATCCGGAACGGATTCACAGAGTTTACAAGCGTGATCGGATGTTTGGCTGTGATCTCACGCACAATCTCCAGTGCACGGTCAAAGTTACCATTAATCGCGATCACCTTAGCTCCATAGATCATGGCTTGGGCCAGTTTACCCAGTGCAATGTTATTATTCGGGATCAGTACGATACAATTAAGGCCACCACGTGCGGCGTAGGCCGCTGCAGCTGCTGACGTATTACCTGTGGATGCACACATGATCGTACGGCTGCCCTCTTCCATAGCTTTGGCAACAGCCATAACCATACCGCGGTCTTTGAAAGATCCCGTAGGGTTCAAACCTTCGTATTTGAAGTAAACATTCAAACCGAGTTCCTCAGACAGATTCTCTGCATGAATCAACGGTGTATTTCCTTCCTGAAGCGTAAGCAGGGGTGTATTTTCATTAACTGGAAGGTGCTCTCTGTACGTTTGCAAAAGTCCTTGATATCTCATTGTGGGTAAACTCCTTTATGTTTTAATAATCTGAAATGATGACCTGTTGAACCGGATATGATTAACTTGTACGTTATAACTGAAATAATTGAGATGCCGTATGGGATAAGGACAATTATCCTTCGACCCGGTAAACACTCTTAATGCGGCGAATGACGCTGAGTGATTCAAAATGTTTTAACACTTTATCCATGCTTGCCTTACTTGCATTATGTGTAACGATAATGATCTCGGCATCCGGGTTGTGCTCATTCGGCTGTTGAACAACAGACGCCAGACTGACATCATATTCCGCGAAAATTTGTGTGATTTGTGCCAATACACCGGCTTTGTCGTCTACGTGTAGTAAAATAAAGTTTTTCGACACGATCTGCTCGTCGCTTTGTAGTCGCTTAATCTTATAAGGCACAATTGCTTTGAGACCGTTCACGCCAAGTTTAAGGTTTTTGGTAACCGCCACAATGTCAGCTACAACCGAAGTTGCCGTTGGGAGTTCTCCCGCACCCGCACCGTAGAACATCGTCTCCCCTACAGCTTCACCGTGTACATATACTGCGTTGAACACACCGTTGACTGAAGCAATCGGGTGATTCTGTCTAACCATTGTCGGCTGAACGCTGATCGTGATCTCATCGCCAATACGGTCCGCAATACCAAGTAACTTCATCTCATAGCCCAATCTTTTGGCATACATAATGTCTTCACGAGTTACGGAGGATATTCCTTTAACGGTTACATCCTTCAACTCCACATTGGTGCGGAAACCGAGTGTACTCAATATCGCCATTTTGCGAGCTGCGTCAAGTCCCTCCACATCGGAAGTTGGATCGGATTCGGCGTATCCCAGAGCCTGTGCTTCAGCCAGCACTTCTTCATAGGATGCACCTTCCTGACTCATTTTGGTCAGAATAAAGTTCGTTGTTCCGTTCACAATCCCCATAATGCGGGTAATCCGATCAGAAGAGAAACCTTCAATCAGCGTACGAATGATCGGAATCCCTCCAGCAACACTCGCCTCATAGAACACGTCACATTGTTTTTCCTGTGCCTTCGCCAAAATCTCTGTACCATGTAGTGCCATGAGATCTTTGTTTGCTGTTACGATATGTTTCCCACGTTCCAACGCTTCAAGAATATACTCCTTCGTCTGATCAATGCCGCCCATAACTTCAACGATGACATCAATATCCGGATGACGAATGACTTCCCAAGGATCTTCCGTAAGCTTGGCACGGTCTACAGCAATAACACGTTCTTTCTCTGTATTTTTCACTGCGATCTTCTCGATGACAATCGGCGATCCAACCTGACTGCTCAGATCCTCCTGATTCCCTTCCACAATGCGAACGACTCCCGTTCCGACAGTTCCCAGACCCAACAATCCGACTTTTACCGGTTTCACTAACGATCTACCCCCTAATGTCTATTCTTGTCCGTCAGTCCTGTATGTTAAAGCCTAATTACCCTTGGCCTACAATACGTGTACGTCTTACTCCAGGCATATCTTGCATTCGATCCAGCATTTCACCAATTTCGCCATGAAGATGTGTCGTTTCCACCGAAATGACAACATTGGCTCTTCCTTGAAGCGGGATACTCTGATTAATCGTGAGTACGTTAGCTCCATAACCAGCTACATGTCCAAGCACACGAGACAAGATCCCCGACTGATGCTCCAGATCAATGGAGATCGTTACAATTCTCTCGCGCTCAAGCTGGTTGATCAGATGAATCCCATCCTTGTACTTGTAAAAGGCACTCCGGCTTAATCCGACCTGTTCAACCGCCTCATGCACTGTTTTAACATCCCCAGAAGCCAGTAGTTCTTTTACCTGCATGGTCTTCACCACTGCCTCTGGTAAAATATCTTCCCGTACTAAGTAATAGCGTTCGTTCACAGAACGTCCTCTCCTCAAAGACTCATGTATTCATATAGTGGACATTATATAGGATCTATAACAAAAGGGCAATACATGACACGCCTATTTTTTGAAATACGTTCCTCACAGTATACAAGTTTATCCCTCTCCCATGTCAGGAAAAAACAAAAAAAACGCAGAGTTGCGGGTCAACTTCCCACTTCTCTGCGTTCCTATATCAATCTGTCTCTCCACGGAAGACGGCTACTTAGTAGTAACTGCTACCTTCCACGAATTCGAATTCAAAGTCTCCAATACGAACGATGGTGCCTTCTACAGCTCCGCGCTTACGCAACTCAGCATCCACACCCATATAACGCAGTGTACGTGCGAGTTTCAGTATAGCCTCGTGCGAGTTCAGTTGCATCCGTTTCATCATGCGGTCAATCTTGGCACTTTCGACAACGAACATTTCGTTCTCACGCACAATTTTGAAACCATCGTCTTCTTTTTTGTCCAGACTGTATACTTTACGTTCAGATACATCTGCTACCTCTTCAACCACTCGCTCGTCTGGAGCCTGATCCAGCAGATCAGCTGCACGATACAGAAGTTCTTGAATCCCTTTACGAGTCAAGGATGAAATTGGCATCACTTCAATATCAGGTTGCACTTCACGAACTTGCTGTAAAAATTGCTCCAGGTTCGCTTCAGAGTCTGGCATATCCATCTTGTTAGCTGCTACAACTTGCGTTCTCTCGGCGAGGAGCGGATTGTACAACTTCAATTCGTCATTGATTTTCTGCCAGTCTTCAAAAGGATCGCGTCCTTCCGAACCCGACATATCTACGACATGAACAATAATACGAGTACGCTCGACATGACGCAGGAACTCATGTCCCAGTCCGACTCCTTCATGCGCACCTTCAATCAGTCCAGGCAGATCAGCCATGACAAAGCTTCGGCCTTCTCCTACACCGACTACACCCAGATTCGGTGTAATGGTTGTGAAATGGTATGCCCCGATCTTTGGCTTGGCTGACGAAACGACAGAAAGCAATGTGGATTTCCCGACACTCGGGAAACCAACCAGACCAACATCTGCCATAACTTTCAGTTCGAGTACGATGTATCGCTCTTGTCCTTCTTCACCGTTCTCAGCAAGTTCAGGTGCAGGATTGTTCGGTGTAGCAAATCGGATGTTCCCTCGTCCGCCCCGACCACCACGAGCAATAACAACCTGTTGACCGTGACGTGTCATATCCGCCAGTACTTCTCCACTGTCTTCATCCAAGATGATAGTTCCTGGTGGAATGCGCACAATCATGTTCTCCGCGTTTGCACCATGCTGACTTTTGTTACGTCCCTTCTCACCACGTGGGGCCTTAAAGTGACGCTGGTAACGAAAATCCATCAACGTACGCAAACCTTCATCCACGCGGAAAATGATGTCAGCTCCTCTGCCTCCATCGCCCCCGGCAGGTCCGCCGTTTGGTACATACTTCTCACGACGGAACGAAATAATTCCGTCCCCTCCATCTCCGGCTTTTACATAAATCTTCGCTTTATCTACAAACATTGGTTAACCCCTTCTTCCTATATTCCACACGGCATTCTGAATTGTATAAAGGTATCCTCAGACGGAAACTGCTCCGTTCTGACTTTTTTTCCTTTGAGTACGGCAGTAAGCTGCCGCAGTGTTTCCGGATCGGGTGTTTGATCCCCATCCAGTCGGACAACCACATCTCCATGATCCTGTCCGAAGTTTAAGGTCAGTTTGCGAACCTCTCCCCAAGAAGACCGGCCTCCGCCATATTGATAGGCCCTGATTGCATCAGCAATCGCCCCGGTAAGTGACTCGCCATCCTCGGGAGAGACCAGAGCACTAAGCTGCAACTCATCTTCTATTTCCACATGCAAGTCCAGCGCAATTCCACTGGCACGAAAAGACTGAAGATAAAATACGAGGGAAGGAATACCTAATCTGGAGATTCGGCTTTCTTCTGTAACCCGCTCTTTTATTCTTTCCACACATTGCAAGGATTTATCAAGTTTGCCCAGTCGAAGATATCCATATAACACCTGAAGGTCGTTCATCCAGTCGTGTCGATGATGATTTAATGAAGCAATTGCTGTTTTTTCCATGGATTGTATGATGGCTCTGCGTTCCGCCTCCGCCTGTTTCTTCATCGCATTCACAGAAATGAGCAATACTGCGACGGACCACAATGCGCACACGACGCTTGAGATCATCGCCGGATACAACATAACGAAAACCAAAGGAATCAGAAGTGAACATGCCGCAATCCACGGCACTCTTTTCCAAGATTTCATGGCTTCTCCCCGTTCTACAAAACTCGGTTGGTCTACACCCACCGTAACCAAGTATAACATGTCTCTTCTGCCAGTTCATTATCGAATAACCGTTGAATACAAAAAACCTTCGGCAAAAATGCCGAAGGCTCCTTAGGCGGAATGCCGATATTACGCTTCTACTGCTGCTGCTACAGGAGCAACATTAACAGGGTAGATGCTTACTTTTTTGCGATCGCGTCCCCAACGTTCGAATTTTACAACGCCGTCGATTTTCGCGAACAAAGTGTCATCTTTACCGATGCCAACGTTAGTTCCTGGGTGAATTTTCGTTCCGCGTTGGCGAACGAGAATGCTACCACCAGTTACAGTTTGACCATCAGCACGTTTAACACCCAGACGTTGAGCATTACTGTCACGTCCGTTCTTCGTGGAACCTACACCTTTTTTCGATGCGAATAACTGAAGATTTAATTTCAACATGATTGGTTGTCCTCCTTCTTTGCTTATTTGAATTGCTGTATTTTAATATACTTCCCGTATGACTCTGCAATATTAGAGAGCATAACCACCATGGATTCGAGTAACAATTGTACCTGGGACCAGGTTTCCCCTCTCTCTAACAAAGGTAAAGAACCGCTTAAAAAGCCATTCTTCATCTTGGCATCCATTTCGACACCGGTCAATGTTTCAATCGAGTTCACCGTACCCACTGTAACAGCGGATACCCCG
The DNA here is from genome assembly GCF_000517845.1 of Paenibacillus sp. FSL R5-192. NCBI lineage: Bacteria > Bacillati > Bacillota > Bacilli > Caryophanales > Paenibacillaceae > Paenibacillus > Paenibacillus sp. FSL R5-192. Next base: position 338,121 of record NZ_ASPR01000048.1, on the reverse strand, counting down.
GCACATACGATGTCTTCTCCCCGCTTGGCAAAATTAGCATGCCCTTCAATGGAAAAACGTTCGATGTTCCCGTCCTCATCACGAAAGATTTGAACGATAATCACTTATCGCACCTTCTTTACGCTTTGATTGTTTCGATAGTTACTTTAGTGTACGGTTGACGGTGACCTTGCTTCACATGGTAGTTCTTTTTAGGTTTGTATTTGTATACGATAACCTTTTGTCCTTTGCCATGTTTCTCCACTTTAGCCGTTACAGTAGCTCCAGAAATCAATGGTGTACCTGCTGTCAAACCTTGATCGTTAGATACAGCCAGGACACGGTCGAACGTTACGCTTTCGCCATCGTTCGCAGTCAATTTCTCGATGAACAGAACATCGCCCTCTTGGACTTTGTACTGTTTGCCGCCTGTTTCAATAATTGCGTACATTTGCCTTGCACCTCCTCATGTCTCAGACTCGCCCGTTCTCAGGTGACAGTGTCCTTGCGGAACTGTTCTTATACCCGGCCAGTGCGGTTACAGCATGTGCAAGACCATTAGGCTAAACACATACTTGAAGATTATATCACGCAATATATCAAAAATCAATGCAATGGTGAAATATATCTTTTTCCCGTACCATGACAGGAAGAACACGGCTCCACATAGGGCAACGTACTCTCTTCCCGCACTTTCTTACGGGTAAGTTCGAGCAATCCAAGCTTGGTCCAACCCATTACAAACGCTTTGGTCCGATCCTTCTTGAGCTCACCCTCCAAGGTTGCCGCGACTTCATGCCGATTCGAGGCTTCCTCCATATCAATGAAGTCGACAATAATCATGCCACCGATATCCCGCAGGCGCATCAGACGAGCGATCTCCACTGCTGCCTGTATGTTGGTCTCTGTCACGGTCTCTTCCAGACTGTCACCGCCAGCTCCCGTATATTTGCCTGTGTTCACATCCACTACAGTCAGAGCTTCAGTATGATCAATAACAATGTATCCGCCTCCGGGCAACCACACTTTCCGGGCAAAATCCTTATTCAACTGTTCCTGCACACCATAGGCAGCAAAGATGGATTCTGTTCCCCGATACACCTGTACTTTAGGTTGATGACCAGGACTAATCTCTTCGAGCAATGCTTTTACTTCACGGGCTTGTCCTTCACTATCAGTGATGACTTCGTCACTCCCTGGCGTATACACATCTCTGATGATTCGCTGTACCATGCTATGATCCCGATGCAAGAGGCTTGGTGAAGGCAAACTGTCCGCTTTTTCACGAATCAGATACCACTGCGCGCGTAATGTTTCCAAGTCCGACTTAATGGCTTCATGCTGCTCTTCTCCAGATACGGTCCGAATAATAAGTCCTTCTTCATCCCGCCTCAGTTGCTCCCCAAGTGCCTTAAGACGGGAACGATCCCCTTCACGGGCAATTTTCTTGGATACCGCTACATAGTCAGCAACAGGCATGTAGACAAGCCAACGGCCCGGGAGTGAATAATGAGTCGTCACCCGGGCTCCCTTGCCTCCTACCGGTTCTTTCAGAACCTGAACAATGACTTCCTGACCCGGACGAAGCAACTCCGAGATGGAAGGCTTCACCTTGGGCTGCTTCTCCAGATGGGGATGCAACACATCGTCCACATAGAGGAACGCATTCTTTTTCTGACCAATATCCACAAAAGCAGCCTGCATACCTGGTAACACATTCACGACCCGTCCCTTGAAAAAGGAACCCAGCAGTCCACGATCACGTGTACGCTCTGCCGTAAATTCCACAGCTTTGCCTTCTTCCAGAAGCGCCATTTGCATGAGGTTATGTTCATTATGTACTATCATTTGTTTCATGGCTTCACCTCTAGAAGACAATTCAAATCATCCACATCCATTTCAGTATCTTTTCAATTCTCATTGTACATATATTAACCCATTTCAGAACAGGTCCACCAGAACACTACAATTTATTACCATTTTGTTGAAAATAGGAACCGATAATCCGTTGCTCAGGCAATACGGCCATAATTCGACCCTGTCTGTTCATCACGTATACCATATGGTATCTTTCTCTCTTTAATAGACGCAAAATAGTGTCCAAAGGTTTCGCCGGGAATGAGATTATTGGCTGCGCCAAACTGCCAGTAGCCGCGTGACGAGCAAACGCACCCTCTCGATTCATCAGAAAACGAATAAAGCGATAGGGCACATTTCGGTAATCCGTTACGTTGGAATAGAACAAAAAAAGGCCGATTAACAGAATGTTGAGCGGTAGGCCGTAGTCTCCAGTAAACCATCGGCTGATAGCATATAAAATAACCCCTACGCTACACAGAATGCTAATTCTGTAAGTCCACATTAATGTTGTATAGTAAGGTGCCCACAGACTGACAAGTGCCTGAACAACTTTACCTCCGTCCAGAGGAAGTACAGGCAACAGATTAAATAGGGCAATGAGCAGGTTCCCCTGAATGATATAGTTGAGAAATACCGGATCGCCCAGATTGCCATACTGCAACAGCATAACCACGCCAACCATCAGGATGTTTTGTAATGGACCAGCCAGAGCAATCATGATTTCCCGGTAGGCCGTGATCGTACCTCCATCTTCGATAACCGCAACTCCTCCAAAAGGAAGCATCTGGATCGACAAGACACGATAGCCCAGAAGTGCTGCCGCCGCAGCATGTCCACATTCATGAATAAATACGATGGCAAACAACGTAATAAGCTCAATAAAATGTCCAGTCAGAAGGGAGGCCATCATGATAATTACAAAAAACGGATGAAACGTAATATGGACTCCCCACACCCTAATCAAGGGCAACAACTTCCGCCGGGTCTACGTACTCCTCCCCCTCTTTGACTGCAAAATAGAGCGTAGCCGGTTGTTCACCACCCTTAGCCTTGAGACTCCCCACTGGATTCCCCGCTTCCACCCAATCATTCACGCTCACTTCACTTTCGTTCAGCCGACCGTATATTGCCGTGACATTGCCTGTATGTTGGATGACAACTGTGAATCCACTTGCTGCATCTCCGATAACCTCCATGACACGCCCAGCATCAGAACTTGCGACCTGTATAAGTTCTGCACCTGCGGCATCCGGTACGATCTCAATTCCCTTCATGCTCAGCGCGAATGGCTGAACCACTGTGCCTGAGATCGGTTTGCCCAGTAACTGCCTTACTTTCAATCCGTTCACAGCATCCGTCGTATGTCCGAGGACCGGAAGAAACGAAGGCGTTCCTCCAAAATGCCGTTCATACCAAGCCGATGCTGAGGCAAAATCCATATCCCGATGGAGTGCATCCGCAATTACTGTTTTGGGTGATGTCGTCCACGATGTATCCAACTGAAATAGACCCCATACTCCGCCAAATATCAAAGCGCTAATAACCGTCCGTTTGAGAAGTGACTTGAACAGGTTGAATCTCGAATGCCCCCCTGGAACGAAATGACCATTCTCTTTTTTCCACAACCATTCCGGATCTCTTTCCTGTGTCCCCTCACTAGGCGTAAATGGTTTTGGGTGTATGATCTCATTCTTGTCCAACAGTGAACCTAATTTCTGCTCCTGTAAGACCTCCACAGTGGCACCATCCATCAGTCGCCGGATACGTTCTTCTCGTCTCTGCTTGATTCTGAGTTTCGTGTTCATGGAATGTCCTCCCGCCGAGGCTTGTTTACTACATCCTATGAAGAGGTGGTTGATAATATGAACAAGCCTGCCCGCAGGTAACAAAAAAAGCCGGGCTATAAGCCACGGCTGTCATGTAATTAGATAATGAATAAGTCCATTTAAATGAGTTAACCCATTCCCAAGAACTTTTTGAAACGAGTAAAAGCGCCCTTTTTCTGCTCCAGCTGCATCAATGGGACCGTATCTCCCAGAATGCGTCGTGCAATGTTGCGATACGCAATTGCCGCAAGTGAATCCGGATTCATGACCGTAGGTTCTCCTGAATTGGCCGCTTTGATGACCAGTTCATCATCAGGCACGATGCCAATCAGGTCAATATTAAGTACTTGTAAAATACCATCGATATCTAACATGTCACCCGATTTAACCATATTATTGCGAATTCGATTCACCACCAGCTTTGGTGATTGAATGTGCGAACTCTCCAGTAGGCCGATGACACGATCCGCATCACGTACTGCAGCATTTTCCGGTGTAGTGACCACGATGGCCTGATCTGCTCCTGCTACCGCATTTTTGAAACCCTGCTCTATGCCGGCTGGGCAATCAATAATGACGTATTCAAAATCTTTTTTCAATTCAAGGATAATATCTCTGACCTGTTCTGGCGACACTGAGTTTTTGTCTCTCGTCTGCGCCGCAGGCAACATGTATAATTCTTCGAAACGCTTGTCTTTGACCAAAGCCTGATTCAGACGGCAGCGGCCGTCCGCAACGTCGCACAGATCGTAAATAATACGGTTTTCGAGTCCCATCACGACATCCAAATTACGAAGGCCGATATCGGTATCTACCAGACAAACCTTTTTGCCGAGCAGCGCCAGCGCTGTCCCGATGTTTGCCGAGGTGGTTGTTTTACCCACGCCGCCTTTACCCGAAGTGATCACGATCGCCTCTCCCATGAGCTACACTCCTTTAAACACATTAAAATCTCGGCGTAACCGAACGATATTGCTCATTTTGTCTATCTGCATCTGATTGTCCTGTAAGTAAGCAAATTCCATTCCGGTCTCTCGGCTCTCCCATTCATCGGGAGGACGACTGATGATATCCGCAATCCTTAGCTGCGTCGGTGCAAATACCGAAGCGGCAATGATCGCTTCCTCGTCCCCGCCAATTCCGGCATGAGCCATACCTCTGAGTGAACCCAACACATATATATCTCCGGTACACGTCACTGTGCCCCCCGGATTGATATCCCCAAGAAATAGGAGATTTCCTTCATGATGAAGCACCTGACCTGAACGCACCATACCACACATGGTTACAATCGGCGGTGGTCCTTTAACCTCCGGTTGGAGTGCAGGTGAGTCGATGGATCGAATAAGCAAATTCCCTTTTTGCTTCAATATATCGAGGATTGCTTCTTTCTGGTCCTCTGTCACTTCGCGGGCACCCAACTTGATATCCACATGAACAATCGGTCCGGTCAAAATATTTTGATGGCTGTGTTCCAGCTTATAGCGGAGCTCATAGAGCAATTCCTCGAATTCACATTGATCGTCCAACAGGAAAACCAGGCCGTCTCGGATGCCTTTAATCGTTACGTGATTCGATTTTACCGTCATAAGCCTGTCCCTCCCATCTCATTACATTTCGTGCCCGGGGCCCCAAGTTCCTGCTTTGCGCTCCATAAATGTATTTAGGAAGCTTCTTCTGTCTTGCTCCGTCTCTTGCCGATCCGCTCCAGTTGTTTCCGAAGCGGGACATAAATGATCAAGGCAAACACAAAATGAATGAACAAATTAGGAATCATGTATTCAATCAACGCCCAATCAAAGGTCACGTGGTTAAGTTGGAAGAGCTTGTACAGGAAAAATAGCATGGTGTCATTAAGCAAACTTCCCAAAATGACAACCGATACCATAACCGGCAGTGGTGCACGCGGTGCTTGAAAAATGAGTCCCATCATATATGCCGATAATCCCATCGAGAATCCATAAGGTCCAATCATCTCGCCGTAGAATACAACGTCATGCAATAGTCCAAAAAATATACCCAGTACTAGTGCCGTGTGACGATGATGATATACAGCGATAAACAAAATTACGATATAGACCAGATTGGCAGAAATACGCATCTGCCAGCCAGAAGGGATGAGCAGTGGCAAAATTGTGCCTTCCGCAATGAACAAAAGGAATAGTAACAGGAACAAAACTTGCTTACGTGTTACCATTATTCTTTTACCTCAGGCGGGATAATGACAATCAGCTCTTTCCAATCAAGGAAGCTTGCGTATGGTTTGATAATCGCAGTTCGCGTTAAACCGTACTCCCCAACTTCAACCTTTTCCACTTCACCAATCCGCATGTATTTCGGAAAGTTATTGATGATCCCGGATGAAATTATTTCATCACCCTCTTTGATGTTTGAATCCTCTGAGATCTTGGTCATTTTGAGCATGCCCGTCTTCGGATCATAACTCTCAATCATACCAAATACTTTCTCCTTACCTACTGCCGTTGCTGCAATGGCATTGGATGTCGGATCATTGGCGTCCATGGACGTTAACAGATTAACCGTTGACGTATATGAGCTAACATGACTGATCACGCCGACCAGCCCTTCCTGGGAGGTAACGGCCATCCCCGGCTTGATTCCCGCATTTTCACCGATATCAATGTTAATGGTTCTGCTATTTGGATCCGAATTGGCACTGATAACCTGAGCAATTCGTGAACCGTAATTATAGCGATTCTTCTGTTCTTCTGTGAAATTGAGCGCTTTCTGAAGTTGCTCATTCACTTGCTCCATATCATTGTATTTCAGCCGATCCCGGGTATAGTGACCCATTGCGATGCGAAGCTCTTCATTCTCATCATATACCGTACGCATGTTCGCTACATCTTTGAAAAAGCCCGCTACATAGGAAGCGGGCTTGTAAAATACGTATTGTACAAATCCAACTGAATCCTTCAGGAATTTCTCCGGCCAGGATAGAGTGGTTCGCGGACTGAGCGTAAAGCCCATTAACGCGATAAATGTAACAAGGCCCACCAGCAAAACAAAAAGTCTTTTGTTGCCTAGCAGTTTAAACAGTTCGAACACCCTCTAACATCCATATTCTCTTCCGAGCCATGCCCGGCGGGGAGACTGTCAGACCTGTAGTCCCTGCGAGAATATCAGCCGATCCTCCCCTGTTAAGCGGGTAATAGCTCATCCCCGGGGTTAACCGGGTCCTCTATAAAGATATCTTGCCACTTGGTCGCTATGCCAAGTTAGGCAAATACCAATTAACGTTTGGAACGAACTGCCGAACTGCTTCTGCTTTTGAACAAATGAATATTCTCTAGCGCTTTACCTGTTCCGATTGCTACACAATCCAGCGGGTTCTCAGCCACAATGACAGGCATTCCTGTCTCACCAGCAAGAAGCTTGTCCAGGTTGCGAAGCAACGCCCCACCACCTGTAAGAACGATACCCCGATCCATGATATCGGCTGCAAGTTCAGGCGGGCATTTTTCCAGTGTTACTTTTACCGCTTCAACAATTGCATTCACCGTATCAGCCAGCGCTTCACTGATCTCGTCCGAAGTAATCGTAATTGTCTTCGGCAGACCTGTTACAAGGTCACGTCCACGAATTTCCATCGTTTCTACTTGTTCCAATGGCATAGCTGATCCGATGTCCATCTTCAATTGCTCCGATGTACGCTCACCGATCATCAGATTGTATTGACGTTTGATGTACTGGATAACGGATTCATCCATCTCGTCACCTGCTACACGAACCGAACGGCTCGTTACAATACCACCAAGAGAGATAACAGCCACTTCCGTTGTACCACCACCGATATCGACAACCATACTACCCGTTGGTTCCCATACAGGCAGATCTGCACCGATTGCAGCAGCAAAAGGCTCTTCAATTGTATAGGCTTCACGTGCTCCAGCCTGTTTGGTTGCATCTTCAACCGCACGTTGTTCTACTGCCGTGATCCCGGATGGTACACATACCATCACGTTTGGATGACGCTGGAACATAGAGCGTTGTTTTTGCGCCTCACGGATGAAATATTTGATCATCGTTGCTGTTGTATCAAAATCGGCAATAACGCCATCTTTCATTGGACGAATGGCACGAATGTTACCTGGTGTACGTCCAATCATTTTTTTGGCGGCTTCACCTACTGCCTCGATGCTATTTGTATCTGTCCGTATAGCGACAACCGAAGGTTCTCGCACCACAATTCCTTTTCCTCGTACATAAACCAACGTATTTGCTGTCCCCAAGTCAATACCCAAATCTTTCGTAAAACCACCAAACATAACATAATCTCCTTTTCTGCCTCATATAGCCGCTCCATTCTGATCCAGAGCGTAATAATTTTATTCCCACGCAATACGTGGAGCTAATATTCGCATTTGTTTTTTTGCATTTGTAAAGTGAACCTATCTTTTACGGACAACGCCGTTAACATTCATAGGAAAACATCAACGCCAACCATTATATTATACTAAGCCCTTCTCCTTCAAACTTACGTACGTTCCATCTCCGATAATAATATGATCAAGCACGTCAATGCCAACAATAGCGCCTGCTTCAATCAGTCTCTTGGTTATTTGGATATCCTCCGGACTGGGCGTAGGATCACCACTCGGATGGTTGTGTGCGCACACAATCGATGCGCTGCTGCATTTGATGGCAGCCCGGAACACTTCACGTGGATGTACAATCGAAGCGTTAAGGCTGCCCATGGAGAGTGTTTCCTGGGCAATAATATGATTTTTGCTATTCAGAAAGAGACACACAAAATGTTCTTTTTGCAAATAACGCAATTGTTCCATCAGGATATCAGCTGCATCACGCGGTGTACGAATTGAAGTCGACTGTGTAAGTCTGCTTTTGGCAATCCGATGACCCAGCTCAATGCCAGCTTTCAATTGCACAGCCTTGGCATTGCCGATCCCTTTCATCGCGGTCAGTTCTTCCAGACTCAAATCCATCAACGAGCGAATGCCACCCGCTTCGGCCAGAATCCGCTGTGCCATATGCACCGCGGATTCCTGTCTTGTGCCTGTTCGAAGTAAAATTGCCAGCAATTCAGCATGGCTTAAGGCGCCCGCCCCGTATTCCATCATGCGTTCTCTCGGGCGTTCTTCCTGGGGGATGTCGCGCATCATGTATTGAGGCGACTCCATATGTTCCCTCTTTTCATTTCACAACATTTGGCTTCATTCATGTTCGTGGCAACACATGTACGCCGAACCCATCCAACATATCACTTAGCAAAGATAGCGGCAAGCCAACCACATTAAAATAACATCCTTCAATGCGGTCGATCAGTGAAGCACCAATGCCCTGAATGGCATATGAACCTGCCTTATCTGAAGGCTCACCTGTCTGCACATAAGCACGGATGGTCGCATCCGACAGCTCTTTCATCGTTACATCGGTCTGGCGGTAATGAACTAACGACTGTCCATTGCCCGCATCAATACAAGCGACGCCCGTAAACACCCGATGTACGCGGCCCTGCAGCCGAGATAACATACGTTCAGCATCCGCTTCGTCTAAGGGTTTGCCTAGAATCTCACCATCCAGAACAACAACGGTGTCACTACCAACAATAATGGCTTCCTGCTCGCGGCCTTCAAGCCCGCGATACACGGCAAGCGCCTTGCGCAAAGCAAGTTCCTGTACCGTCTGTTCAGGTGTCCACTCTGGTGGTGTATCTTCATTGGCATGACTTGGTATTACATCAAACGCTAGGTGGAGTGATGCGATCAGTTCTTTGCGCCGAGGCGATGTGGAGGCCAGAATAATAGGGCGCTGTTGTGTGTTATCCAAAATGAACGGCTCCTTATGCCACGGCAACATCCTGTCCGGATCACGATAATAGATGTCACTGGTTTAATTTTTTTCGTCATAACTCGTCATTCTCCTACAGTCTGCGATACAGCCACACAGCGGCAATCATACCGATCAGACTCAGAAGGCTCATTTGAAATTGAAGTGAAATATTATAACTGATAATATCCAGATCAGCCTGTGGCGACCAACGTATGGTCGTGGCTTTCGTAAGAAAGGCTACTGCCTTTACAGGCTGCAGTGCCTTGGCGATCCACGCTCCGGCCATCCAGCCGAGCAGCAGAAACAGCAATAACATGCCGAAGTTTTTTTTCATCGGTAATCTTCCCTCGCCATTTTTTGACACCCACATTATTATACGGGGTTTTGTACGTCAATACAAACACAAATCCGGCAAGGGGAACTATTTCCAGTTCCTTGCCGGATGGGTATTTCCAAGCGTTGTTATGGGAAAGAGCATGTTACTGCTTTATCGCTTCGAGCCATTTTTTCTGCTGCAGTACATATTCCATCAGATCGGACTGCACGGACCACATGTGTACATCATCCGGGTTTTTGTTGTACTCCGCGATAGCCGTAATTGCACTGTTCATTGATTTCTCCATTCCACCAATAATAGGTTGTACATCTGCGGTCAGGCCAGGTGTAAGACTATTCAATCCCGTCAGCCAAGACTCGTGCTTATTTTGAATCGCGGTCATCGTTTCTGTAGAAACTGCTGCCGGAGCAGACTGTCCCAGCTGCTGAATGGACAAAGTAGATAATTGTTCCACCAGTGCAGAACTGTTCGTGAAGAAAAGCTGCACATCCTCTTGTTTGCCACCGAATATAGCCGGATTGATCTCAGGGTTCACAATCTCCTTGACATACAGTTCAACTCCCTGGGCTTTTAGCCTGGAGCTAAGTAGCTTGGCCTCTTCACGATCAGCCGAAATGCCTGCATATACTCGATTGCCATCTTCAGGATCAGAACCTGCGGCTATCCCTGCCTGAGCGAGCTCAAGCTTGGCCTGCTCAGCACGTTCAGGAGAACTGAATACACCGTATTGAAGTGCATAATACGTGCTGCCAGTCGTAGCTGTCTGAAGTTGCTGTTCTGTACCTGCAGCCCCCTCCTGACCTGTCACAGTAGAAACTGCCTGATTGACGGGCAGAAGATCGCCTGGCTTCGCGGCTCCTTCTTTATTAAAAAATGAAAGAATAACCATACCAAAAAGCGCTCCGGTAACAAGTGCCCCAGTAACAGAACCAATCATTTTCCATCCCCTTGGAGGGCGATTGCGTTTATAGGAATAGTTCTCCGAATCTGCAAGCCAGTCGTGGCCTTGATCATCATGGGTATTGGACAGATCACGACGCTCTTCCTCTGGATTATCGGTATGATTAACATAACCGTAACCGGAACGGTTCCCAAAATAATGGGCCTCATCCAAGTTCAAGTTCGAATCATGACTCACCCGCTCGTCAGGTTCAGGTACAGCAGAGCTTGTCAGCACCGTCTCTCCCCAGTCTCCGGGGATATCCTCAGGCGTCCATGATGGGGTTGTATCCATCTTAGGCGTTAGCGGTTGATTATGCGGTAATTCTTCACTTAACGTCACCAATGGACTGGACGCGGATATCCTCTTGTTTTCAGGCTTGTCCGACTCATGATCCCCGAAGCGAAACGTCATTCTAGCATTGCTCACCCGTACCCTCTCCTTTGTCCCATTTATATAAGCTATATGCAGAGACTGGAGAATACATTCCATATAACGCAAAAAACGCCTGCTTCGTATCGAAGACAGGCGATTTCTCAATTGATCTATTTCAAACCTTTGGCAAGTGTATCGCCGACTTTCCAGATATCACCTGCGCCCATCGTAATCACAAGATCTCCTGGCTGCAGACGATGTTGCAGATCAGCTACCACTTCTTCTTTTGTAGGAAGGTAACGTGCAGAAGCATTACTGTTTTGAACGATCAGTTCAACCAGTCGGGCTGAGGTTACCCCTTCGATCTGTTTTTCGCCCGCAGGAGAATAGATGTCCGTAATAAGCACCTCATCCGCTTCCGCAAAAGCACGACTGAACGCATCCAGCAGGAAGAACGTCCGCGTATAACGCTGTGGCTGGAATACCGCAATAATGCGTTTGCCCGTTGCTTTAGCGGCACTAATTGTAGCTTCAATCTCAGTCGGGTGATGAGCATAATCATCGATGATCAGCATATCGCGCGCCTCGCCCAATACCTGGAATCTACGTTTGGCTCCATGGAACTGGATGATAGCTGCCACAATCTTCTCAAATGGAATGCCTGCTTCCAGACAGGTAATCACAGTAGCCATCGCATTATAAACGTTATGCTTACCCGGCACTGATAATTCCACCGTGCCCATAGCAGCACCCTGATGATTCATCGTAAAGGAGATACGGCGATCGCCCAATACAATATCCGTTGCCGTATAATCTGCAGCACGATCAATACCATAGGTTGTAATCCGTGACTTGAGTTCTGGCAAAATCGCTTGAACATTCTCGTCGTCAGAACACACAATCGCTGTTCCTTCCGGACGAATCTGGCTCAGGAACTGCACATAAGCCCTTTTGAGCTCCTCAAAATCACTGTTGTAATTCTCCAGATGATCTGCCTCAATATTGGTTACAATACCGAGCCATGGATGGTACTGCAAAAACGAACCATCGCTCTCGTCCGCTTCAGCGACTACCCAGTCGCCTTGACCGGCCTTCGCGTTGGTACCCACATTCATGATTTCTCCGCCAATAATGTATGTCGGATCTGTATCACATTTATCCATAACAAGTGCAATCATGGATGAAGTGGTTGTTTTACCATGAGCCCCAGCTACAGCCACACCTTTACGTTCGTTCAACAAACGTGCAAGCATCTGGGAACGATGCAGAATCGGAATGTTCAGCTCAGCAGCTGCTACCCGTTCCACATTATCAGCAGGCGCTGCCGTAGAGTAGACAACCAGGTCTGCTCCAGTGACGTGCTCTGCCGTATGTCCGATATATATTTTCGCTCCCTTGGCTGCCAACTTCTCGGTCAACTCCTGTGAAGCGACATCCGATCCGGTAACGGTGTATCCCATTTCCAACATAACTCTTGCGATGGCACTCATGCCATATCCGCCAATCCCTATAAAATGAACGTGTTCCGATGTATTTAACAAAACTTTCACCAACCTTTTTCAGAATCGGTTTGATGCAAAAGGGCTGCCCGCACATCCGCAATCAGGTACAGTGTGCCGGAGACCACCCCCAGATCTTCCGCTTCCGTCCGTGACTTCAATAGATCAAGTGCCTTTGCCCATTCGGGCTCGACGATGATTTCCAGTTCCTGCTTCGCAATGGCGGGACGTACCCGTTCGACAATCTGCAGCAATTCGGCTGCATCCATTTTGCGTCGGAAATCTGGCTCGGTCAGGATCAGCGTATCCACTAGTGGCAGTATATGCTGCAAATACGCTTCGTGATGCTTATTTGCCAACATACCCATCATCAAAATTAACTTGTTGTGCGGATAGACATCCATAATGCTCTTGGCCAGTGACTCTGCCCCTTCCGGATTATGTGCTCCATCGAGCACAATTCGGGGTTCATCGACGACTTTTTCGAATCTTCCTGCCCAGAAAGCATTCTCCAGTCCAAGTGCAATATCGTTGTCATCCAGCATAAATGCCATGTATTGTCTAAGCAATTCAAGCACCATAAGTGCGGCCGCTGCATTGTCACATTGATGTGAGCCCTGCATGCGTATGCGAACGTCCAGATCACGGAACGGGCCTGTAAAATGAAAAGATTGTCCGTTCTCATTGCTGTCCAGTCTATGATAAGAGAATTGATCTCCAGCCAAATACACGCTTGATTGAAGCTGCTGTGCTTTCTCCTGAATCACCTTCACAGCTTCGGGTTGAGTCGCGCAAGTCACAACGGGTACTCCCGGCTTGATAATACCTGCCTTTTCTCCAGCAATCTGCTCAATCGTATCTCCAAGCACATCCGTATGATCCATACCAATGTTGGTGATGACGGACACAACAGGTGCGACAATATTCGTTACGTCCATCCTTCCCCCTAGCCCCGTCTCCCATACCACAACGTCAGGGTAACACTCCTCTGCATAGTATAGAAGCGCCAGAGCCGTGGACACCTCAAACATCGTGGGTGATCCAAGCGGAGTGGAGGCCATTTCCATGACCAGTGGATGTAATCGGTTCGAGAGCTTAAGCAGGATTTCTTCAGGAATATCCTCACCGTTGTATTGAAAACGGTTTGTAAACTTGGTGATATAAGGCGACGTAAAGGTACCCACATCATATCCAGCCTGAAGAAGCACTGACGTCAAAAAAGCGCAAGTCGAACCTTTGCCGTTCGTTCCCGCGACATGAATAAATTTGAGACGTTGGTGTGGATTGCCTAACATGGACATCAGACTCTCGATTCGTTCCAATCCAGGTCGGATGCCAAAAGGAATAAGGCCATTGATCCAGTCCACGGCCTCGTTGTACGTAAGTAAAGGAGCTGCTGCATCTGTCCCGTCTAATTCCGTCATCTGATTCACCTTCGGTCCCGAGTTTGAGTGAAAAAAGCGGCCGGATGGCATAATGGCTCTCCATCCGACCCACATATATTAACCTTTAAGTTCCTTGATTCGTGCAATCACTTTATCCCGTTTATCGGAATAATCTGCTTGTTTGGCGCGCTCTTCCTCAATAACTTTGGCAGGAGCTTTGGCTACAAAGCCTTCGTTCGCCAGCTTTTTCTCTACACGGAGAACTTCGCCCTCAAGGTTCTCCAACTCTTTCTCCAAACGAGCCACTTCCTGCTCGATATCAATAAGACCTGCGAGCGGCAAGTATAGTTCTGCCCCCGTAATGATCGCAGTCATTGCCTTATCCGGTGAGTTTAAATCCAGCCCACTATCGAACTCGGACGTATTACAGAAACGTTTGATGTAGTGACTGTTACGCGCAATGATGCTGGACGTCTCAGCACTATTTGCTTTGACCATCAGCTCGATCTTTTTGCTCATCGGCACATTCACTTCTGCACGAATGTTTCGCACTGCACGAATGGTATCCATAAGCAGGTTCATCTCGGCAACAGCCTCTGGGTTCTCAAGAGCAGGATCATATACCGGCCAAGATGCCAACGTAATGGTCTCACCTTCATGCGGCAGATGCTGCCAGATCTCTTCGGAGATGTATGGCATAAACGGATGAATCAGGCGCATGGTCTGATCCAGCACATAAGCAAGCACGGATTGTGTTTTCTTCTTGGCAACCGGATCTTCCCCATAGAAGGACAGCTTAGCAAACTCAATGTACCAGTCACACAGGTCATCCCAGATAAAGTTATACAACACACGACCCGTTTCCCCAAATTCATACGCTTCGATTAGACGCGTAATATCGCGGGAAGTTTCGTTCAGACGGTGCAAAATCCAATAATCCGCTGTACCAAGCTCTCCGCTGATGTCACGTTCCTCATAGGTGAATCCTTCCAGATTCATCAATGCAAAGCGCGAAGCATTCCAGATCTTGTTGGCGAAATTACGAGCCTGCTCCACCCGTTCCCAACGGAAACGGAGATCCTGACCTGGCGTGCTGCTGGTTGAGATCATGTAACGCATTGCATCTGCGCCGTATTTCTCAATCACATCCAGCGGATCTACACCGTTGCCCAGTGATTTGGACATTTTGCGTCCATCTGCATCACGAACAAGACCATGCATCAGCACATCCTTGAACGGAATCTCATCGGTGAATTCCAGTGCAGTGAAAATCATACGTGCAACCCAGAAATATATGATGTCATACCCTGTCACAAGTACACTTGTCGGATAATAACGTTTCAGGTCTTCCGTATCTTCCGGCCAGCCTAGTGTGGAGAATGGCCATAAGCCGGAGCTAAACCAAGTATCGAGTACGTCTTCGTCCTGTCTGAGCTTGCGTCCAGCATACTCTGGCAGCGTTGTTGGATCTTCAGCAGATACGATGATTTCACCTGTTTCTTCATCATACCAAGCAGGTATACGATGTCCCCACCACAGTTGACGGGAAATACACCAGTCACGAACGTTTTCGATCCAGTTCAGATAGGTTTTCTCAAAACGATCTGGAACAAAATTAACCCCTTCGCCGCTCTGTTGTTTTTTAATCGCTCTCTCTGCAAGTGGCTTCATCTCAACGAACCACTGTGTAGACAGATACGGCTCAACAACAGCTCCAGTACGTTCACTGTGTCCAACCTGATGCGTGTGATCCTCAATGTTGATCAATACGCCCTGCTCTTTCAAGTCAGCAACAATCTGCTTGCGGCAGTCACTGCGGTCCAGTCCCTGATACTTGCCTGCCTCAGCATTCATTGTGCCGCTCTCATCCATTACCGTAATCTGAGGGAGATCATGACGAAGACCTACTTCAAAGTCATTTGGATCATGCGCAGGCGTGATTTTAACTGCACCACTTCCAAACTCTTTATCCACATAATCATCAGCGATAATTGGAATTTCGCGTCCAATGATAGGCAGTACAAGTACTTTACCAATCATATCTGCATAACGCTCATCCTTCGGATGAACAGCAACCGCGGTATCACCCAGCATCGTTTCAGGACGCGTTGTTGCCACTGTAACGTAGCCACTTCCGTCTTTGAGCGGGTACCGCAGATGGTACAGGTGACCCTGAACCTCTTTATATTCAACCTCAATGTCGGACAGAGCTGTCCGGTTCACCGGGTCCCAGTTAATGATGCGTTTGCCTCGGTAAATAAGGCCTTTTTCATACAGTTGAACAAATACTTTACGAACCGCTTGGGACAGACCTTCATCCAGCGTAAAACGTTCACGTGAGTAATCAAGCGACAATCCCATTTTGCCCCATTGCTGACGAATGGTAGTGGCATATTGATCTTTCCAATCCCATACTTTCTCCAGAAACTTCTCACGTCCCAGATCATAACGAGTCAGACCTTCTTCACGCAGCTTCTGCTCCACTTTGGTTTGAGTAGCAATACCTGCATGGTCGGAACCCGGAAGCCACAGTGCGTCATAACCTTGCATCCGTTTGGTGCGGATCAGAATATCCTGCAGTGTAAAATCGAGCGCATGCCCAATGTGCAGCATCCCGGTTACATTCGGGGGCGGAATTACAATCGTATACGGCTCTGCATCTTTACGTTGACCGGCTTTGAAATATCCACGCTCCATCCAGGTGGAGTACCATTTATCCTCTGCCGCCTTAGGATCGTAAGTGGTCGGCATTTCTGTTGCAGCAGATTTTTTTTCCTCAGACATGTGTCATTCCTCCGTTACTTCATCATCTTCGCCAAAAAAAACAAAAAAAACCTTTCATCCATCAAAGGACGAAAGGTTAGCTTTCGCGGTACCACCTTTGTTTCACGCCTACAGTAAGATAGACTTCACCCTTTGTACATGACGTGACACTTCAAGCAGATAACGGCTGCTACCGGCCCATCCTACCTCAGAAATAAATGACAATAGAGCTCATTCATCCCTTGTATTCAAACAGGCAACTCCCGGGCGACTTCGATCAGTTGGTTCCTGCGGAATCTCACAGCGTTGCAATTCCACTCTCTGAAAGGTCATACTGTCTACTACTCCCGTTCCACGTTGTTCTTCAAAAAACCTACACACATCATACCTTGCTCGTGCGCGATAGTCAACCTGACAACAGCGGATAAAGAGCGCTGGAATGCAGGTTTAGGACGAATCATGCAAAAACCCGCAATCCTCAAGGGGATCACGGGTCGTAACGAAGGCTTTAACTACGGATTAAGGGATGTACAATATCTGGCCTTCTTCCACAACCTGCTCAGATAATCGGTTATACAACTGAAGTTCCCTCGTGCTCAATTGATATCGATCTGCAATGGCATCCAGTGTATCTTCTCGCTGAACGATGCACAGTTTCACCTTGCGGAATGGGGTCTGGTCCACGATCGTTCCCAGGAACAGGTTCTTCCATTCCACATCATCAGCTGGATACGTTTCTTCCTGTACCACACCCGCAGGAACCTCATCGCCTCGCTCCACTTCAGCATCGCGTGCCGCTCTACCGGAAGATAACAAGGAAGAGATACCTACGCCCTCTTCTTGCCGTGGTGCGGATTCTTTTTTGCTGCCAAAAGCAACCTTCAGCTCCGGCTTGTCTTCCGTCTCAGCCACAGGTTCAGGAACAAATGCTTCGTTCTGTACAAACTCGTCTACCCCAGTCGCTTCAAAAGACGGCCGATCTTCCTCAGCGTTGCCTGGTTCGGACGAAGCAAATACACCTTGCCAGTTCTCCGCCTGTGATTCAACCGGGACATCGGCAACTGCCTGATTCTCCTGCTGAGGTACAGATCTCGCTGATTCGAAGTGCCATACCTCTGGTGCGTCCGGTACATCCGGTGCTGCCAACTCATTAGATGATTGAGCAGTAGGCTCTGTGACTGCTTGATCTGCACTTCTCGAGTTGGCAGGCAATGCATCCACGGAAGGCTCGGACCAACCCGAAGACTCATCTTCCAGAGGCAGCAGTGGTTCCGACTCAGGGTAAGAAGCTAACCGATCTGCGGTCTCAGCCATAAATGACGAGATCGGAGAAGGTTCGCTGTATTGCTCATGAGATGCCAATTCATCCCCATTCGCTGTCAGAGATACGGGATCTTCGTTTGCATCAGGTTGTCTGTTTTCGTTAGCGTACTCCGCGCTTTGCTCCTCAGATTGAATTGGCTCGGCCGATGACGAATCCGCATATTCTTGCTGCCATTCTTCGCTATTCCTTAATGTCTCTTCTCTTGTAGACAGGTCAGCGAATTCCGGAGCACCATAGGCAAGTTCTGCTGCATTCGCAAGTCTCTCTTCCTCACTCCGCTGGAGCAGGTACTCTTGTGCAAATGTGTTGGGATCGCTGCCTGCCTGTGCTGCTTCATCGGAACGGTTGGATTGCTGAGCATCAGGTGAATGAACAACTGTAAACTCATCTGCTGACCATACTTGTGGCTCTTCAACAGGAAAACCTTCGATACCTCGCAGCGACAATACACCTGTAATGTTCAGACTGCGATTGGATAACAGATCCACGTCAAAATTTTCGATCTCGATGGAAATATCCTCAATCGATCTGACCCGGTTCAGCGGCACTGTGATCTCCACGGGAATGAAATGTTTGAGCTCCTCTGAAGCCTCATTTTCTCCTCTGTACGCACCTGTAAGTAAAAGATGCCCTCTTAATGTGGCATGATCATCCTGCCCTATGACTTGAATGCGTGGGTATAGTTCAATCTCCTCCAATTCCTCAATCGCAGGAACTCCCTCAGACAAATGAACGCGCTCATAAATATCGAACCGCAAACCATAAGGTTGATTCAACAAAGGTGGCGTCCTCCTTTCGGCATATGTTCACCATGATCCTTCTCATGGGACTGATCCATGGTCCAAATCCTTCGTTACCCCATCTATATGCCTTGAATGAGGGGAGCATGCCACCTTTTGAAAAACCTTGCTATATATGTTCAACTCATGGTTATTTACACTGTCACTCCCATGACAGAACAACCTTCTGATCGCTGTTATCCCAGATTTTTTTCATTCCTTTTTACAAAGGGAAAATCCGGGGATAGCTTATGCTTCCGAAGCAGCTTTCTTTCAGAAAGCTTTTAGGCGAACGCTTTGCTTCTTCTGGTTGTTTCTGTCCTCTCTGTTTTCGTGTAACTATTAAAGTTCGCTCTATATCATTTATGAATACATCTTTTCACGCTTTGCCAATTGTGTGAAGTCGGATGGCCAAGGGTCGTTCACTTCAATCATCGCTCCGGTTAACGGATGACTAAACTTAAGCATCTCTCCGTGAAGTGCTTGTCGTCCAATGGCATCCGCTCTACCTCCATACAACGCATCACCAATAAGCGGATGTCCCGCGTAACTCAGGTGTACACGAATTTGGTGTGTGCGTCCTGTATCCAGCTTTAATCGTACAAGGGTTGCTCGTTCCCACACTTCGACGATCTCCACATGAGTAACAGCTTCCTGTCCACCTTCGGAGACACGTCTGCGCTGTTTGTGATGTCTATCCTTGCCAATCGGAGCATCAATTTTGTGGAGTTCAAGGGGGATATGTCCACCTGCAATGGCTACATAATGGCGGCCAATCTCTTTGCGACGCATCGCTTCATCCAGTTTGGCGAGGGCAAAAGCATTTTTGGCATACAGGACAGGTCCGGTTGTATCCTCATCCAGTCGATGAACATGGCGAACGCTCGCCTGGATTCCGTTCATTTCGTAATAAGAGGCAACCACATGATCCAGCGTGATGGCCTGATCGGCACGACTTCCATCTGGATGCAGTTTCATGCCTGCCGGTTTGTGCATAACCAGACAGAAATCGTCCTCATACAATACATCCACATCAGCCCAGCGTGGCTCAACATCGATTGGCTGGGACGCAAAAAGGGCCAGCCGAAGCCGGTCCCCTGCAAGTTGTATTCCTCGGTTTGCTTTCAGCTGACGGAGCAGTTTCTCCGGAAACTGAAGTTCAGACAATAGCCATTGCTCTGCAGCCATCGGTTTGTCCGAACTGCCTGTTACGGCTTTCCCTGGCATCAGCTCAAGCCATTCCCCGCGGCGTTTCCAACTTTTGATGGTCATAGCGATTGAAGAGCTTTACGATTCGCCTCAATCGTATCGTCAATATCCTGCTCTGTGTGCACACCAGAGACAAACATGCCTTCATATTGCGAAGGTGCAACACTTACACCTTGATCAATCATGGCCGCAAAATAACGACGGAATTGATCCAGATTGCTTTCTTTGGCAATATCATAATTGGTTACTGGAACGGCACTGAAGAATGGACAAACCATGGAACCCACACGGTTAATGGTTATCGCAATACCCGTCTCAGCTGCATTTTTCTCGAATCCGGCTTGCAAACGTGCAGACAATGTCTCCAGACGGTCATAGACCTCTGGTGTTAACAATTTGAGCGTGGTATATCCTGCTGCCATAGCCAACGGGTTCCCACTAAGTGTACCTGCCTGATAGATCGGTCCTGTTGGAGCAATCTGTTCCATCAGATCCCGACGACCACCATAAGCACCAACCGGGAGTCCGCCACCGATAACTTTACCCAGACAAGTCAGGTCAGGTGTAACCCCATATCGTCCCTGAGCACAGTTCAACCCTACGCGGAAACCGGTCATGACTTCGTCAAAAATAAGCAGGCTGCCATATTGGGTCGTCAAACTGCGCAGGCCTTCAAGGAAACCGGAAGCCGGAGGAACAACCCCCATGTTACCTGCCACAGGTTCCACAATAACAGCGGCCAGTTCTTCACCATAACGTTCAAAAGCAAGCGTAACGGACTCCAGATCGTTATAAGGTACCGTAATGGTATTCACAGCTACACCTTCAGGTACACCTGGACTATCCGGTAGACCCAGTGTTGCAACACCTGAACCCGCCTTGATCAGCAAGCTGTCCGCATGTCCATGATATGATCCTTCAAACTTCAGAATTTTACTGCGTCCGGTTACCCCACGTGCCAGTCGAATGGCACTCATGGTTGCTTCCGTGCCGGAATTAACCATCCGCACGATATCGATAGAAGGTACACGCTCACAGACCAGTTTTGCCATCTCGGTCTCCAGCAAGGTAGGCGCACCAAAGCTTGTTCCTTTGAGGGCTGTCTCACGCAAAGCTTCTACAACGTCAGGGTGTGCATGTCCCATAATGAGTGGGCCCCACGATCCTACATAGTCAATAAAAACATTGCCATCAATATCGTAGATTTTGGACCCTTCACCGCGTTCTGCATAGATCGGAGTAAGTCCCACCGATTTGAATGCGCGTACAGGGCTGTTCACACCCCCAGGTATGTACTGCTTAGCTTCCTCAAACGCGCTGCGTGAGCGCTCATCATTGCGACGATTACCTTGTTGTGCAGTCATGAATATCCTCCTTAATGTAATGTATTTTATTTCTCAGCCAACCAGCGTGAAGCGTCTTTTCCGTAGTAGGTAATGATCATATCTGCACCTGCGCGTTTCATGCTGAGCAGGATTTCCATGGCAACTTTTTTCTCATCGATCCAGCCTTGAATCGCCGCCGCCTTCACCATGGCATACTCGCCACTTACATTATAGGCAACAAGCGGAAGATCAAATTGATCCTTAATCGTACGCATGACATCAAGATAGGACAGCGAAGGTTTAACCATTAGCATATCCGCTCCTTCGAGCACATCCGTCTCTGCTTCACGCAAGGCTTCACGCGCGTTCGCCGGGTCCATCTGATATGACTTGCGGTCTCCGAATTGTGGTGTGGAATCCGCAGCTTCACGGAATGGACCATAGAATGCGGATGCATATTTAACAGAGTAAGACATAATCGGAATGTGACTGAATCCATTCTCATCCAGCCCCGCGCGGATCGCTTGTACAAATCCATCCATCATGTTGGATGGTGCAATAATGTCCGCTCCTGCTTTGGCTTGAGACACTGCCGTTTGCACGAGCAGATCAAGTGATTCGTCATTTAACACATCTCCGCAGATGTGACCGTCAATCTCCACGGTGTGTACCATACCGCAGTGACCGTGATCCGTGAATTCACACAGACAAGTATCCGCAACAACCAGCAGTTCTGGATACCAGGATTTGATCAATCTCGTCGCTTCCTGCACAATGCCATCTTCAGCGAAGCCAGATGAACCCACACTGTCCTTCGTCTCGGGAATACCAAACAATAACACGGCTGGAATTCCCAGCTCGGCAATTTCCGTTACTTCCTCCTGAAGACGATCCAGCGAGAAGCGGAATACGCCAGGCATGGATTTGATTTCAGATTTCACATTTTCTCCATACGTCACATAGATCGGTTGAATAAAGTCGTCCACGGTTAGATGGGTCTCTCTGACCATATTGCGAATACCTGTGGATTGGCGTAAACGGCGATGCCGTACAATTGGAAAACTCATACAAGTAAAACCTCCCTGAAAGTTAAATAGAGCAAAAAGGGAAGCGCGCTGGTATCCTATAGAATTCAGCACGCTTCATATGTTGACATGATTACATGTGTATTAATTTCGAAGAGCGCCTTCTTTGGTGCCTGTCCGTTTCCAGTCGCATAGCACTGTGATCAAGCTATCCATCGTTGCTTCCTCTGCCATCAGTGTAACCTTCAGTCCAGCGGCTTCTGCCGTCTTGGCTGTAACAGGTCCGATACACGCAACCTCCACATCTTTCAATAAAGGCAGTGGATCTTGCAATCCCATACGTTTCAACATACTCATGAAATTGGTAACCGTCGATGAACTTGTAAAGGTTACCGCATGAATACCACCTTCTTCAAGTAGCTTGAGTAGTTCGTCATCATCCTCACCAGCGAGGATCGTATCGTAGGTGATGGCTTCGGTGACCTGAATTCCTCGTTCTCTCAACTGGTCACGTAACCATGTACGCGCAAGATCACCGTGCGGAAGCAATACTCTCTGGCCTTCCTTCAGCTCACTTTCAAAAGCCTCAAGCATGCCTTCGGCCTGGAAAGGACCTTTGACAACCTCTGCAACGATGCCATGTTTGCGCAAAGCATCTGCTGTGGAAGGTCCTACGGCAGCAATTCTCGCTTGATGAATCGAACGAATATCCTTGCCTTCCTGTTCCAGATGGCGGAAGAAAAACTCCACGCCGTTCACACTTGTGAAAAACACCCAGTCATAGGTATTTAAAGCACTGAAGGCGTCTTTGACACTTTGCTGCGCAGATTCACTGGACGGCATGACCGTCTCAATGACCGGAAACTCATACGGTTCGCCGCCGAGTTCCTCAATGCGATTCACCAGTTCACTCGCCTGACTGCGAGCACGGGTTACCAGAATTCGTTTGCCAAACAGCGGCAGCGCTTCTGCCCATTTCAACTGTTCCCGCTGATTGACGACATCTCCCACCACAATAACAGCTGGTGGTTGGAAATTGGCTGCGATCACTTTCGCTTCTATATCCTCAAGGGTACCTGTAAGGGTATCCTGTTCCGCTCGTGTTCCCCAACGAATCAGAGCTACCGGTGTTTGCGCTGGACGACCATGACGAATCAATTGTTCGCTGATATATCCAATTTTGGCAACCCCCATCATAAATACAAGTGTGCCCGTTGCATTCGTCACTTTATCCCAATGGATACTGCGATCAAGCTTGTCCGGACTCTCGTGCCCCGTAATAATAGAGATGGAAGATGCATAGTCACGGTGAGTCACAGGAATTCCGGCATACGCAGGTACACTTATTGCAGCGGTAACCCCAGGTACAATCTCAAACGGAATTCCGTTTTTGTGCAGCAAACCCGCCTCTTCGCCCACGCGTCCAAAGATAGTTGGATCGCCGCCTTTAAGCCGAACCACAACCTTGCCTTCAAGCGCCAGATCAACCAACAGTTGATTGATCTCTTCCTGCTTCATCGTATGCCGATCCGGGCGCTTGCCCACATAAATCTTGACTGCGCCAGGTTTCATTTGTTTCAACAATCTCGGACTTGCCAAACGATCATAGACTACAGCATCGGCTTTCCCGATGGATTCCCACCCTTTTACCGTAATCAGCTTTGCATCCCCAGGACCTGCCCCTACCAAAAAGACCTTTCCCACCATGTCTTCATCCCCTAACTTCTGCCAGTATCTGCTCTGCACCCCGTTCAATCAATCTCCACGCTACTTCTTCACCCAGACGAACCGGGTCCTTGCCGATCATAGCTTCCTTAAGAATCAGTCCACCATCCGGCGTGCCGACCATACCTGTTAATTGTAACGTGTTTTCACCATTCAGGGAATCTGCATCTTGCTGAGGCACCCACACCGCATGAGCACCGATCGGAACCTGGCAGCCCCCATTCAATACACTAAGAAAACGGCGTTCCGCCTGTACAGGAAATGCTGTCTCGGGGTCGTTATACAGCTGCAGCAAGTGCAACAGTTCCTCATCGTCTTCACGACATTCGATACCAAGCGCGCCTTGACCCACTGCCGGAAGGCAAGCTGTTTCCGTCAAGTACTCTGTGATCCGGTCTTCCCAGCCCATACGGTACAATCCTGCAGCTGCCAGAATAATCGCATCGAATCCTTCGGTCTCCAGCTTCCGCAGACGGGAATCAATATTGCCGCGAATCGATTCCAATTGCAAATCTGGACGATAGGCCTTTAATTGACTCGATCGGCGCAGACTGCTTGTTCCGACTCTAGCTCCTTCTGGCAGTTGATCCAGAGTTAGTCCACCATTAGATATCAGCGCATCCCGTGGATCTGCACGACGGGGAATTGCACCATTGATTAATCCTTCGGGTAACTCGGAGGGCATATCTTTCATGCTATGCACAGCCATATCAATCGTACGATCAAGCATCGCCTGTTCAATCTCTTTGACAAACAGACCTTTGCCTCCCACTTTTGACAACGTTACATCCAGAATGAGATCTCCCTTGGTAACAATCTTATGTACTTCAAAGTCAAAAGCTAATCCTTCCCGCTCACAAATATCGCGTAAATCCTGAATGACATGACCTGTCTGGGTTAGCGCAAGCGCGCTCTGTCTACTTCCAACTTTAATTGTACGCATATCTACACTTCCTCCTGATTACGGGATATCCAGTCCCCGATTTCTTCTTCGGTCCACCACCGAAAATGGCCTGTACGAATATCTTCTAATATGTTCATTTCAGTTAATTGCCGAAGCAACGTACTCCTGAGACTTGAAGAAGATACGCGTGACTTCACCTCAGTCCTCATCTGGTGCAAAAACTCAAGGTACGTCTCATACTCATCACCGAACTGTCGTTCGAGTGTGGCACGTATCTCCGCAGCTGCTGCCGGTCCCGCTCCTGCTGTGGATATCGCTATGCTTAATCTCCCACGCCTTACCACGCTTGGCGTAATAAAGCTGCTGTGCTCCGAAGACATTGCGTTATTCACCAATATGCCCGCAGCCTCCGCATCCCGAACCACAGTTGAATTGACCTCTGAATGGTCAGTCGCTGCATATACGAGAAAGGCCCCCCGCAAATCTCCATTGCGGTAGGACCGGTCTATCCATTGAATTCGGGATTCATGATGCAGTTGTTTTAATACGGGAGTAAGCTCCGGACTAATGACCGTAATCTGTGCCTCAGCATGCAACAATCCCTTAATTTTACGTTCGGCAACACGTCCACCACCAACCACGCAGCACTTTTTGCCTGAAGTATTCACAAATATCGGCGTGTAACGGTCCATCCCCTTCACTCTCCCGTCCAACGATGAAACGCTGAATACGCATTGGATAAAAAACTTATAATGACAAATCCGTACCCAATCAGTGTCCATCTTGCCATGATAATTGTAGAGAACTGTTTCCTTCTCTTGGATACGAAGTACCCCACATAGATGGCTATAGCAAGACCTGTCGCAATAACTTTGAGATCCAAGAGTAGAATCCAGCGTCTTTCAGCCACAATGGATAATACGGCAAGCATCACAGAAACGCCAAGGAGCGGTGTACCTATGAAATTAGCACCATCCATGTATTTGCCGATCACTTCCAGGCTTGGCATCCGTCGCATCGTATCATTCCACTTTTTTTTCTTCAACTTACGGTGCAGGAACAGATATAACATGGCAAATACCGTAGCAACGGTTAACGCCGCAAAACCAAGATTCGCCAAGGTAATATGCATAATGAGTAATCCATGTACCGTTTGCCAGTTATGCAGTGATATCTCTCCGGCCGTAAACCACAGTCGGTTTAATACCGTAACGGAAAAACCTACAACATTCAGCAACAAAATCACAAATTCGGAACGCTGGATGCGAGTCATGACAAGAGACATCAGCACAATACTGAATGAAAATATAAACAAAAAATCAAAGGTGGTATAGATGGGGAAATGGCCTTCAGTCCACATGCGCAATATGACATGCGTTACCTGCAGTCCCCAAACAACGACAAGAAACCCTGTGCCTGTCCGCTTCGCCCCCGCATTGCGTCGAATGCAGTCCGAGAAATAGAACAGTAGGCTCAGGGCATACATATAGATTAGAGCTTCATAAACTTGTTCAGCAAGGGTCAAGCTGCCCACCCGCCTTATACGCCTGCCGGAGCATAAGCCGGCACGGGGTCTTGCCGGTTTTCGTTAAGGTGAGCGGCTGGTTTCGCCAGAGCTGTAGCATCACTCTGACTCACTTTTTCAGCGGCCATCTCTACTGCATCTTCCAGAGCGAAAATCTGAGTAAACATGCGCAGAGCTTCATCACCTTGCTTCGTGCCTGCCATTTCCTTAATCCGATTAATCGGATCTGTCGTCATTTGGTTCACAATACTCTTGGTCAAACGACGAATGACTTTACGTTGATGTTCATCGAGCTCAGGCAGTTTATTAAACAGGCTATCCATCGTTTCTTCATGAATGGAGACACCTTTTTCCTGCAAAGCGCGAATAACGGGACGAACACCCAACGTTTTGAGCCAATGGTAATAATCCTCCATCTCAAGCTCAATCATTCTCTCAATCTTGGCAGCTTCAACCTTACGCATCTCCAGGTTGCTCTCCACGATTCCTTCCAGATCATCAATGTCATAGAGAAATACGTTGGATAATTCACCAATCGCCGGATCAATATCGCGTGGAACCGCAATATCAATCAGGAACAATGGACGAGATTGACGACGCTTCATGCTCTCACGCACCACTGCTGCATCCATGACATAACGTTCAGCTCCAGTCGAACTAATCACAATATCAACTTCATTCAGTCGATCTAATGCCTGTTCCATCGTACAAGGTGTACCCCGGAACTTGGCTGCCAATTCTTCAGCTCTTGCGAGCGTACGATTCGCCACGATGACCTCGGATGCCCCGTTGGCATAGAGATGTTTCACGGTTAGTTCACTCATCTTGCCCGCACCCAAAATGAGCACCTTCTTGTCTGTGAACATGCCAAAAATCCTCTTACCGAGTTCAACAGCAGCATAACTGACAGATACGGCACTCTCCCCGATGGAAGTCTCCGAATGTGCCCGTTTGCCCAGCGTAACTGCCTGTTTGAACAGCATATTAAACCAGGTACCTGTTGATTTCTCTTCTTGCGCTTTAAGAAAAGCCTGTTTCACCTGTCCAAGAATCTGAGTCTCACCAATGACCATGGAATCTAGTCCGCAGATGACGCGGAACAAATGGCGCATGGCTTGATCATCTTCATATATATATAAGTGTTGCGTAAATTCTTCCCGTGGTACGTTAAACCATTGTTCCATGAATGTTCGAATAAAATAACCACACATGTGAAGACGGTCCACCACAACATACAACTCGGTACGGTTACATGTGGCTACGATTACACCTTCCAATACACTCTTGGTCAGCTTGAGCTGCTGCAGCGCTTCAGACAAATCCTTTTCTGCAAATGTGAATCGTTCCCTAACCTCTACAGGCGCCGTGCGATAATTCAAACCAACGACAACGATGTGCATTGCAAGTTCACCTGCCTAATAAATTTCCAATCAAAGTGCTTACTGCATATGTCTATCCATTTATGATTGACAAGGTTAATTATATCACACATCATAGCCATGACCGGGTCATTTTTATGAAATGTTTATGAAATCACCATGTTCATCATCATATGCACTGTCATTTATTGTAGTGTCTCACCAAAGTTCACCGTTATGCGTTAAAAAGTGTCGATTATGAATATTCATAACGATACGCATATTAAAACAAATAGCCATGGAATTATTCCATGACTATTTGAGTTTGGGAGGTTATGTGTCCATCCCGATATGTGAACATTGTGTATGCAATATACTTTTTATTTAAACCCGTTCAGTCTGATTGTTCATGTCTGGTGTTTCAACTTGCAATTCGCCCAAACCACGTACCAACTTCTTTGCATACGTTTTTTCAGGCTTTAATACGGATACCAGGTAGTCAATAGCAAGCTGTGGATCTACAGTCTCCCCACAAGTGTAACAATCAATCGCTGCAAAACCTCTCTCAGGATACGTATGAATGGAGAGATGGCTCTCAGACAATAGTACAAGTACGGTCGCTCCCTGTGGATCAAACTGCTTGGACTGTACGGACATCACTGTCGCGCCACATGCCTCCGCTGCTTCAACCATTTGGGCTTCCAGATACTCTGCATTGTTCAGTAGATTAAAGTCGACACCCCAAGTATCAACAGCAACGTGTCTTCCGAAAGTTGAATATTCCATCCTTCGGTTCCCCCTTCCTAGGAATAAAATGTTTGAAAAATTTCATCCGCTAGGACCTACGTCATTCACTTCCCGAGGGAAAAATCTCTCGCAACATATAATGTCCTGAGTGAATCCTGGTTCCTATATTGTTTTCAACGAGATTAAAAATAACATTGAATCAGAGTGAAATCAACCCTTTTCCAGAAGATTGTAAAATAAATATTTCCAATTCGAAATATTCCATCTCACATCAAAAATCCCCCTGCAACCTCCACATTGGCAAGTGCCACTGCACGGAAGATACAAGGGAATTCATTATATACATATACGTTTATAAACATACAATTTAAAGCTAATAAGCTTCAAGCTCAAACAACCGTTTTTGATGACGAGCAAGGGTCTCATCAATCTGATGGAGCTGATCAGCAGTCGCATCTTTTCTAGTGTCCAGTAGTGAATCGATCTCGGCATACACACGGTTGATTTCGCGTTCTACATCTCTGGCCTGGAACAGATGTTGCAATTCAAGCAACGTATTTTTGTATTCATAGATCACTCGGGTGTTCTCCCCGGTCTTCTCCACAATTTTGCGGACAGTGCCTTGAGCATAAACATACGTCATGGTGAACCCTTTATAGATCCGATGAACGACCCCGTCACCCTTAAAAGTCACAAAGAGCTTCCGGACAACGTTGGTCAGATGCAGATTCACCAGGCGGCAAGATAATTCACAGATATAAAACCCTTCTATGCGGTCAAAAGGGAAATGCACTTCTTCTCCACTTACATCCCCCAGCACAACCTCCTGACAACCATTGTCCAACACCTTAACCCGGTGATGAAGCCTGCCGTCTTCTGTCATGCGCAAAAACTGATGCATCTGGGGTTCTGACAATTTCATAGTGGCCTTAACGTACTCTGTGGCTAACCGCTGAGCCATACAAATCCCTCAATTCTTTCCCGATTGTTTTGCCTTCCTGCACATGTAGCAGTCATCTCAAAATTCTTCAGGCCGGCATGGCCGGTAATTTTGGTACTGTTGGCAATATGCACCTATGCTCATTATACACTACCCTAACGTTATTTTTCTCCAGACCCAGATGATGAATTCTCACGAAATTCCTTAAAAAACCGGATTAATCTGGATCTCATCAAAGATTCATTTAGCATGCTCACTTTCCTGCACTAAAACGGTATACTATCTCGGTTATCCGTTAATTCCGTTGGTTTCTTCCTCATCAGAAGCACCCTCTGCATCCAGCACTGGTGCATACTTATCTATGCGGGCATGGCGGGTAATGATGTCCCATAACTCTTCTTTCCCCAATCCCTCTTCGGATGAAAACGGCACAAACAAATCCCCTGAACGAAGACCCAGTGATTCCTTAATGACTTTGATATATTTGGCTCTGCGGGTTTTTGGAATCTTGTCCATCTTGGTTGCTACGACAACCAAAGGCAGTCCATTATGACGAAGCCATTCGTTCATCATCTTGTCCTCTTTGGACGGTTCATGTCTCATATCAACCATCTGCATGACCAGTTTCAATTCCTCGCGTCCCAACAAGTATTTCTCCATCATTTTACCCCAGGCAAAGCGTTGCTCTTTAGAAACTTTAGCGTAGCCATATCCCGGGAAATCGACGAAGTAGAGATCCTGATTAATTTTATAATAGTTGAGTTGCTGTGTCTTACCCGGTGTTGAGCTCGTCCGAGCCAAGTTTTTACGATTGATCAATCGGTTGATCAGGGAAGATTTCCCCACATTGGAGCGTCCCGCCAAAGCAATCTCTGGCAGACCGTCCTCGGGGTATTGTTCAGGCCGAACGGCACTGATAATAAATTCAGATTGATTTACTTTCATATTGTATCTTTCCTCTCTTGAACGCCTGTGCTATGCATCACCTGTTGAAGGTATTATGCCATGGATTGTTCTATCATACCAAAAAAACCGTTCCAGCGGACGCCGAAGCCTCCGCAGAACGGTCTAATCTTCATACGAACCTTTCGGATACGTGGATTACAGGTGAATTCCTGTCTGCTCAACAAGTGCATGCTGTAATACCTGATCCATATGGGCTACAGGGACAAACTCCACATCTTCCTTGATGCTGTCTGGAATGTCACGCAGGTCCCGTTCGTTATCCTT
Organism: Paenibacillus sp. FSL R5-192; assembly: GCF_000517845.1. Taxonomy (NCBI): domain Bacteria; kingdom Bacillati; phylum Bacillota; class Bacilli; order Caryophanales; family Paenibacillaceae; genus Paenibacillus; species Paenibacillus sp. FSL R5-192. The sequence continues at coordinate 307,252 of NZ_ASPR01000048.1, read as the reverse complement.
AGGCAATAATATTTTTTTATAGCCGGCACGATGGGCCGCCAGTGATTTCTCTTTAAGGCCACCAATCGGCAGCACACGTCCACGCAGTGTTATTTCACCAGTCATCGCGATATCCTTGGACACATGTTTGTTCGTCAAGGCTGAGATTAACGCTGTTGCCATCGTAATCCCGGCAGATGGACCATCCTTCGGAATCGCTCCTTCCGGAACGTGGATATGGATATCGTTCTTCTCATGGAAGTCAGGCGAAATTCCAAGCTGTGTAGCTTTGGAACGGGTGTAACTGAATGCGGCTTGTGCCGATTCCTTCATGACATCCCCCAGTTTACCTGTGAGAGTCAATTTACCTGTTCCAGGCACAACAGTCACTTCAATGATAAGGGTATCTCCACCCACTTCAGTCCACGCCAGACCCGTTACGGTACCAATCTGATCTTCCAGTTCGGCCATACCATAACGGAACTTGCCAGGTCCAAGGTAGTCTTTGATCTCATCGGATGAGATGTTAATCTGACCTTCCACACCCGATACGATGTTCTTGGCAGCTTTCCGGCACAACGAAGCCATCTGCTGTTCCAGATTACGCACACCTGACTCCCGTGTATATTCACGAATTACACGCAACAACGCGTCATCCGGGATTTCCAATTGCTCTTCTTCCAAACCATGGTCCTGCTTCTGTTTGGGCAACAAATAGTTTTTCGCAATTTGTTGCTTCTCCAGCTCCGTATAACCAGGGATGTTGAGCATTTCCATCCGATCCAGCAATGGACGCGGAATATTGTGTACCGTGTTGGCAGTTGTTATAAACATAACGTTGGATAAGTCAAACGGCAATTCTACAAAATGATCACTAAACGTATTATTTTGTTCCGGATCAAGTACCTCAAGTAACGCTGCGGAAGGATCTCCGCGGAAGTCTGAAGCCATCTTATCAATCTCGTCCAGCAGGAATACCGGATTGAGTGAACCTGCCGTTTTCATCCCTTGGATGATACGCCCAGGCATAGCCCCTACATAGGTGCGTCGGTGACCACGAATCTCGGCTTCATCACGCACGCCGCCAAGAGATATTCTTACAAACTCCCGACCTAGCGATCTCGCGATCGAACGAGCAAGTGATGTTTTACCGACCCCTGGAGGTCCAACCAGACAGAGAATTGGCCCTTTGAGCTTCTTGACGAGCTTCTGGACAGCCAGATATTCAAGTACACGTTCTTTGGGCTTTTCCAGTCCGTAATGATCTGCATTGAGCACATCTTCGGCTTTTTGGATATCCAGATCATCCGCTGTCATCTGACTCCAAGGAAGGCCAAGCAGCCAATCCACGTAGTTGCGAATGACTCCGCCCTCGGCTGAACTTGCAGGCATTTTCTCCAGTCGATCAATTTCTTTCTCGACCTTTTCTTTCACCTTGTCCGGCAAGCCGAGTTCTTCCATCTGAGTGCGAAGTTCCTCGACCTCACCCGCACGGCCTTCTTTTTCACCCAGTTCTTTCTGGATCGCTTTCATCTGCTCGCGCAAATAATATTCCTTCTGCGTTTTCTCCATCTGTTTCTTCACACGTTGGCTGATCTTGCGTTCAAGCTCCAGCACTTCGCGCTCATTGTTCAGGATATCCAGCAATTTCTCCAGACGTTCCCGAACGTCGATGGTCTCCAGAATTTCCTGTTTATCCTTGATCTTCAAGGACAGGTGACTCGTGATGACATCGGCCAGACGCCCTGGTTCTTCGATGTCAGACACCGCTGCGAGTGTCTCTGGTGTCACTTTTTTGGACAGATTAATATAATTCTCGAACTGGTTCAGAACGGTACGCATCAAGGCATCCGTCTCCGGATGGGTATTCTCCTCTTCAGGCAGCTCTTTAGCCAGTACTTCATAATATTCCTCGTTGTCCGTATATTCAATAATTTCAGCCCGTTCCAAGCCTTCAACGAGTACACGAATCGTACCGTTCGGAAGCTTCAGCATCTGTCTGACCTTGGCCACGGTTCCGATTCTGAAAATGTCCTCTTGTGTTGGTTCTTCAATATTTACTTCGGCTTGGGAACATAGGAGAATCAGATGTTCTTCTACCATCGCTTTTTCTAAAGCCTTGACCGATTTCTCCCGGCCCACATCGAGATGCAGTACCATACTCGGGTAGACGAGAAGTCCTCTTAAAGGCAGTAAAGGAAAACGACGACCTTTCGCTTTGCTCGGTCCCATCGCTTTCGCACCTCCAATGGCTCTCAGGTTGTAGTCATTCATTATTCTATCAAATGTTCACATAAAAAACCAATGAAGGGAAGCGCTTAGCAGCTTCCCGAATCTGTAACCTGTCCTGGACGAGGCACGTCCGCACGCAAATAGGAAGCGGATGCCGGCGGAAAAATCTCCGGTGCAGGTGCAACTGTCTCCTCTGCAAGCTTCGTTTGTTCCATCTGTTGTGATTCCGGGACCCAGGCGAACACTTCACGGAATACGTCCTGTACCGTATCTACAGGGATAACGCGCAAGCCATCCAGATTCTCAAAAATGGACTGCCAGTTCTCCGCGGGAATAATAACGGTCTTCGCTCCCGCCTGAAAGGCAGCCTCGACCTTGGCCAGCACGCCACCGATAGGTTTAACCCGACCATGAATACTGATCTCGCCAGTCATCGCTGTCTCATGATCCACAGGACGCCTCTGAATGGCTGATGTAATGGCAGTCGCCATGGCGATCCCGGCGGATGGGCCATCAATAGGCGTCCCACCTGGGAAATTCACGTGTAAATCGTAATCATTCGGACGAATACCCATGGCTTTTAATACGGTTAACACATTTTCAACCGAGCCTTTGGCCATACTTTTTCGCCGGAGTGTACGCGAACCGCCTCCAATCTCTTCTTCATCCACAACGCCTGTAATGTTGATTCGGCCTTGATCTTTAAGAGCCGGAACAGCAGACACTTCGATCTCCAAAATGGTTCCCATATTCGGTCCGTATACCGCCAAGCCGTTAACAAAACCCACCTGCGGCTGTGTAGGGACCTTCCGATCAGGCCGTGGCTGAATCTGACTGCTACCCGCCACCCACTCCACATCAGATGCCTGAAGCGTCTCACGCTTCTCTGTCAGCGCAAGTCCAGCAGCCAGCTGGATGATATTGACCGCTTCACGTCCATTGGTTGCATATCGCTTGACCACATCAACGGCATCCGGACATGGACTGAACCCTATTTTCTGAACAGCATCCTCTGCAATTCGCCCAATCTCCTCAGGCAACAGAGGACGGAAATAAACTTCCATACAGCGGGAACGCAGAGCTGGTGGCAGTTCATGAGGCGAACGTGTCGTTGCTCCAACAAGGCGGAAATCGGCCGGCAGGCCATTTTGAAAAATATCGTGGATATAAGCAGGAGTATGCGTGTCTTCCGAGTTATAGTACGCACTCTCCAAAAACACCTTGCGATCCTCCAACACTTTCAACAGCTTATTCATCTGAATCGAATGTAATTCACCAATCTCATCAATAAAAAGCATTCCCCCATGCGCTTTCGTGACAGCGCCCGGTTTCGGTTGGGGAATACCTGCAACGCCCATGGCTCCTGCTCCCTGATATATCGGATCGTGGACCGAACCAATTAAGGGGTCCGCAATACCACGCTCATCAAAACGGGCTGTTGTTGCATCCAGCTCCGTGAATTTCGCGTCTGGCTTGAAAGGCGATGTTGGATTCTTCTTAGCCTCTTCCAAAACGACCCTTGCGGCAGCTGTCTTCCCGACTCCGGGAGGGCCATAAATGATAACATGTTGCGGATTAGCACTGCACAAAGCAGCTTTAAGGGCACGCAGCCCGTCTTTTTGCCCAACAATATCGTTAATGGTAGCTGGACGCGTCTTCTCCGACAACGGCTTGGTGAGTGAGATCGAACGCAGCTTGCGCAGCTTCTCCAGTTCCTTGCGAGATTCACGCTCAACGGCACTGCGGTTTGTTTTCTGGCCACGCAGCAGGTTCCAGAAATACAAACCAATCACCACTCCAAAAAATAACTGAATCAACATGATGACCATACCAAATTCCATGTCTTCACATCCTCCTATTTTGTCGCTATTCTCATATGAGATCATGCTAATACTTGGTAGTATAGCCTTTTCAACGCGACGTAAACGGGCGATGCGGAATTTGTATGCGAGAAAATAAAAAGCCCGCCATCGCTGGCGAGCTTTTGCTGTAACAAGATATGAATCAATCAGTGCGAACGACCAGGAATAACACCTGTCTCTTCGTAGGCTTCAACGATTTTGTCGATCTCTTTTTTTAATTCCTCAACCATGATTTCTTCAGGCACTTTACGAATCATCTTACCATGACGGAACAAGAGACCTTCTCCACGAGCACCGGCAATTCCGATATCCGCTTCTTTGGCCTCACCTGGACCATTAACCGCACAACCCAACACCGATACTTTAATCGGCACCTTCAGTTTGGAGATATACTCTTCCACTTCGTTGGCAATGGAGAACAGGTCGATATCCAAACGTCCACACGTTGGGCAGGAGATCAATGTGGCTGCATTTGTAATCAGTCCAAATGTTTTGAGCAGATCACGAGCGACCTTAATTTCTTCTACCGGGTCCGCACTCAGTGAGATCCGCATCGTTGAACCAATACCCATGGACAATAGAGCTCCCATACCTGCGGAGCTTTTGATTGTACCGGAGAACAGTGTACCTGCTTCGGTAATCCCGAGATGCAACGGATACGGAATGATTTGAGCTGCTTTGGTATACGCCTCAATTGCCATCGGCACATCCGATGCTTTGAGAGACACGATGATATCATGGAAATCAAGCTCTTCCAAAATACCAATGTGATACAATGCACTTTCTACCATAGCATCTGCCGTAGGATACCCATACTTCTCAAGGAGATGGTTTTCCAAAGAACCCGCATTTACTCCAATCCGAATCGGAATGCCGCGGTCTTTACAAGCCTTAACCACTTCTTCCACTTTTGCACGTTTACCGATGTTACCTGGATTAATCCGAACTTTATCGATGCCGTTCTCAATCGCAAGTAAAGCCAGCTTATAGTTGAAATGAATGTCCGCTACGAGCGGTATATTAATGCGTTTTTTGATTTCCTTGATGGCTGCGGCAGCTTCCTCATTATTCACCGTTACACGTACCACTTGACAGCCCGCTTCTTCCAGTCGCAGAATCTCTGCAACCGTTGCTTCAACGTCTGCCGTTTTGGTTGTACACATACTTTGGATAATGACTTCGTTACTGCCACCGATCGTTACGTTTCCCACTTTCACGGGACGTGTATCCTGTCTTAAATACATGAGTGATTTCTCTCCCCACAACGTCAAAGCTCCACCCTGACAGAGACATGAATTCGCCTTCTGCCAAAGTGGAGAACTGACAAGTCTATATTTCAGAGTTCAACGGGATTCAGGCCTTTATTAGGCGCTCTCTTCCTGCTTATCGTCCTTCGATTGGCTTAGTTCAGGCACGACTCTTTTCTCAACAACTTCCTCGGTAATGACACAGTTCGTAACATCTTCACGTGAAGGCACTTCATACATGATTTCCAGCATGATACCTTCAATGATGGCACGCAATCCACGTGCACCTGTGTTACGTTTAATTGCTTCTTTTGCAATCGCAAGCAATGCAGCTGGTTCAAAGACCAGATTCACATTATCCAGCTCAAGCAGTTTTTGGTACTGTTTGGTAAGCGCGTTTTTTGGTTCGGAAAGAATCCGTACCAGCGTATCTTCATCCAGCGGCTCCAAAGTGGAGATAACTGGCAGACGGCCTACAAATTCCGGAATCAGACCAAATTTCAGCAAATCTTCCGGCAATACCATACCCAGGTATTCACCTGGTTTCAGATCTTTTTGCTCAGAAACGGTATTAAAGCCAATGACTTTTTTACCGATCCGGCGTTTGATCATTTGCTCCAGACCATCAAAGGCACCGCCGCAAATGAACAGGATGTTTGTTGTATCGATCTGAATGAATTCTTGATGAGGGTGTTTACGACCACCTTGTGGTGGTACAGAAGCCACAGTTCCTTCAAGAATTTTCAAGAGAGCCTGTTGCACACCTTCGCCCGATACATCACGAGTAATGGATGGGTTTTCGGATTTACGCGCTACTTTATCAATCTCATCGATATAAATAATGCCACGCTCTGCTTTTTCCACATCATAATCAGCAGCTTGAATCAGTTTGAGCAGGATGTTCTCTACATCCTCACCCACATAACCCGCTTCTGTTAATGACGTAGCATCCGCAATAGCAAAAGGAACATTCAAAATTTTTGCCATCGTTTGCGCAAGCAACGTTTTACCAGAACCTGTTGGCCCTAACAGCAAAATGTTACTCTTTGACAATTCAACGTCTTCAATTTTGCTTTGTGTGTTGATCCGTTTGTAGTGATTATACACCGCAACAGACAATGATTTTTTCGCTTGTTCCTGTCCAATAACATATTGATCCAGAATATTACGAATTTCTTTTGGTTTCGGAATATCTTTCAGGTCCACTTCTTCATCATGACCAAGTTCTTCCTCAACGATTTCGGTGCAAAGTTCGATACATTCATCACAGATGTACACGCCTGGTCCAGCGACCAACTTGCGTACCTGCTCCTGAGATTTACCGCAAAAAGAGCATTTCAACTGCCCTTTCTCATCGTTAAATTTAAACATGAAACCACCCCTTTAGGAATTGATCGGTCTACTGAGCACCTGGTCAATAATGCCGTACGTCTTAGCTTCTTCAGCGCTCATGAAGAAGTCACGGTCGGTATCCCGCTCAATTTTCTCAAGAGGCTGACCCGTACGATCGACGTATATTTGATTCAGTTTCTGACGTGTTTTAATAATCCATTCTGCGTGTATCTTAATATCCGCAGCCTGTCCTTGAATGCCGCCAAGCGGCTGATGAATCATTACTTCGCTATTTGTCAGCGCATATCTCTTGCCAGGTGCACCGGCTGTCAGCAATAACGAGCCCATGCTTGCTGCCATCCCTACGCAAATGGTAGATACATCCGGCTTGATAAATTGCATCGTATCGTATATACCCATCCCTGCGGTGACAGAACCACCAGGTGAGTTAATGTACAAGCTGATATCCTTCTCAGGATCGTCGGCTGCCAAAAACAAAAGCTGTGCTATGACAAGATTGGCTACATCGTCATCAATCGCACTGGTTAGAAAGATAATGCGATCTTTCAGCAAACGTGAATATATATCGTAAGACCGCTCGCCTCGATTGGTTTGTTCTATAACCATTGGCACCAGACTCATGAGACCAACCTCTTTTCTACATGTAATTAGACATAGGCCACCTGTAAAGCAAACCCAAATTCATTCTAACACTTTCCTGTGACAATGTCATTTTTCACAAGAGGGGTGAGACATCAATTTGTTTACTTTTTTAGCCTGATCATATTTAACCATGTTTTCTATGTATGTGCAAATTGAAGCCATCCTATGCCGTCTTGCCATTTTTTATTTGCATGAAGTACATAGGTATGTAAAAAGTGTACGCGGATCAATAAAATTAGTGTTCATCCATATAATTACTTCATTTTCTATAAAATGGATGTCGTAATTTAAAAATAAGGCACGCAATAATTCACGTGCCTTATCGTTTATTCAACTGACAAGTTGATAACAGCTTGTCTTATTTTTCGTCAGCTTCTGCAACAACTTCTTCAGCTGGAGCTTCAACCGGTTCAACAACTGTGCTGTTCTCAAGGAGAACGTCAATCGTTTTACGCAGTTTAACTTCATCGCGAAGGCTGTCCAAGGAACCATTACCTTCGAGGATGCCACGGATCTCATCAGCAGGACGCTTGTAAGATTCAGCCATTTTCTCGAGTTCTTGATTCACTTCTTCATCAGATACTTCAATGTTTTCCGCTTTACCTACAGCTTCAAGCACCAGGTTGTTGCGAACACGTTTGGAAGCATCTTCTTGCATTTGCCCTCTCAGGTCAGCTTGAGTCTGGCCAGAGAAGCTCAGGAACATTTCAAGGTTCATACCTTGGTTACGCAGACGGTTGTCGAAATCACGCATCATGTTTTGTACTTCGCTCTCAACCATTGCAGCAGGAATGTCCACTTCAGCGTTTTCAGCCACTTTTTCTACAACTGCATTTTCTTGTGCAGCTTTGGCTTCGTCAGCTTTGCGGGATTCCAATTGTGTTTTCAGGTCAGCTTTGTACTCTTCAAGTGTGTCGAATTCGCTAACATCTTTAGCAAACTCATCATCCAATGCAGGAAGTTGTTTGCGTTTGATTTCGTGAATTTTCACTTTGAATACCGCTTGTTTGCCAGCAAGTTCTGCTGCATGGTAGCTCTCTGGGAAAGTCACTTCTACGTCTTTGAAGTCACCTGTGGACAGACCCACAACTTGTTCTTCAAATCCAGGAATGAATGTGTTGGAACCCAGTTCCAGGGAATAACGCTCAGCTTGTCCACCTTCGAAAGGTACACCATCAACGGAACCGTCGAAGTCGATTACTGCAACGTCGCCGTTAGCAGCGGAACCTTCGTCAATTACAACGAGTTCAGCGTGACGTTGTTGAAGACGCTCAAGTTCTTCAGTCACTTCTGCGTCAGTTACTTCGCCTTTTGCTACAGCAACTTCGATTCCTTTGTACTCACCAAGAGTAACTTCAGGTTTCACAGTTACTTTTGCTTTGAACTTGAATGTTTGTCCTTTAGCAAATTGTTCAACATCTACGTCAGGACGATCAACCGGGAAGATATCCGTTTGGTCGATTGCTTCTGTATAAGCTTCAGGAAGCAAAATGTCGATTGCTTCTTGATAAAGGCTCTCTACACCAAAACGTGCTTCGAAAATGGAACGTGGTACTTTACCTTTACGGAATCCAGGTACGTTTGCTTGTTTAACCACTTTATTAAAAGCTTTGTCGAGTGCTGCAGTTACACGATCTGCATCCACTTCAACCTCAAGAACCCCAAGGTTCTTCTCTATCTTTTCCCAAGTTGCTTTCATTGTATACTTTCCCCTCCAAAATTCACATGTTCACGTAGGCAATCACGTACAAAATAACCATTTTAGTATAAACAAGATTAGATTCTTTTTCAAGGGGAATCCCTTGATACAGTTTAAGGAAAACGTTTCCGGCCTCGATTAACCATCCAAACCGGCAGATACAAACTGTTTCATGGAACGATAAGCCTGTTCCAGTCGAAAGCGCATCGCGCCTGTCACAGCATACATTGAGCGGGTATTTTCCTCATCATGCGAACCACCCAGACTGTCTGCAACGGTCATATGTAGAGCTGCTGCCCATATATCTGTCATGGAATCATTTTCTTCCAGCATCGATACATAATCACGGGTTCCATACACCGCCATGACATATTGTATCCACAGTTCCTGGGCAAAATAAAAGAGCGTAGGTTCATGAACCTCCGTCTGATCTGCCACTCGTTCCAGAATCTGAACGATTTGGAGCGGGAATTCCTCTGGTCTAAGAGGCACGGTGTCGATCTCGACTTCAACCTGCTCTTCGCCTCTCGTAAACAGGATCATACCTTGAACACCTCGTCGACGCAAGGTTTGCAACACCCGAAATTGAAGCAGAGGGTGAAGCGACTTATCTTTTAACCAACTCGTAAGTGCCTCGTCAATCTTCGGTAGATCAAGATAGGCCAGCTGCTCCAAAGCCAGCATCGTCTGTTCAGACAGCGGCTCCTCCATTACTGTGCGAAGCATCTTATCTGCATAACCATCATCCTGTTCAAGCTTCATTCGGGCATGTTGCCGTGCCATGTCTTCCTCACTAATCTCTTCTTCCTCTTCTCGTTCTTCAAGAACGGCAGGCGAGGTTTCTTCATATTGAGGAAACGCAGCCTGAAGCCATTCGAGCAGAGCCCGCCATTCATCATAATGGCGCTCTTCCTGTCCCTGACATTGCAGCAAAAAGTGAAGCAATTTCATCGCTTCACCATACCGTTCATTTTCAAGCATAACTGTCAATTGAATCTGGTAATAGTCCAGCGTCTTAGGAAACAGCACAATATTGTTGTTATGCTCGGTTTCCGGGGTCGTGGATTCCTTAATGGGAGCACCTCCTCTATATCCTGAATCTCCAGTCGGAATCAACATAAATAGATGTATATATTAAAACGATTGTTGATCTATTTTCTGAGTTCTCCTGATATTCTAACATAACCTTAAATATAATGAAAAAAACGTTACTGCCGCTAAATATCATATACGAAAAATAATTCAAAATAAAACGCTTGATATTCCTGTATGCATATGATAAAATCAATTTTGCTTGAAAAAATTCATGTCTCAGTAGCTCAGCTGGATAGAGCAACGCCCTTCTAAGGCGTCGGTCGGGGGTTCGAATCCCTCCTGGGACGTATAAAAAGAAGCTTCCTTAGGGAAGCTTTTTTTGCGTTCAGGGGATGAGAACCCCAACAGTTCGTCGGAGCATTCGCTTCGTTAGCACCACTTCGCAGTCTCGACTGCAAGGAGTATCCCTCCTGGGACGTATTAAAAGAAGCTTCCTTCGGGAAGTTTTTTTGCGTCTGGGGATGAGAACCCCAATGGTTCGTCGGAGCATTCGCTTCGTTACATGCTCTATGTCGCTGCATTGGAGCGTCCGCATTTGCTCATTCTATAAGCAACACGTTGAAGTATCGATGTTCTAACGAACATAGGACACTTTATTTGCTCCCAATTCAGCATTGTGGAACTCTAACGAATCTTAGAGAGCTTATTTCACCATTCTGGGGTATTAACCCAGTTATTCGCACTTCATAGCCTGCTTAACGTCGCTGAGGTTCGTTAGAATTTGAAAATAGCGATTTTCCCATTATAAGACCTCGTGGATTCGTTAGAGTTCACAGGTTAATCAAGGCACCCATTGTCGATTGGGTGTTTTTTCATTTCATTGCTCAATATTGACATAGAATGTTATGCTTACCCAGTGGGTAATGTAACAATCCATACATATTAACTTCTTAGGAAACAGGAGATTTTATCAATGTCATCTTCAATACAGCAACACTCATCTATCCATACCGAGGAAGAACATTCTTCGACATCAAAAAGATTCGGCCTGTTATTAGCAGGCATTATCGTCATCGCCGCTACCATGAGGTCACCGATCACTGCAACGGGTCCCGTTGTGGAGATGATCCGCTCAGATACAGGTATCGGCCATACAATGGTCGGGCTTCTGACCTCACTTCCTTTGCTCGCCTTTGCAGCAGTCTCTCCTTTTGCACCACGTCTTGCCAAGCGGTTAGGACTCGAATCTGCTCTGCTATTGGCTGTTATGATTGTAACCATTGGGGTGGCATTACGCTTGTTGCCTTCCGTTCTCTCCTTATATGCAGGAACCGCAATTTTGGGGTGCGGCATTGCATTAAGCAACGTGCTTTTGCCAAGTTTGATCAAACGTGATTTCCCATTGCGGGTAGGTATCGTCACCGGATTATACTCTGTATCCATGAATATATTTGGCGCCATCGCCTCAGGTGTGAGTGTGCCCGTAGCAGGAGCCACATCTATGGGTTGGCGCGCTTCGTTAGGCATGTGGGCCTTGTTGTCCATATTGGCGCTCCTCTTATGGCTCCCCCAGATCGCCGCAGGACGTCAGCGAATGTTATTCATAGCCACACAGAGTGAAGGGACACCTGTACGTCTACGGACCTCTTCCCTGGCCTGGTTCATTACTTTATTTATGGGTCTTCAATCTCTAATATTCTATACAACGATTACCTGGCTTCCCGAGATTCTCGCTGAGCAAGGATTCAGCCCCACCTCAGCAGGGTGGATGCTCTCCCTGATGCAGATGGTTAGTGTACCAGCTACCTTTATCGTTCCAATCCTCGCCGGCCGAACGCGAGATCAGCGTGTTCTAACCGCGATAACGTGCTCTTCTTTAATTGTTGGGTATGCTTTATTGTTAAGTGGCATTGCTTCGCTCGTTACCATTGGTGTCACGTTGGCAGGAATAGGCGCTGGAGCTTCATTTGGCATGGTAACGATGTTCTTCGTCCTTCGCACAAAAGATGCCAGACAAGCTGCCAGCCTGTCCGGTATGGCCCAATCCTTCGGATATATGCTGGCCGCAGTTGGACCTCTACTGTTCGGTATGCTTCATGACTGGACAAAAGGATGGACCCTGCCGTTGCTAATACAGGTCATTCTGGCCATCGCTTTGTTAATCGCAGGGATTCAAGCCAGCAAAAATAGGATGATCGGTTAGTCATATAATTCATTTATAAAAAAACAAAACGGCCCCCATCCTGCAAATCAGGATGGAGGCCGTTTATGCATAGAACAATTCCTTCATTAATTGAATCCATTTTAATTAATTTCTATGAGGAATGAACTTACTTCACTTTTACCTTAATCGTGTCTGTGCTGGTAACTCCGGCTGCGTTAATTAACTCTGCCCGATACGTATACGTGCCCGATGCTTTCCCGGACAGTGTAGTCACAGCACTTTGAGCATAAGGTGTAGCCGAACGGAGTTCTTGCGTATCGATCAACTTATCATTTTCATAGAGACGATACTCTGTAGCGTTGGTCCCCCACCACAGGTTCATAGACACCTTATAATGGCCGTCGCCATCCCAGTTATCTTGCGAGAGAACCGCTTTGCCTGGCGTTGCGTTGGTAACCTGAACAGTCAACGTCTGACTACGCGTTGTTCCCTTGTCGTTAGTCAGCTCAGCCACATACGTATATGTGCCGTTGGCTTTGCCCGTGATCTTCGTCTGAGCAAACTGCGCCCAAGGCGCGTTGTAAGTCAACTTCTGCGTATCAACCAAAACCCCGTCCTCATATAACTTGTAGCTAGTTCCGTTCTCGCCCCACCACAGGTTCATTGTAACGATATACGAACCCTCTGGTAGGCCGTTGCCTACCCAGTTATTGTGAGACAATACAGGCGTACCTGGGGCCTTGGTTGCCGGAGTTTCAGGTTCGGTCTCCACGGCTTCCAATTTCAGTGCCGTATTGGCTGTGCCCGAAAGCCCCTGTTGGTCTTTTACGGTAAGTTCAACAGCATACTCGCCTGCTTCAATTCCCTCCAAAGTAAGGCTGAAGGTACCATCAGCTTGTACTTCAAAGACTCCTTCTTTATAAATCGAACCATCCTCTTTTTTCACAACATACGTTGCTTCCAGGGAAGCTGCCGGATCAAACGTGATGTCCCATCCGCTGGCAAGCGCAGGAGCTACACGGAAGTACAAGTCTTCCACGCTACCGTTAAGGACAACAGACTCATCCTCTTTGAACTCCAACGCTTCTGGTGCAGTTACAGCCGGAGCTGTCTTTTTCACCAAAAATGGCGAAGTGTCTTCCTTATAGGTTTTGCCGTCCGTACCAATAGTAGTGATGTCTACCGTATATAAACCATCCGGAATCTCAGTCACTTCATCGGTTGTGTAATCTGCATATGAGCCGTCCCAAGCAAGGTTGTATCTTGCATTGGCATTGAAGTTGAAATAGTTACCAAAGATGGAGCCAATATAACCATCTTGATAATATCCACCTTCCGGATTAAGACCATCATAGATCTCAATCAGGGCAAATGTCATCGGATTATAGAATTCCATCGCTACATTAAGGGTATCCAACGTACCATCAGCCTTCAATGGATAGTGGAATGGATTTTTCTCAGTGCCTTTTACGGTTTCGATATACTTAACTCCACTCAACGTAACGTTGAAATGAGCAACATATGGCACAGTAAAAGTATTGGTTCCATTCGAGAACTCAATGTATCCTTGTGCTTCTGTAGTCGTAGTAACCCCACGCGGAACGGTGATTGTTACTGCAAGTTCTTCCTCACCATTCAATGTAAAGGAATTCTTGTCTACGGCAACGGATACACCAGCGACATTACGAGTTGGATTCACATTTACGGTGTAATCCCCACCACTACCATTCAGCGCTTCAACTTTAATCGTTTTGGTAATCGTCTTTTCATCTGTGCTCAGGAAATTACCGTAGTTGATACTTCCGGTGATATTCTCCTTTTCAACAACAGAGCCACTTTCTGTGTATTGAGTTACATCAAGCACTTTGACAAAAGCAGCAGGATCAATGGTATTTACAGCCTGAATACGGCCAGCACCTTGATCAAATACATCAAACTTGGTTGTATCCAGCACCTTACTATTGTTCATCAGTGTAACTTTGATATCAAATGGTGTCCATTCCGGATGTTTCTCGATCAGCAACGCAATCAAACCCGCTACATGAGGTGTAGCCATACTTGTACCTGATTTACGATCATAAGCTTGTGCGTAATCTGCGTCTGGCTCATCCTTGCCGTAGGCAGGAATCGTAGACAAAATGCTTGTACCTGGTGCAACAATATCCGGTTTGATGTCCAGTGTTACCTTTGCAGGTCCACGTGAACTGGATGAACTCATTTCATCGCCCGGAGTTTGGGAACGTTCAAAATCACTAAAGCTCACTTCAACGGCTTGGCCTGCGTCCAGCTCAACCTTGATCACATCTCCATCTTCCTTGGACATGCTCAGTGTTGGAATGAGTTCAAAGTTATCGCCCAGACTTACACCAATTGGGCCAGGAATGTTGTTATATACAATAACAGCCACGGCCCCGGCCGCTTTAGCATTGGCGATTTTCTCTACAAATGCGAGTTCACCACGCTGTATTAATGCCACTTTACCTGTGAAATCCTTACCTTCAAAATCAGTTGGCTTACCCAGTGCTGCAAATTCCAGCTCATATTTCCCTGTCAAAACAGTTTCAGGGTCTGCCGACAGGCTCCATCCCATCAGATCCAGACGGTAAACCGACTCTGTAATAGCCAGTGGAGCTTCAGTCGGAGCAATTACAGACTCTTCTTCCACAGGAGCAGCTTCAGGAGAAGCTTCAACGGGTGCAGAAGGTGATGCAGATGGAGTATTTTCTTCCGTTGTAGCTTCTTCTACATTCAGATCTTCAGCTTCGTTAGAAACTGTGTCCTCCACAGCCGCTGCACTTTCCTCATCAGCAGTTGCGGGTACATCTTGCTCTGAACCTTCAGGCTCTTCTGTTCCAGGTGCCGTACCCAGTTCAGGAGATTGTTCAACATCTGGCGCCGGTTGTTGTTCAGGTTGTGCCTCTTCGCCTTCCTCACCAATCCAGAAGTGAGTATCGGCTGTAATCAGCTGGCTAGGTCCTGTAGAGTTACCTACCGTAATGGCCATTGCAGACGCACCCGGAGAACCGAGTGTATAACGGTTAGGTCCACTGTTACCACTTGCCACAACCGCTGTCACACCAGACAACATCGCATTGTTCAGGGCAACCGAAGTGATATAACTCGGGTCGTTGGCGGCGTTACCTAACGAGAGATTGATTACGTCCATGCCATCTTGAACAGAACGATCAATTCCGCCGAGTACCCATGAGGTTTGACCACTACCATACGGTCCAAGTACACGGTAAGCATAGATATCTGCTTCAGGAGCCACACCAACAATACCGTAGTCCCCTGCTTCGCGAGCAGCAACGGTACCCGCTACGTGCGTACCGTGAGATGTGTAATAGGGGCTTCCAAGCTCGTTAAGCTCAGGCTCGCCCGATCCTTTCCATTCTTGATATGTTGTTTCATACGGATCATTGTCGTTTCCAACAAAGTCCCATCCGCCTTTGTAAGCTTCCTGCAAATTAGGATGTTCATAGTCAATCCCTGTATCAATGACGCCGACTTTAATGCCATTTCCTTTGTAACCCAGATCCCATACTTCAGGTGCACCAATAAAAGGCGCTGTGTCTTTCATGTACGGGTTCACTTCATCTGTCTCTGGCGCTATTGTAACTTCAAGGTCAGGATATACGCTGACCACGCCAGGTATTTGAAGCAATTGTCCCACCTGGTTTCCTTTAAGCTCAATCGCTACACCATTCAGGGCATATGCATATTCTTCCAATACTTCATGTTTGATTTTCTTCTGAGTGAGGCTATGTACAAATGACTGTTGTTGTTGCTCAACTTGAGTCACAGCCTTTGTTTCCATAGAGGAGGTAAAAGATTTTCCGGAGAGGGTTGATTCACCTTGCGCTACTGCAACAGGTTTATTGGAAAGCTCAACGATCACTCGGGTGTTCTCGCCACCCAGACCTTCCAAGCTTTTATCCAAAAATGGATCTGCGGCAAGTTTTGCTTCCCGTCCTGCAAGAATCTCTCTCCATTGTTTGGCTTCGGCTGTACTGGGTAAGTTGTCAAGCTGAATAACTGAATCTGCGGGAGCGGCTCCAGCCGCGGGGAGAATAATGGAAAAGACCATCAGAACACTTAATAACGTGGATATCAATCGTTTACTCAAGGCTTTGCCCCTCCTTTTAAATGTGAATACGTCACCAAATGATGGGTTCCTGCTGTTTGTGCGTACTGCAATACACATTCCAATTTCACCGCCTATCTGCAAGAAGATTGACCCTTGGTAAATTATTCTATCAAAATACCACATTTTCCTTCTAAATACTTACAAATATGATATAGAAATTACTTATATGGGTCTTGAGTATGATATAATTATCCATTTGTAATTATTTGTCGTTTGAATATTTCATTTTTAAAATAATGCATCAAAAAAAAGACCAAGATCCTCTTTATCCGAAAGAGATTCCTGGTATATAGGGGAAGCGTGGTTAGTGTACAAAGGATCGTAATAGTTCGTCTAACATCGATAAAAATTGCTACATATCGCGAAATTTCACTTTATTCTGGCTTCACGGCTTCAATACGCAGGCGCTTGTAATCGGCATACATCGTATCTTCCTTCCAAAGGTGAGGCATCACGATTTGACTGGTTTCATGGCATATTTGTTGTATCTCTTCATGACTGAGACTCTCAAAATAGTCGCCTCCAAAATGAGCCAACCAGCCTACTATACCCTGCTCACCATCTGCTAGTCTCGTAGGACGGTCGTAGTGATAGGCCTGTCGCACCACAAATCCACGTTGCTCTAAAATATGGCTATATTCTCCGATCGAAGGAAAGTACCAAGGGTTGCGTTCCGATGCACGAATGCCCGTGTTTCGCTCCATAACCTGCTCTAATGCATTCACAATGGTCTGCACGTTCCCTTTACCACCGAACTCTGCGACAAAACGCCCTCCGGGCTTCAAAGATTTCCATATACTATCCACCACTAATCGCGGGCTTCGCATCCAGTGCAGGGCTGCATTGGAGAAGACGGCATCATACAGTCTATTCATCTCAAACTGATGACCGTCTCCTTCCACGAACTCAAGTTCAGGGAATTTCTTCCTCGCACGGCGAATCATGTCCGTCGATGCATCCATACCAATAACTTCAGCTTCGGCCAGAGAAATTTCATGCGTCAAATCCCCCGTCCCGCAACCCAGATCAAGAATGTATTCCCCTTTTTGGGGTTGAAGCCAAGAGATCAGATTTTTGCCGTATCCGGACACAAAAGCCAGTTTGTTGTCATACTCATCTGCTTGCCATTGATTTAATGATTTCATGGATACCACCGTCGCTTTCGTTATTGATATCCTCATTGTGGCACAGAATTGTTTATTATTTAAATATAAAAATTCTATATTGTTTATAGGTATAACCAATAAAAGCGCTAACGAAGCGGATGCTCCGACGAACCATTGGAGGGTTCTCTTCCCTTGAACGAAAAAGAAGAAGCTTCCCGAAGGAAGCTTCTTCTTTTTTTACGTCCCAGGAGGGATTCGAACCCCCGACCGACGCCTTAGAAGGGCGTTGCTCTATCCAGCTGAGCTACTGAGACAAATATGTATAATAAATTTTCGGCGCGGTTCTTATTATACTCTGATTTCTATATTTTTCAATAGTTTTATAAAAAAATTAATAATTATACTTAAATGCGGGTTCAAAAACTCCGGTTTTCAGTACCGAGAAGATGGAATGAAGCTAGAAATGGAGTAGCGGAGCGTAGACAAACTACGTGAGCAACTACATTGTTTCCAAAGGAAACAACCTTCGTAAGCATCCGCTTATTTCGGCTGAATTCCATATTCGATGTTGATGATGCCACTAGGCATCATTCGTAATCAAAGGCGATAAATGTACTTTTCGGTGTTATTCTCATACTCCAGCCCCTTTGAGAATATGATAGCTTGAACCAGGTTATATTGAGGAGATTGGGACATTTAGAGTAAGATTAACATCAGACATTTTCAATGTCAGAATTGCTGGGTAATCTTTTGCATACATATATTTCAATGATCCATTGAAGGAGAGAATCGTCATGAGACAGCTTTTATCAGCCCTATCCTATTTCAGTATTTTCTTTGCCCCGTTCCTGTTTCCGATCATTATATGGATTGTTGCCAAGGATGATTACATTGAGGGACATGCAAAACGCGCCTTATTCTCACATGTATTCCCCTTTCTCGCTGCCATTCCGTTATTTTATTTCTTCGTGACTGCGCATAGTCTGGGTTCCGCCGTTGGGTTTGTCATTCTATTCTTTGTGATTTACGGATTAAGCTTTGTGTACAATGTGGTTAAAGGGATTCAAGTGCTGCGCGAGTATGCTTGATCACATCTCCACCTGATCTGACCATCGCATAACAAAACCCGCCGTTCAACAACGGCGGGTTTTTCCAGTTACAGATACAGTCAGAGCAACCAGCAACAGGTCACATCTACATATAGCTCAACATCGAACTCTATCCCACTATCGCCACATGTGTTGCTGGAGCGTTACCTGTTAAGCCTGCCCGATCAGATAACGCTGAAGTGTTGGACCAAGCAAACCAAAGGAAAACAACTCACTTTGAAACCGAGCTTTATCTTCTTCTACTGTCATACCTTCGCTGTTCTCAAATGCGGTATCTGTCGCCTCTTCAAACGCAGTATGCATATTATTGTTATACCAGTCGATCGCCGAATCGGAGTGATTGCGTACAATCCGAACAACTTCCAGCGAATTTCCGGGCTGTGTTGAAGCCACGTATACAAGTAACGATGGATCTCCGGCATTTCCAGGCTGCACTTCAACCTCTGCACAAGACAATCCATCCACCTCGGTTAATCTGCGTATTTTGGCATCTTGAATGGCATACATTCGTCATCGCGCTCCTTTTCCTTTGTGCTTATCATGTACTTTGTTCAATCTGGTATCGTGTCTCTGGTGTGCCCAATCGGTAAATCTCTCGATACACCTGTTGTAATACCGTTTCATAAGCTCGGTTTACGGACTCCTCCGGTGTATCTGGCCATGGGAATACCATGCCAGGAAAGGCCTCTTCCTCCTTTTCCTGCATGAGGCTCAGCAGTCCCAGTAATTGCTCCGCTTCCTGCGGCGTTGCCTGAATGATCCATTCATATGATGTTACCGACGGATCCGGAATAACGGAGCGGCCCATGACAGACACATAATACTTCATACTGTCCATTGCATGTTCTCTCCTTCACAGGCATGTTGAGGCCGTTGTCCCTAGAACTAGTTTCCGAAGAGGACAGACATTTTATGCCTGCTTTCGGCATATATTTGTTACGACCTCTGACGAAAAGACAACATTTGCTGGTTGCCAGTAACTAAGCAGCCATACGGATGAATGACTCGACCAAGAAAGGATGAACAAACCATGTGCGGTATTACCGGCTTCATACAGTGGAATCGGGATTTGACCCAGGAATCAGAGCTGCTGGTCCGTATGACGGATAGCTTGTCGAACCGGGGGCCCGACGCTTCAGGTACATGGATATCCAATCCTTGTGCCTTTGGACATCGGCGTCTTAGTGTAATGGACCCCGAGAACGGCGCACAGCCCATGCATGCGTTACAGGGAGATACCTCCTATACCGTCGTGTATAACGGAGAACTATACAATGCACCCGAGTTGAAAAAGGAATTGCTCCAGCGGGGGCATCAGTTCCGCACGCAATGTGATACGGAAGTGTTGCTCGCCTCTTATATTGAGTGGGGACCGGCATGTGTTGACCGGTTTAACGGTATTTTTGCTTTTGCCATATGGGATGGGGGACGCGAACAGGTTTTTATCGCAAGAGATCGCCTTGGCGTGAAACCTCTGTTCTACAGTAATAACAAAGACACTCTCGTATTTGGTTCAGAGCCCAAAGCTCTGCTTATTCACCCTGATGTGGAAGCCGCTGTTGGCCCGGAAGGATTGGCCGAAGTGTTTATCGTAGGGCCTGCACGGACACCAGGACACGGCGTATACTCTTCACTAAGCGAACTCAAGCCTGCGCACGCGCTGATCTATAACCGAAACGGTATCCGAACCTATGCCTACTGGAAACTGGAAAGCCAGAACCACGAACATAACCTGGAAGAGACGGCAGCAGAGGTACGCTCTCTCTTGCAAGATACACTGGAGCGCCAGTTGGCTTCGGATGTTCCAGTATGCTCTCTTTTATCAGGAGGACTGGACTCCAGCGCCTTGTCTGCATTAGCCGTTGATTATTACAAGCGAACCGGGCAAGGCCAAATCAGTACGTATTCTGTCGATTATGTGGATAACGCCAAGCATTTCCAGGCGCATTCCTTTCAGCCGGGTGCAGATGGACCCTGGATTAAGCGAATGGTGGATGAACTCAAGACCGACCATCACTGGATTGAGATTGAGAACGGAGAACTGATTCATGCACTGACACAGGCCATGTTAGTCAGGGATCTGCCAGGTATGGCAGATGTAGACTCCTCGCTCTATTTGTTCTGTAAAGAAATCAAAAAAGGGGCCACCGTTGCCATTTCAGGCGAAGCAGCGGATGAAGTGTTTGGCGGTTACCCCTGGTTCCATCGAGAAGATATGCTGAACTCCGGTACGTTTCCGTGGTCTGTAGCACCTGATATGCGAGCAGCGTTGTTATCCCCGGATATTCGGGAATGGATTCGGCCACTCGATTATTTGGCAGACCGCTATTCGGATGCAGTGGCTGAAGTGCCTCTGTTGGATGGGGAAACAGGTAAAGCTGCACAAATGCGGGTGATGTCCTACCTGAATATTACACGTTTCATGCCTACACTTCTGGATCGCAAAGACCGGATGAGCATGGGGGCAGGACTGGAAGTGCGGGTACCTTACTGTGACCATCGTCTGATCCAGTATGTGTTTAACATCCCTTGGGAAATGAAAATAACGGGCGGACGGGAAAAAGGTATTCTGCGTAAAGCACTCGAAGGTGTCCTGCCTGACGATGTGTTATATCGCAAAAAGAGTCCGTATCCGAAAACACATAATCCGCAATATCTGGCCGCGGTCAAACAGCAGGTACTTGATATCCTGGATGATCCCACTTCGCCGATTTTGCCTTTGATCGACAAAACTCAGATCCGCAATCTTGCGTCTTCACCAGATGCAGCTTCCAATCTTCCCTGGTTCGGACAGTTAATGTCTGGGCCACAGTTATTTGCATATCTGACTCAGATCAATACCTGGTTGCGGACATATAAAGTCGCTATTCGTTAAGATCATGTTATGCATTGATTCAACATGATGAATTATTTAAGGGTGCCCAAACAGTAACTACTGTGTTTGGACACCCTTTTATTACTTTTTTATAAAAATCTCTGTACGGATGCGCTCGTTCTTCATCCACATTCCACTCAGTTCAATTTATTGCACTTTGAAACGACTGACGGTCTGTTGCAACTGTTCTGCCATCAAGGAGAGATCATTGGCTGCGGAAGCAATCTCCTGCATCGCAGACAACTGCTCCTCAGAAGATGCACTCACTTCTTCTGTTCCGGCGGCCCCCGTTTCGGTCACTTCCATGATTGTTTTCATAGACCTATTAATCTGTTCTACCCCTGTTGACATTTGCTCAATTGAAGCAGAGACTTCCTGTGTTTGCCCCGCTACGCCCCCAACCGCCTCACGAATTTCATCAAATGTGGCTCCCGCCTGGTGAACAAGTGTAATCCCCTCTTGAACCTCTGCGGATACAACCACCATAGATTCAGCAGCATTTCGCATTCCCTTCTCAATCGATGCCACCAATGGAACAATTTGATTAGCAGAAAGCGCAGACTGCTCAGACAGCTTCCGAACCTCTGTAGCAACAACCTGAAACCCTCTTCCCTGTTCGCCAGCTCGTGCAGCCTCAATAGCAGCATTAAGGGATAGGAGATTCGTCTGTGCTGATATTTCCGAGATGCTGTCCACCATTTTCACAATATCCTGAGAGTGTCTGCTCAGTTCCTGGATCACGACCGACAGATTCGACACCGTCCCTTGTATAGAATTCATTTGACCTATCGCAGACTGAACTGACTCGCTACCCGATATTGTTTTTACGGAGACTTTGGTAGCTTCTTCAGACATATGGAGTGTGTTCTCCGTAACTTGTTGAAAGCCTGTCGTTAACTCATTCATCGTCTGGAATCCATCACTCGCCATTCGAACCTGTGTATCCATACCTGTTGCAATCTCACCCATTGTGATGGCCACTTGCTCTGTGGCGGTTGCTGTCTGTTCGGTGCTTGCCGTCAACTCCTCTGAAGAGGCAGCTACCCGTTCTGCACTGTCTCCTACCTGATGAATGAGTGTACGCAAATTTGCAGACATGATGTTAAAGGCTTGGGCGAGATCACCAATCTCATCCTTGTTACGGACCACAATAGGCTCACCAGTCAGATCTCCGTCTGCAATCCGGCTCGCGGATTGGGCAATAGCAGCAACAGGCAAGGATATCATTCTGCCAATGACATACGCCACAAGTGCCCCGATTAGAAGAGAAGCCACTCCAATAATTGCAATCCACCTAAGGACCTGCACAATCTGAAGATTAGCCTCCACAACGCCTGAGTTCATGGCATCTTGTTGATGCGTTTCCATTCCTTCCACAATGCCTTCAAATTCAGAGATCAGACTTGGGGCTGTATCCTTCAGTAATCTTGAGATTTCACTGTTATTCCCCTGTCTTGTCAATGTCATAATCTGCTGCGCAAGTTCATAATATTGGCTCATCGCTTCATCCGATCGTGAAAGGTAATCTTTCATCTTTGAACTTGAAACTGATGATTTTAAATCTTCATTTAATGCTATGTAATCTTCATAAGCTTTATTAAATGCCTGTTCGTTCTCCGCACTGTCTTCCAGAATATAATTTCTCAAAGCAATCTGCTGTGATTTAAGATCAATCGACATATTTTTAATGAGTAATAGTTTGCTTGTTCTATCATTAATTAATTCTGTATACGTTTTCTCAACGGCTATAAACTGCGTATATGTTATAACCGTTATAGCCACCAATAATAACAGCACAGATGAGAAACCCATAAGTAATTTACGGCTAATTGAGATTTTTTTCATGTGTACTCCCCCGAAAGTTCAGATAACGTGCATGATGCTTCCTACCTCCACCCTCCTTTCAATTAAATTGAGACTTTAGACCCAATTAAAAATATAATTCGCGATTATATGTACAAATACTATTCGTAACAGGGTCTTTTTTCCTATTCATACTAACCCATAAAATATAAAATTTGAATCATAAACTTAAAAATATTATTTTTTCAAAATTGTCAAGGCCCTTTTAATAAAGAACACAAACACTAACTCTAGTCCGTTAAAACAAAAAAACACCTTCCAGAAGGCAAGTCCAAACCAAAGGTCTGATCCTGCCTATACTAAAAGATGCGTTTGAAGTTACGCTGATATGTGGTTTAGAAACGGATAAACCTATTCCAGCTCCCCAGTGGAATAGCTAAATATAAAATGCCGGTCAACGAATCAATACCGGATTACGTTCAAGCAGCCCGCTGCCAAACGTTTCCCTGAACGGGGAATCCTCCATATGGATATAACCGATGTAACAGCCACATTTTTTCATGCGACAGGGCCGATCCTCAGACAAAGCCTGCAAACCATCGCGATATAGATGTCCAATGATTCGTCGATCCTTGTAACATCTCTTCACATGCCCGGACCCCTGTATATAAAATACTTCCGAACCGGCAGCACATCGTTTGCCCAAGCTCTCATAATCCTGCAGATTACCTTCAAAAAGCGGATCAAGCCCACGTAAAAACTGAATCTCTTCCGGCGTGTAATACTTGGGCCGATCTTTGAAGGCATTAACCCACATATACACATCATCCGGCAAAGCCTGTCTCATGGACTCAATTGCGGGGAAAGCACTACGGAGTCCGACAGTACCGACACTAAAAGCAAGTCCCATCTGACGCAAGATCAGACATTGTTTAACAAAAGAAGCCTCTTTTGTCTCACGAGGATGATACGTCGCCCAAAAGGCCGCTTTATTCGCATCCAACTCCCTCGTCCAATCCAGTTTGACGGACAGGTTGGTTTGAATTGCAACCTTATCCACATGTGGCATATGTGACAGCTCAACCATCGCTTCCCGGTACCACCGACGCACCAAAGCTTCACCATAGGGATTGAAGAAAATCGAAAATTGATGCCCAGCACTCTCTTGCTCCCTGACCCAATTCACAAATTGACGCAATTGTTGTTCATCCACTTCCAACGTCTCTTTGGAATCCACGGTTTTGCTAAAAGGGCAGTATGGACAGTCGTAATTACAGGAAGACAACTTCCCCCGATAATACAAAGTCGCTCTCATGAGAAAACAAACCCTTCCATCTGTTCACGAATTTCGGCAGATATAAGCCAATCTCCAATCGCATCGGAGTAACCCAGTCCTTCTTCTGTCAGACGCAGCACCTGCTTGTCCTCATCACTCTCCAACTCCGCCATGCCCTCTGTCAACAGTTCAGCCAACCAGACATAGTCGGACATCACATCGGTACCAAAGCGTTGTTGGTAGTCAGACAACGTCAATCCCTCCCGATGCAGCAAGGCTTTCAGAATAAAGCGACGTCTCTGTTCCTCACGGCTTAACACGATGCCATAATCCGCCACATCGTAGCGCTCGGTTGCCAC
The DNA here is from genome assembly GCF_000517845.1 of Paenibacillus sp. FSL R5-192. Taxonomy (NCBI): domain Bacteria; kingdom Bacillati; phylum Bacillota; class Bacilli; order Caryophanales; family Paenibacillaceae; genus Paenibacillus; species Paenibacillus sp. FSL R5-192. The sequence continues at coordinate 282,364 of NZ_ASPR01000048.1, read as the reverse complement.
ATAATCGGCAATGATGCTCTGTGTGGCCTTGTAACTCACGCCATACTTGGAAGCATAGTGTACTTCACTCGTATAAGAGCGTGCGCCACACCCCAGACCAACCATGCCTTCCTCCTGACAGCTGTATGGCAGAAGTGCTTTCGAGGACGACTGTTCTTTGGCAAATCTGCGCATGGAATATTGCACATAACCTTTACTTTTTAAAGTCTCACGTGCAGCTTTATACAGTTCCATCCGAATATCAGGTCCCTGACGTCGAATATCATCAGGTTTCACGATTGTATTTTCCCGTGTATACAAGGGATAGATAAAGATTTCGCCCGGTTCGTAGGCCAGAACTCTTTCCAGTGAATATATCCACGATTCCACCGTTTGACCCGGCAAACCATAGATCAGATCCAGATTTAACAATGGGAAATCATACCGAGTAAGCTTCTCAAGCGCTCGTTCAACTTCCTGCGGTTTTTGTGGACGATAGATGGCAGATGCTTCAGCTTCAATAAAACTCTGGATGCCCATACTGACACGATCCACACTTCGTTCCTTCATGATGGCCAGCTTGGCTTCCGTAACGGTATCCGGCGACGTTTCCACCGAAATCGATGCTTGCGCAGGGTCCAGCCCCATCACATGTTCAGCAATATCAAACAGACGATTCAACTGAACCTCATTTAATAATGTAGGCGTTCCCCCACCAATCGCGAACCGCGAATACGGTCTTCGAGATGTAATAGGTGCCCACTGCTTCGCCTGACGTTCCAGCGCATCTACATAGCGTTCATGCGTATCATCCCGTCGATCCGGCAGTGTGAACAGATTACAGAATCCGCAACGAGCAGCACAAAAGGGAATATGCATATATAAAAAATACGTATCGGTATTTTCTCGTTCCCACAGTGGCCCTAACGGCAGTGGTGGGTCAAGCTCCCGATAGGCTGTCTTGTGTGGGTACGAGTATAAGTAAGAACGATAAGGGAATGCCAGTACTTCACTGAGACTTGTAGCTATATTGGATCCGGACTGTGTGGAATGGCCTGTTGTTGTATGTTGTATATGTTTCTCCATCGGTTTCCTCCTGTCTCCGGTTGTTGTCCTCATAAGATCAATACATTCTATACTAAAAATTCACGGTAAGGCACCGTCCAGACGACATCATGTGCAAGCCGGTGTCCTTGATACCCGTCTTCACCGTAAGCTGTACCATGATCGGAAAAAGCTAGGCAATACGCAGGCCGGGCGCGTTTTCGCACCGCCTCGAACAATGGTCCAAGAGCCTCATCTACATATCGAAGTGCAGCTCTCTGAGTCTCCACCGAATCCTCCTTCGCTCCTTCTACAAAGTAACGATTGGGTCCATGAATGGCAGACACGTTCAAAAACATAAATATCTTTTCATCCGGCGCTGTCTGTTCAAGCAACTTTAATGCATGCTGTACCTGATGCTCTGTTGATTTGGGGTTGGTTACCCCAAAGTTCATTCTCCAGTAGCTCTGTTGGAAATAACCGGGCAATACTTTTGCAAGCGGATTTTTTTTCGTAAAAAAGATGACGCCGCCAATACAGATGGTACGGTAACCTTCAGCTGCGAACCCGGATACGATATCCGGTGTATCAAACAGCCAAGTGTGCGGATGTGTTTTGAGTCCGGTATTCCGGGAATGAAATAGCCTTACATGAGATGCCTTATCTGTATTGGCAGGAGTCGGCATAAAACCACCAAAAAAAGCATGGTGTGCCGCATATGTAAAACTGCCTGGGGTATGACGCTTCTCCCACGGACCCGAACCACACAGATTAGGACAATTCTCCTCTTCCAGCTTGGCTACGTCATAGCGTAACGTATCCAGCGTAATCATTAACAGATCATGGGAGCCCACAATGGTGTTCATATCAGGCATGTTGAATAGGCTCCTCCTTTCGTAAAAGTTCCATTTCCCACTCATAGGTTCCGAGGCCATGATGCTCAACCCTGTATAACAGATCTCCAAATGGATTCACATCCAGCACATAGGCACGCAGATTCGAACCACTAGTAAGCAGCACATCAATCCCGGCTGACCACGAGTTGGGAAATGCAGACATGGCTGCTTGCGCTGCCGACCGTATCAGCGACATCCGCTGTTCATCCAGGCCTGCTTCAGCAGGCAGCATACGTTCATTACGCAGATGCAGATTGGTAATTGGCGTATGGCTCAACCGCATAATCGCATGACCTGCCTGTCCACCTGCAACCAGTTGGCGAATATCATAGGCCCGCTGATCAAGCGTGGCTTTGGGCATCCATCGTTCAATCTGTGCACCTTCTACACATAACCAGTTCATCAGCGTAGCAATCTCTTCACTGCGGGTATACTTGCGTAGACGTCCTTCATTGAAGAAAATCGTCTTGCCCCGCGACTGTTCCATTCCCATCGTTGTTACAGCAATTTCATCACCCGTTCGGGGATTGACTTGATAGGCAACAACTCCTGAAGCCCCGGAGCCGTACGCAAGCTTCACAAACACACGATGCATCTCGGCAGACTTCATTGAGCTACGCAGGTCCATATAATCGCGGATTGGCTGCGAAAATTGCAGCGCCGGAGGTACATCAACTCCATGTGAAGATAGATGTTGCTGACAAGTTCTCTTGTCAAACATCAATTGGATATCGGCGGGATCATTCATGAATCGGACTTCAGACCATATCTCCCGAGACTCACGGCCGATTCGATCCAAACATGCTTTCCAGCCACGAAACCACTGGGCGGGAGCGTAGATTCTTCCCCACTCCTGTTCCAGCGCAAGTGCCTGTTCTGCGGAAAATGCTTCTGTACCCATCCCAGCCGTTAATGTTGACGAATCATTCATAGCTCCAAGGAACAGTAGTTCACGCTCCACGTCCCAATCCTCACCAGGAGCATCAATCCGAATCAGGGGTACAGGCAGATTGAAATCTACTGTATCAGCGATGGTTCGTCCGTGTCTCCAATTCTGCAGCAATTGAGCATATGGCAGTACAACCGCAGGTTTCAAACCCAATCTATGCCTAGCCTCTTGCAGCCCTTGCGTTCGTCGGTTATCAGGGTTTCCGATCAATAAAAAGGGCTGATCTTGCGTTAGATCAGGTACATCTATTGGCTGGTGCAGGCTTTCATTCATTTCCTTTACGCCTGACATCGACTATTCCGTTAACGATGGATAGCGCCAGTCATCCTCATCACTCTGTTGCTGGTCGCTAACATCTACAGATATACCCGATCGGTTCCAGCGACTGATCATTTCATTGGTCATGTAATGGTAACTTAGATCAAGATGTTTCAGTTTCTTTATTTTGTCACTGGCAAGTAACGCTTCAGCCCCTTCATCGGACAACGTTCCTTGCGATAGATCCAGTACTTCAAGTTGATCCAGAATAGGCGCATCAGCTGCTGCTTTGGCAATCTCATCCTGAATTTCACTGTCTTTCAGACCCAAGTAAACCAGCCTTGGAAATAATCCTTTTTCTAACAAAGGGAGTACATCTTCAAGTGATCCATTGAAACCATAATTATCCACACCCAGGTACAGTTCCAGTTTACGCAATTCAGGCAACTTGGCATGGGTGATTGAAGATAACACTTCTTTCGGGAGACCACCACAAATAATAATCAATTCTTCAAGCTTGGCATGCTGGAGTGGTTCCAGACTGAGGCCGCTACTGCCCATTACAGAAAATGATTTTAATTCTGGAAAGGCACCTAACAGTGGTGTGAGATTTGTCTGGATAATCCACGATACTTCACATTCTTCGAATCCCATATCTCCAATAAACAGTTTCTTCAATGACGGAAAGCTTGGAGCAGACTCGACAAGTGTACCTATGAACTCGTCAGGCGAATTTTCATAAGCCTGTCCCCAATCTCCGATGACCAGACTTTCCAATGAGCTAGCCTCCGGTTTAGCTGCCAGTTCCTTAATTAATTTTTCCATACGAATGCCGTCCTCATAATCATCGTAAGATACAACAAGCTTCACTTCTTGCATGAGTAGATCCCTCCGTTTAAGGTTCATATGTGATTCGTTAGTTTGAATGTTAACCCATACCACACAAGGCTTGCAACTTCTTCCAACTCCAGTCCCAATGAGATTCCCAATCGTGCAATGTAAACCATTTCTCATGTAGGTATAAGAACACACGTTCTAATGTGTAGTCGCAGAAATAGCTATCTTCAATTAGGTATATGGATGGACCTTCACCAAACCCGATCAAATACTTCATTTCATAGAAAAAGCGTTAATGGCGGATGAAGCATCCCATCGGAATGCTTCCGTCCTTCCATTAACGCTTTGATGTTCACATATCATGAAGTTAAATCAAGATGTTTCATTTAGTCTTAGCCTTCAAGTCTGGATACAAGCGCTCTCAGCGCATGACCACGGTGACTAATCGCTTGCTTTTGCTCAAGCGTCAGCTCTGCCATCGTCATCTCGTATTCAGGTACATAGAAGAGTGGGTCATATCCAAAACCGCCAGCACCTGCAGCTTGAGCCGTAATCCAGCCTTCCGCAGTGCCTTCTGATTCATACTTATCACCTGTTGTCGGATCGTACAGGACCAGCGCACAAACGAAACGAGCCGGACTTAGTAGCGGCTGCTCGGTGTCCTCACCGGATTTCAACGATTCCAGCGTCTCCAGCAACTTCGCATTATTCTGTGCATCCGTTGCTCCTTCGCCTGCATATCTCGCTGAATATACTCCCGGCTCACCATCCAACAGGTCTACACATAAACCTGAATCATCTGCCAGAACGGGCAAACCAAGCGCATCACCAACCGCTTTGGCTTTCTTCCAGGCATTCTCCGCAAACGTTACGCCATCTTCTACGACATCCGGCAGCTCCGGATAGTCAAACATGCTCTTAACCTCTTTGCCAAGCGGTGCGAAAGCATGAGCGAATTCACGGACTTTACCCGCATTGCGGGTTGCAACAATGAGGATTGGGCTGTCCAAACTCATCTTAGGCTTCCCCTAATCCACGCGCGCCGATCTTGAGCGCAATCGGTCCAAGCACTTCTTTTTGACGCTCGATCATTTCCAGAATTCCCTGTTCGCCCAGTTCCAACATGGCGTTCAGCTCACGGCGATCAAATGGTGCTTCCTCACCTGTTCCCTGAAGCTCGACGTATTTACCGCCACCTGTCATCACCAGATTCATGTCTACCTTGGCTTTGGAATCTTCATCATAGTTCAGATCCAGTACAGGCTGTTCACCCACAACACCCACACTTACTGCGGCAATGAAATCCGTAATCGGGAACACTTGCAGTTTGTGCTGTTGGGAGATCTTGTTCACGGCAAGCGCCAGCGCTACAAACGCACCGGTTATGGACGTTGTGCGTGTGCCTCCGTCAGCTTGAATAACATCACAGTCCAAGGTAATCGTACGCTCACCAAGAGCCTGCAGATTAACTACCGAGCGCAGTGCCCGACCAATCAGACGCTGGATTTCCATGGTGCGTCCAGTTAATTTGCCACGATTGGCTTCACGTTGGTTCCGGGTATGTGTTGCACGTGGCAACATGGAATATTCAGCTGTTACCCAGCCTTTACCCTGCCCTTTCATAAAGGGAGGTACACGTTCCTCTACTGTAGCTGTACAGATCACCTTTGTATCTCCAACTTCAATCAGTACAGAGCCCTCGGCGTATTTATTCGTGTTCACTGTTAAATTCAGCGGGCGCAGCTGTTCGCTGGTTCGTCCGTTTGATCTCATATTTTCTGCCTCCTACGACTTAAGCATCCTGTAATGTTGAACTTATTCACACTTTTAGAGATTGTTCAAAAAGCTCGCTTTTGATTACGAAAAATGCCTTAAGGCATCATCAGCATCGAATATGGAATTCAGCCGAATAAGCATAAGCTTACGAAGTATGTTTCCTTCGGAAACATTGTAGTTGCTCACGTAGTTTGCCTACGCTCCGCTACTCCATTTCTAGCTTCATCCCATCTTCTCGGTACTGAAAACCGATCTTTTTGAACACGTATTTTTACGAATCCCTTATATTTTACCAAAGAGTTCGGTTAAAAGCATCCTTAAGCATTCTCCGTTCATTAAATCGGAATTTCGTTGATATATTCAGGCTTGGAAACCGGCGCACTGTAATCCCTGTTGTCGTCACCCATGACCGTTTTTTGGCCGTTCCACTCGATCTGTACTTTGGCATCCTTGCTGGCTGTGTTCTCCGCAGTGGTTAATACGACAGATTGTAACAGCTCGCTTGGCACGATATCCCCTTCGGCAAACATATCATCTTTCAAGGCAACCGTGACCGTGCCATCCTCTGCCGTTTTGACCGATTGCAGCTCCGTTCCGCCTGTCATGACCTCTTCCAGTTCTCCATCTTTGTCAGGTCCTTTGATCAGTTCGTTCAATGCTGCCTGCACCCGATCTTCACCAGGTGTAACCAGACGTGTCACTGGAACATAATATTGGATGCCCGCTGGCGAAGCAGCGGAGAAATAGACCGTTACCGGGCTGCTGTTGGTCACAAACGTATCACCCAGATCCAGATTGATTCCCACAGCCCGATTCAGCGGTTCAGGCAACGGCGTGCTGTTCACAGGCATTTGTGTTAACTTTTTGCCATCCACCCAGATCTGCACATTCTCCACATCAGGTGTTCCCGTCAATGTCCACGTGACAGCTTCTAGCATTTTCCGTTCTTCCTTTGCATCATACTTGGCAAAATTACCCGAGAACTCAACAACCGCCAGCTTGTCATCCGTGTGAATCGTTACATTCTGCACAACCGTTCCCTGCGGGAGAACGCCCTGGAATCCTTCAGGCAGCATACCCGCATAGGCCCCGCCTGTGACAAGTGTATCCAGAGCTGTCTTTGGACTGCTTGCGTCTGTTCCAGAAGGAAGTGTCAGGGATACTGGAGCGAGCAGCCCCTGCTGGTCTTGCAGATATACCGTCGTTAACGGGAGCATTGCGAGTGCTCCATTCCCTTCGGCCGCTTGAATCATAGCTGCTTCCTGGATGGGCGGTGGTGGATCAACAGCTTCGGAAGACTGTGCTCCAAACATGCCGCAGCCTGACAATACCATAGGAATACTCAGCAGCGCTGCTGCCGATACCGTACGCAAAGAATGGATCTTTCTCATGATCACGTTCCCCCTCATCATTTTTACAGTTTGTACTACCATGTATACGAGCCTTTGTCCAAAAAATAACTAAAAGATAATAAGAAAAATGTCTATCAACGCACTTTCACGGAAGACAGACCGTGTTTAACTGAAATTTTCCATGTGGTAATCGAATTGTTCCACTTCACTGAAACTTATAATTTTATTATCTTAAAGAAACGTAAACCAGGTTAATAACGTATTAGGAAGCAAGAGTAGGGACATTGCTAACTTCAGAGGAGGAATCGCCCATGGAACATCCTGAGCAAGAAAAAATCCCTTACAGCCTGAATAGCCGCAAGGTGGCGGAGGCCACAAGGGAATGGCTGCATAAGCGGGGCGTCACGATCCCTGAGATCGCAGAGCTGGTCATGTTATTGCAACAAAAATATTATCCAGGTCTTACGATGAAAGAATGTATCGAAAATGTGGAGATGGTTCTCCGTAAACGTGAGGTACAGAATGCTGTTCTGACCGGAATTCAGCTTGATATTCTGGCAGAACAGGGGCAACTCATATCTCCTTTGCAGGAGATGATTGAGAACGATGAAGGATTGTATGGCGTGGATGAGATTTTGGCATTCTCCATCGTCAATGTATATGGCAGTATTGGATTTACGAATTATGGTTATGTGGACAAGCTGAAACCAGGGGTGCTTGAACGACTGAATGACAAGAGCCTGGGCCCTGTCCACACGTTCTTCGATGATATTGTCGGTGCGATTGCATCAGCAGCGAGCAGTCGGATCGCCCATCGCAAACAATCCGAGCTTGAAGAAGCACTGGGAGAAAAACCTGTTAGTGATGACGCCGTATAATGCGTAAATCGTTTCATAAATGAAGCCATGTGGAACATTGGACTGTGTATGGGTGCTTCGTGAAAGAATTGTTTGAGGAAATAACTATTTATGGAAAAAGCGGCCAGATGGCCGCTTTTTTGCATGTGTAAGATACTTTTCGATCATCAACATGTTATTATTTCAGATGTTTAGGTCGTACCGTTCCCACCAAACCAAAACCTTCAACCCAATTCTGCTCGGAAGGTGAACCAGATGTTGCACGTTTCGGTCCAATCGTGATTTCCGGGCCTTTACGCTCTCGCAACATGCCACGTAGCACGGTGATACCGAGAATGCTGAGTCCGGTAAATACATATATCATCCGCATGATGATGTTGCCAGAATCCGTTCCGGTAACCATGCCGTGAACCAGCAGACCAATGAACACCGGATAGGACAACATGTGGAACATGAACCACCATTTACGGCCCAGCTTGTTCCGCAGATCACTGGATAACAGGACAATCACTAATCCGTAGAAGGCTAACGTTCCCAGACCACTGCCGATCGGATGTACGGAGGCGGTAAAAGGAATCAGAAGTTCTCCCCAGGTAAATGGGCTGTAATGATCAATATATAACGTTAATGCGTGCACGAGTCCAAATCCGAAGGCGAGCCAGGTCGTTCGGGTATGCCATTTGAACATGGCTGCTTTTGGTTTGCCTTTGGCCATAGGCATCCCTTGCGCAATACCCAGAAACACACCGGCAAAGAGCAACACATAAGCAGCAATTCCACTAATTCGAATGATATTCCACGTTGGCAGGTAATCTACAATCCATTGTGCCATAACCGGCTCCCCCATATCTGTTAGACTTGTCCTCGTTTATAATAGACTGAAGCGATGATCCGGATCAAAACCGGGCCAGTGCTCAGCAAGCGTATCCGTATTCCCTCTAAAATAATTACTCCCATCCCGTGTCATCCACAGGACGTCATGCCGATCGTAATGTCGGTTTAACCAGCCCACCGCCTCGGCACTCCCCAGAATGCATACCGTCTTGGCAATGATCTCGCATTGCGAGGCATGCTGTCCCAGAACGGTACACTGCAATACGTCCGTATCTGCCGGCTCCATCGTCCGGGGGTCAATGAGGTGGTGTGCAAAGCTTCCATCCGTATTCTGCCATTGTCTGCGGGAAATACCCGAAGTGGCAACAGCTCCTCGCTGTAAACGGATCGCTCCCGACATAGCACCCTGATTCTGCAAAGGATCTGCTACTTGCAAGGTCCATTGGGAATGGTCTGGTGAACCCCATACTTGAATATCTCCACCCGCGTTAATCAAACCCGCTGGAATATACAATGTTCGCTGCAACCAGTCTGCGATACGCTCTACTGCCCAGCCCTTAACAATGCCTCCCAAGTCCAACTCAGCTCCGGGGTCCAGATGAACCATCCGGCTACCTTCCCGCTGGATCCAGCTCGGACGGCTGTGATCATATCGATCTTCCATCCAGCCTGATGATTCAGGTGTTCTCGTTCGCAATACACGTTCAATTAATGGACGTTTCAATTGTCGTTGCTGCACCTTCTCGAAGCTTAGATCATATCCCGAAGCCTGAAGAGCCTGCGAGATACCCGGTTGAAAAATCCCTTCGGTCAGGCCAATATATCCATAGGCCAAACTCAAAACTTCATCCATCGAAGCGGAGATGGGCATCCATCCGGTTGAAGCATTCAAACGATTCAGTTCACTGTCTGCAACAAATCGGCTGAAGCGCTGCTCCTGCGTCTCAAACCAATTCTTCACCACGGTTGCTGCATGTTCAGCTTCTTCCCGCCCAGCTGACAGTTGCACTTCAACATCCGTGTTCATCGCACGGAATTGAAATCGGAGCGGACGAGCAACTTGCTCCGTGCGGCTCATGATGCACCTGTACGTGACTGATAGTTGCCACTGCTGTATCCGGAGTCTGTACCCTGGTTATTTTGCCCGATACGCTGAGAATCTGAATAATTCCCCTCGTTACTCGTGCTCTGATCTGGCCGAGCTGCTTGTGTGCTATCGGATGTTCCATTATATTGACTATCATTATTGTCATTGTCCTGCGTGTTCCAGTTGTTGCTGTCCGTTGTACTGTTGATCCATTCATCCATCACATCATCATGCGTATCCACTTGGCTTGAAGCAGTAACGCTTGTATCTGTGCCATTTGCTGCTGCATAGGCCACATCAAAGGCATCCGAAGTTCTTACATATTGAAAAAGTGCAGCCACAGTCAACGTTGCTGCCGCTGAAGCTTGCCATTTTCTCCATTGATTCCGTTTTCTTCTGGTCATCGCTCTTCCCTGCTTTCTTTAGGGTGTGTCTTAAGACACGCCCTAGCGAAGTTCATAGATGTATCATAGGCGCGCTGGCTTAAAAATAGATGAATGAACCGTTAAGAGAGGCTAAAAAGGCCCAGAACAGGTGAATTTCCTGTCCCGAGCCTCTATATAAGATCGTATTATCATTTCATATCGATATCATCATTCCGTTTAGATTTAAAAATAGAACGTGCCATCCGGTTGCTGCTCTTGCTTCACTAGTTCGCGTCGAATTAACTCCTGCAAATGGGCTAACGTCTCACTCATGGCAAACCGCAGTTGATGGGTACCCAGCCGATTGCCAAACATGTGCACACAGATGTCATAAGCATTCGCCGGTGACTCCTGAATTCGTTCCGTCATCTTCTGAAGACGTTCCTCGTGATGAGCCAGCAATTGAACTGTCCGTTCGTTGAACTGGGCAAAAGGATTCCGATGCCCTGGATACGCCTGCTTGACATCCAGCTCCCCGAGACGTTGCAATCCTTCCATATAAGATAATAATGGCTGAGGGTCACTGCCGGGTTGCAGACTAATATTCGGTGAAATCTGTGGCAAAACTGCATCTCCGCACAGAATCTCCATGGACTCCGGCGCATAAAAGGATAAATGGCCTGGGGCATGTCCACCCGTCTCCACAGCAACCCAACGTTTCCCGCCCATATTAAGCCACTCGCCATCTTCAATGGGTGTCACCTTCGGAAGTGGTGTGATCTGCGAAGTAAATGCCTTCATATGTTCATGTATCTGCTCAGTCTTGTCTTCCGGCATACCATGACGACCATAATAATCAGGTAATATTGTATTGATGCGTGAATCAGGTCCCCACATATAATCGGCCTCTTGGCGGGAGCGTGTGGACATTCGAACGGGTGCCCCCGTCATCTGTTGCATCCAACCCGACAACCCAAGATGATCGGGGTGATGGTGGGTGAGTACAATTTGACGAATATCGCTAAAGGTCAGGCCGAGATCTGCCAGCGCTTCACTCCACTCCTGTTCTGTTTCCGAATTACGCGGTCCCGGATCTATAATAGTTATCTTCCCATCCGGTTCTGAAAACACATAACTGTTCACCCATCGTAAGGGAAACGACATGCTGATCTTGACCCGGTGCATGCCCTCTGTCATGGGCATCTCTTCTGTGCGCTTCATGTTATCCCCCTTCCAGACTGTCTCTGTTCACTCCACAGGACGACGACCAACAAAAATCATGCGCGGAGAAGTCTGCTCGTCATATTTCTCTTCGTCATAGCCGCCATGTACCTGATCTACCCGGAGTCCGGCGGCACTTAACATCTGACTCAGTTGTTCCCGTGTGTACAACTTCACACGTTCCTGATATACCCGCGGTTCATGTCCGGATGCAGTATCCGTAATACGAATTTCCTTTTGCACAAATCCATCCTCAATCTTGCGGAACTCCTCAATTCGCTGTCCTTCATCCTCTCGGACGGAGTGCGGTACCAGATGCCGAGTCACATAAGCCGTATTCATAAAATCAATAATATAGCTGCCACCCGGGCGAAGCATGCGATGAATGGCACGTAATACTTTCAGTTGTTCTCCGTCCTCCAGGAAATAACCAAACGATGTGAACAGATTAACTACAGCGTCGAAGCCACCTTTCAGCGGCAGTTCACGCATGTCCGCATGACACCACGATATTCGGTGTTCGGTGTCCATTAGGCGCGCTTCATGTAGAAGCACATCGGACAGATCAACTCCGGTCACTCGCAATCCTGCGTCAGCAAGTGCCATGGAGTGCCGTCCCATACCGCAGCATAGATCCAATACTTCAGAATTGGGCTCAAGCTTCAACCAATTAATCATTTTATGTACTTCCTGATGGGCACCCTGCACATCCCGGTGCTTGTATACGAGAAGATAATCTTCTCCAAAACTCTTTTCATACCATTCCGTCATCCATTCTCGCCCTCCACTTGGTCACTGGCTCTCTATCTGTAGTAAGCTATGTACAGGCCTGATCATTTCTCCTAGCTTTAATGTATTGTAACGTCTTTATTCTGCAAACTCAAAAAATTCCAGTGATTTTCCAACATTGAAGAGCCAAAATGCACACGATATAATGTTAGACATACGCCTGTAAATCGGTTAATTATAAGAGGTTGTTCAAAAAGCAACAGGAGGTGTTCTTATGATTCACATCGGACTTACCGGATGGGGGGATCAGGAAGATCTCTATCCAAACCGTACCAAAGCCAAAGACAAGCTCAGTCTATACGGACAGTACTTCTCCACCGTGGAGGTGGATAGTTCTTTCTACGCCGTTCAGCCGCGGGATCGAATGGCACGGTGGGTTGCAGAGACGCCCGAATCCTTTGCTTTTATCATCAAAGCCTATCAGGGAATGACCGGACATCTGCGAGGCAAACCATACTTCACCAGCACGTCGGAGATGTATAAGGCTTTTCGGGAATCACTGGAACCGGTCATTGAAGCCGGCAAGATGCAGGCAGCCTTGTTTCAATATCCGCCTTGGTTTGAGTGCAATAAAGACAACGTGAAAGAGCTTCGTGAAGTGAAACTGAGAATGGAAGGTATTCCGTGTGCCCTCGAATTCCGTCATCGTAGCTGGTATGAAGGTGACATGCCAGAGCGCACGCTTTCGTTCCTGAAAGAGCAAGGCTGGATTCACAGCGTCTGTGACGAACCTCAGGCAGGTCTAGGTTCTATCCCCATCGTGCCACAGGCGACGGATTCCGAGATGACGCTGGTGCGCATGCACGGACGCAATGTATCCGGGTGGCATCAGAATGGTGCGCCTAATTGGCGCGAGACCCGTTATTTATACCGTTACAACAAGGAAGAATTGTTGGAGTGGAAAGGATATCTGGAGCAATTGCAGGAGCAGAGCAAGGATGTCTATGTTATTTTCAATAACAACTCCGGTGGAGATGCAGCGGCGAATGCCCAGATGATGATGGACCTGCTGGATCAGCCGGTGAAACCTTTCCCTGACCGTACTGAACCGGAGAAGGAAGAAGGACCAGAGCAACTGGAATTATTTTGACTCGTGTAAAAGACGGAGTTACTCACATTATAGGGTGAAGATACGTGAGTGTTATTGCTATCATGCAGATCGGATTCGAAATTGGAAACAAACTAAAAGCGGCAAGCCCGAGGGCTTTGCCGCTTTCTTTAGCTGGTAATCTACCTATAGAAGGCTATCCACAAATATCCGTTCAGTTGCGTCAAACATCAGCGCTGCGTGGCTGTAACCGAAGAATCGATATGCGCCTCACGGAGCTGCTGGTTCATTTTATGCGCTTCAATGCCAGCCAACAGCACAATGCCGATCCCATGGGTATCGTTCAGATTCCATCCCAGATCATCGCGATAATACAAGGCGGTAAACGAGTACCCGGAACCGCGGCATACCCCGTATATATTGCCTTTATAGTCAATCGACAAACGTGTCATACCTTCCCATCCTTTGCGCACTGCCTCCAGATAGGGCTCTGGCTGTTCCAGCCAGCCTTCCCGAATACCACGGGCATAAGCGTAGATGAACATGGACGTGCAGGAGGTTTCTTCATACGAATCCGGGCGGTTCAGCACCTGATGCCATAGTCCATTTTCCCCTTGCAGCGCCAAATAACCTTCACTTAAATCACGATAGAACTGTAATAGTTCCGACCGTTTCACATGATCATGTGGCAGGATGGATAACAATTCGGTTAATGAAAAGAGCACCCAGCCGTTCCCGCGTCCCCACGGAATACCTGTAGCCCGACCACGCACAAAATCATACACATGGGACATGATCTGTTGTTCGGGAAGGTAGAGGTATTTACGGAACATCAGGAACTGATTGACCGCATCATCCCAATACGTCGCATCTCCTGTCAACTGACCATAACGCATCAGAAAAGGTGTACTCATGTACAAGTCATCACACCACATCGTCTCCTGACGCATCTCTCCACTGCCGCGAACCCGGTAAAAGGCACCATCCTCCAAACGTTCCTGCTCATCCGTAATGTAGCCCGCAATCCGATCCGCAGTATCTCTTCCCCCACGAATATCGCCCAACTCCATCGCAGCGAGCAGTGTAGATCCAAACGAACCGCAATCATCCAGACTGTCGATGGCAGACAGCTGATTATTAATCCCTGCCGCACCGTAGCCTTCCCGATCCCACAGACCATAGCGGTCAAATGAAGTGCTCAGTTCAATATGTTGCCGCACATACTGAATGTAATCATCCCGTCCCAATTCCTGTCCCGTCTGTAGCAGTCCAAGCAGGGTAACGCCAAGCGGATAATTCCACTTTCCGTAATGTGTATTCTCCAGGTAAGGACGGACATGGGTGTCGGGAAGATCTACCCGCCAATACACACCTTGTGCGCCATCATCAAATACGGTATCGGTTCGCACGATGTCGGCATGCGATGGTTCAGCACCGGGAGCAAACACACCCGTGTACAGCCAGGGGTTAGAACATCCCGCAACCGGATGAGGCGATTTCAGTCTCCAGCCTTTGGAATCCGAACGCTCGGCATATTCCAACGTGAATCCCCATGAGCCGCCGACTGCCTGAATTTCACCTTTCGCCACCAGATCGGATGTACCGTAACGGCGAGGAAGTTCAACGCGGAAATTACCGCTGCTTCCAGCAGAGTATACTTCCGTGCCATCCACATACAGGGTCAAAGCTCCATCATGACGACCTTTTAAAATAACTGGTGATGTTCCTGGCAAAGTTACATCCAATCTGGACCAGGCGTAGGCAACAGCAGGCTTTTCTGTACCAAAGATGCGGGCAAAAGAACCCATGCTCTGCTCCTCATCTGTCCAGCCCCTGCGCGGATACCAGGTAAGACCCGTTTCTTCTTCTGTCATGCCGTCACAAGGAAGTGATAATACAGGTTCATCGACGGGTTCCGAATATAACCAGCCCTCCTGACCCTGACGATCTGCCCCAGGAGTGAGGAAGTGCAGCGGGAAATTTTTGAACGAGGCTGTTCCGTAGATACCGCCGAATCCCACTTCTGTTTTGACAAAACACAGCAATACATCATTCCAGCCATAGTTCACGGAAATCGGAATCTGGGTTCTTCGCTCGGGAAATAATTCCTGCAACAGCTCAGACTTGAATACCTCTTCACCGTTCACGGAAATCGTCACCGGACTATAACAGTTCAAGCCCGTATTTAACGTTGTATTCTGCTCGCTCCATAACTTGCCCCATACATACACGTACTGCCCTGCATGCGCCCCAACGCATTTCTCATTCAGATTCAGGTTGTAACGATAGTCCCCTAGCCTGCGAAAACCTCCCTGATGATAAGCTTTGAACAAAAAGGAATGTTTCGGATGATCGCCAATATAACGCTGAGCCACCGTAGTTAATATATCCGGAATTGAATCGTATACCTTGCCTGCAATCGCCTCGTTCTCATGAAAATAACGAATGATCGTCAGCTCCCTTCCCTATACCTTGATTCGTTCGCTTAGCCGCAATGTCTCTCCGCCCTGCACTTCAACAACCTGCTGATCTGCGGTGAACCAAACCGGGATGGCAGACGGATTATGGATGATGGAGCGATCTGCTGAACACTCCAATCGTTGCACCGCTTTCCAATAGGCAATCACTTCGATGTTCGTGGCATACCAGATATCGTCCCTGCCGCCAATCTGCTCACCAAACTGTTCGATGATCTCCCAGTTGTCGTTGTCATTGAACTCATAACTGTGACCCCAGACGTAGAGTAATAGTGGCGTACCTGTTTTGGAATGTTGGATAAAACGTTTGGCATGCCCCGCCAGATCATGGTTATGATGACACGTCGGATGCCATTCAAGGGGTCGTTCTGGCAACGTGTATCTGCCATGTGATTCAACGGTACGGGCATAATCAATGCCAAGCCACTCCAGCTTTGTACTTAACGCACGGTCGTACCCTCCGTTGGGATAAGCCATGCCTCGTACCGGATAACCGACAACCTGCTCCAATGCTTTTCGGTCTTCGATAATCTCTTCGGTCAATAGTTCATTCGGAACATAAGGCAGCGTAGGGTGAGTAACCGTGTGAACGGCTACTTCATGCCCCGTATAAAGTTCAGCGACTTCCCCAGCCTCAATGCGGCCTGGATTACCCAGGGTACCGGAGTTCAGATTAAAGGTTCCCCGCAGACCATACCGATTACAGATTTCCACCAGTCTGCGATCATGCACCACTCCATCGTCATAACTGAGCGTTAACGCTTTCATCACACCACCTGGATAGCGGTCAAACTGAATACGATGTCCCATTCCTTACTTCCACTCCTTTATCCCAATTCTTCAACAGGTACATGACCTGCATCCTGTAATCGATGATGTTCTGAATCAAAATACGTACCTTCCAGCAGGCCAATTAATGTGTTCGTGATCCGTACTTCAATGTCGTTGTCTCCCGGACGCAACCAGGAGGCCTCTCCTTTCCAACGATACGGAGACCAGCATCTCACACCCAGACTATGTCCGTTCACCCGCACTTCCGTCACATCCTGCACCCGCCAATCGCTAAATTCTAATTCAAACGAGGTAATATCTTCCCCTGGCTCATCCAGCCAGAACGTGCGTTTATAACTCATTTCCCCGGCAAAATGGGGATACAGCGGCTGCGGTTCTGGTCCGATACAAAGGGCCGTGTCCGACTCCCGCACGAGCGAAGCCATGCCTTCATGATGGAACTCCACGCCGAATCTTCCCTGTAGATACAAGGGATCCACAATGCCATCCTCATCTTTCGTTACCTGTACGATGACCGTCATTTCGTTGAGACCGCTGTGCAGCAACTCCGTAATCTCACAAGCAATGTTATTGTGGTCGGTTATTTCGATTGGATCGAATTGTTCCTTTTCAAGTGGTTGCCCATTAATCTCCATGGACCAACTGCCCGAGATCGCCGCTCTATCCATAAATAACAAACATGCAGGCAATGCCGTTCTTAGCTCAAATGTAGTCGTATATCGACATTCGATGGGATAGGCTAAGGATGCTTTTTTCGGTGTGCCAAATACCTGATTAAACTGGACTGACAGATGCTGCTGCTCCGATAATTCTGCCGCCTGATCAATAAACGGTTTCACAGCTACATGCTGGCTTTCCAGAATCACACCATTAACATTGGAAGCCTGAAGATGGAATTGTCCCATTCGCAAAATGTTAGGTTGCACCGTTTCGAGTCGCCATGGCCCTTCCGAAGGGACCATGATCTTACAGGCTTGATTAGCTCCTGCCAATACATCCGTTACGAACGTCGAACCCGTTTTGTCTGTTACATCCACCTTCGTTGTTAATGCCTCTTCCTTCGCAGGTTGTAAAGTAAGACGAACAGCATGCGCTTCATAAGGCGCCAGCGTTAGTGAAATGCACCATTCCCCGCCACTGCTCGTATACGGCAATGTCTGAAGCTGCCCTGTCTCCAGATCAAGTCGTTCTGCCACCAGACAAGCACCCTCTGTCAGCTCCGTTCCATCCCACAACTGCCTGGTGACCAGCTTCAATTGTCCCTTCAGGTCCTGACCCTCCTGATTGGTCAAGAAAACCATATGCTCTCCAGCCGACAATTCACGGGTGTGCATCAGCAGGGAGGCACTTTCCTCCTCCATGATCCAACAGATGGGTTCCGGCAATACCTGATCGAGCAGGAGAGAGATTAGCTCCAGCGAAAAGTCATCTCCCTGCCCCGTTCCTGCGGGTAGAAAATAGGCATTCCCCTCACCCTGATGCCACATGGTTTCACGGTTATCGTGATCTGTTGTCACGTTACGGCCCCAGTACACCTCTTGCGGCTGCTCGCCCGCACCAAAGAACTGGGCAGCTTCATCTCCCTCTGGACTTCCCTGCTGAATCGCAATATGCGGAGGCATCCCAACAGAGATGACAGTTCCTCCCTGCCGAACAAATCGCTTCACCTGTTCCCAGGCCACGGCCTCCAGATTCAGCATCGGTGGCAGAATTAATACGTCATAACGGGCAACGCCGATCTGAATGATGCCATCCGTTAAGTCAGCTTCAGCCAACAATTCGGGATCAAGGTGATCATAGTCACGTCTGTTTTCGAGCAGATGTGTCGTGATCCTCATCCAGTCCTTCGTCAGGCGCTCCAGTTGCACCCGTTCTGCTTCGTCCTCGCCGCTATACTCAAATCCATGCAGCGGATTACCCATCAGACTCCAGAATGTCGTCGTTGGGTCAAGTACAGCAATTCGAATGTCTGCTGCTCCAGTGCTCATGAGATAGCTCAAACGTCCGGTGTAATCCCCCAACTGCCGGAAATGCTTCCAGTAGGGATTCTGTAAAAATTGAGACGGCGGTGCGTCATGCTTCGCAAGCCCACCAATCGTATAGAAAAAGGCGTGAAAGTTATAAAAATTGGTGCCCATGGCGGCCATTCGATCAATCATCCACTTGGCATCCTGTAGCGTCATGGACCAGCCTACACTGTGAAAACATTCAATCAGATTGCGGCTTCGGCCCAATTGCCGGGCAAGCGAACTGACCATCTTGGGATTGTCACGCATCTTTTGACCATACCGTTCCAGAATCCACGATAAGGATCGTCCAATTTTCTCATGTGCTGAATCACCACCTGGCATATGGCTGAACAACTGGGTCGTCATCCGTACACCAGGCACTTCAGCCGCGTACTGGATTCCTGCTTCCTCACACCAGTCATGCACCTGTTTGTGATAGGACTCCCTGAGAAGCAGGTGTAGGGACTGATAGTAGTCATACCGAATCCGATGCGCGTCCGGAACATCACCATATAACAGGGCCGGTAGGGAATCGATCAGACTATAACCACAACGCTCTCTGAAATAACGGGGAAGCTGTGGTGACCAGGGGATACGGCCCAGCGGTGCAATCTCATCCGAGAACATACCTTTGATTACGCTTTCAAATTGATCTCCAACCGCTGACTTATAACGCTCATGTGTCAGTTCAATAAAACGACTCATCGCTTCCTTGTGGCAAGGATCAACAAAGTTGCCGTAATATTTGAAATCGTCGATCTCCATTTCTTGAAATATAATCAACTCCCAATCACCCGGGGGAACATCCCACAACAAGCGGAACGCTGTTCGGTAGGTGAAGAACCGCTTGCGGTTATACGATGTGAGTCCAGTCTCCTGATACACCTGATCGGTCTGGATATTGCCGATTTTGCTGCGCAAGTCAATGGATTCATGCCACAACCGTTTGCCCTGTTCATCCTTGGGAATCGCCTTGGCAACCAAGACTCGTCCCCATGGCAACTCCAGATCCACAGCTTCTCCGCCCTGAACCACCAACTGATGATGCACGAGCTCACGCTGCTTCGCTTCAGGGAAATCAAGGGTCACTTCCCCACCAGCCATCCCACTTGGATATGGATATTCGTCATATAACCATACTTGCATGCCGTGAGCATCCGCCGCTTCCACTGCAATCCGAACCTTATCAAACCACGCTTCCGACAGATAGGGAATTTGCAGTCCCTGACGTGGACAGATGAAGAATCCACCTACACCTTGCGCCGCCATCTCAGCCACTTGCCGCTTAATCTGTTCTTCTTCCATATCCCCGTTCCAGAACCAAAAGGGATGGACCCTGTACTGCGCCTCGGGATTTTCAAAAGCATCCCCGTTCCACATGTTGCCTTCCTCCCTGCATGTTCAAGAGTGTATGGTAACCAGCTTTACCAATACCGTTCATTTCAGTTCAAATAGGTTTTTTTCGATTTGATTATACATCAAAAACCATATTCAGGAAGTCATAATTCCCAGAAAGTTGGATGAAACTTTGTTCACGGATCAAGCCATCACAGCGATAAGAAAAGCCCGGCTGTTTCCGCTACACTGAAAGTACGGCTACCGGGCTTTGGCTTATAAGACTACTTCAGTGCAGCGTACAATTCATTAACTTCTTTCACATAATCGTCTCCGCCGTTATTCTTCCACAGGGCAACAGCATCTTCGAATCCTTTCTCATCAATCTGACCTACGATATATTTGATTCGTGCATCGTTAATGATATTGTCCAGCTGCGGTCCTTTCTGAGCGTAAACATCAGAGATCAGCGGTTCGCCAGGATTGGCAATGACAATCTCTTCGTTGGCTTTCTGCACCTGTGCAACCTTTTCACGGACAGGTGTCTGTTGGACACGAAGCGTTCTGTCCTCCGGCACAAACATCAAAATCTGATTTAATCCTTGCAGGTCGCGGAGCGCAAGCTTGTCAGTGCTCGGTATGATGTAGTCTTCTTTTTTCTCATACTGCTTGCCTTCAAGTCCGTTGTACAACAATGCCTGCAATTCCGGTTCATTCAGCTGATCCAGAAAGCTCAGTACCTTCTTCAGATCTTCTTCCGTTTTGACACTGCTTTTGGAGATCGCAATCAGGCCAGAATAGCCGGACGTTGGCATATCACGCAATCCCTTTGGACCTTCCATCGCTTGTAGCACATCCACACGTCCTGTCGCATTGGGGTCTTTATCGAGTATTTTCTGATCCATGCGCTGCGCATTATCTGCTACATCCACCATGACACCGGCTTGCCCATTCACAAATGGATCAGGAAGTTTCGTTGCATCCATCACGGCAAAGTCCTTGTTCACCAGACCTTCGCTATAGATTTGCCGAAAAAATTTCAGGGCTTCCATGTATTCTGGTGTCTCATGCGCCGGGATCAGGCCTCCACTGCCATCATCTCCCCACTTGTTGGGTGCACCAAACCATACCTGCATGTTATCCCACGGGCCTGTGAATTTGCTGGCAACCAGACCGTACGTATCATCCTTGCCGTTACCGTCTGGATCATCCTTCGTGAACGCTTTCAATACATTGTAAAATTCATCAATCGTCTTTGGCTCTTCCAACCCCAACTTCTCCAGCCAATCCTTTCGGATTGTAACCCCATTACGTCCTAGGGCGCGTGCCCGGTAGATCCCATAGGTTTTGCCATCGATGGACGCATTGTTGGTGATGATTTCATTCATCTGGCTCAGATTCGGATAATCTTTCAGATAAGGACCAAGCTCCCAGAATGCTCCAGTTCGTGCCGCATTGATAAAACTCGGAGACTTCCCTAACACCACCATAATCTGAGGCAGCTTTCCCGAAGCCAGTGTGATGTTAAATTTGTCTTCGTACGAGCTGCTTGGCACCCACTGCAGGTTCACATCCACCTTGGTCAGTTCTTCAAGCTTCTGGATGACCGGGCTGTTCTCCGGCGGATTCTCCGCTTCAAAGTTCGGCAGCATAATGGTAATTTCGTCTGTGCCACCGGCAGCGCTCCCTGAACCTGTTTTATCCGTGGAGCATGCTCCCAGAATTGTACTCAATACCAGTGACGCAGAGAGTAACAGTGCACCTTTTTTGAATCCCGTTTTTTGTCCCATACGTTCTCCCCCTTGGCTTTAACCTTTGATTGAACCTAACATGACACCTTTGGCAAAATGCTTCTGCAAAAACGGATACACCAGCAAAATCGGAATGGTACCTACAACGATCACCGCCATTTTGATTGACTGCTCTGGTGGCTGCACAAAATTGGGGTCCATGTTTGCCATATCTCCGACACTGGCTTGCGAGAGTAACACGATCTGTCTCAGCATGACTTGTAACGGCCATTTGTCACTGTCGGAAATGTACAGCAGTGCGGAGAAAAAATTGTTCCAGTGGCCTACGGCGTAGAACAAGGCAAACGTGGCAATGACCGGTTTGGATAAAGGCAGAACGATTCGCCACAGCACCCCAAGATCCGAACAGCCGTCGATACGGGCCGCTTCCTCCAGCCCGGGCGGCATTTGCTGAAAAAAGTTTTTGACAACTATTAAGTTAAAAGCGCTGATCGCGCCAGGAAGCATAAGAGCCCAGTAAGAATCGAGCAGTCCCAATCCACGAATGACGAGATACGTTGGAATCATGCCACCACCAAATAACATCGAGAAAATCACCATGTTCATCATGACGTTACGGCCCCAGAAGTCACTTCTGGATAGTGGATAGGCCATCGTTAGTGTGAAGAACAGATTAACCAATGTACCTGCCACCGTGATGAAAATGGAAACACCAATGCTGCGAAAGATCGTGGACGAGGAGAAAATATACTCATACGCACTGAAGGAAAACACCTTCGGAATGAGGAAAAAACTGCGTTCAGTGATCTCGGCTTCCGTTGCGAAAGAATTCCCTATAATATACAGGAACGGAAGGACGGTTAATATGCCCAGAATCCCCAGCATGACGTAATTGAAGATATCAAATACCTTGCCGGCAGGGCTGTTGTATAGACGGCTGTTCATGGGCGCTCCTCCTTAATAAATTCCGGGATGGCCGAATTTTTTCGCAAGTTTATTACTGCCAAGCACCAGAATGATCCCCACCACAGACTTGAATAGTCCCACAGCGGTACTGTAACTGAATGCACCTTGCGTAATCCCCACCGTGTACACATACGTATCAAATACGTCCGCCACATCCCGGTTGAGGGAGTTGGTCATCAGATAGATCTGCTCAAATCCGGTGTCGAGGAAGTTCCCCAGTCTGAGAATAAGCAAAATGACTATGGTCGTACGAATGGCTGGAAGTGTGATATGCCACATTCGTCGTAACCGTCCTGCACCATCCACAATGGAGGCTTCATATTGTTCCGTATCGACACCTGCGAGGGCTGCCAAGAAAATAATTGTGCCCCATCCCATCTCTTTCCACATCATCTGTACAATAATGAGCGGACGGAACGAACCCGGACTGGAGAGTACATCAATGGGCTTGCCTGTAATCCAGGCGATCAGGTCGTATAACACCCCACCCTGTGGGGTCAGGAACACGTACGTGATACTCGCGATAATAACCATCGATACAAAATGGGGTACATAGACCAGCGTTTGAATCGTTCTTTTGAAGAAAGCGACCCGAATTTCATTTAATAACAAAGCGATAATGATTGGTGCCGGGAAAAAGAAGATGAGATCATACAGGGCAAGGACCAGCGTATTACGTAATAGTCGGAAGAAGTCCGGATTGGAGAAAAAGTTCGTAAAGTTCTCTAGCCCCACCCAGTTACTCTCCCGGATGCCCAGGAAAGGCTGGTAGTCCTGAAAGGCAATGATGATCCCCCACATGGGCAAGTATTTAAAGATGACAAAGTACAAAAATCCGGGAAGCACAAGCACATATAACCACTTGTTTCGTTTGATCTGCCTTTTCCAATTGGACTCTTGTTTTAATGGTCTTGTTGCCATATCCGCTTGAGCAGTTGCAGTGCCGTTGGTATTCCAGTCCGTCTTCCCGTTCATCATGTCTCCCCTCCCTCAACGATGTAAGCGTTATCAATTAACCTGTTATTCAGACTATACAGACGCCTGGTTTCCGGCAACCTTCATTTTTTGCATTGCTACGACATGATGGCCGAAAAGCCCGCTATAACGCCATTTTCACAAGAAATTGCACATAACGTAGCGGGTAGAATTGCACATTTTTGCGGGTTTATCCTCCTTTGTATCACGGTAAGAAAAAGAAAAAACCGACATCCGTTAAAGCTGAATGCCGGGCTGAACTGACAAAGATATAAAAGGTTATTGTCCAAACCATTGATCGCGATACTGACTCGGGGTAACTCCCTCCTGTTTCTTGAAGATCCGATTAAAATAACTGTGCTGATATCCCACAGCCGCTGCAACATCATTGATTTTCATCGTTGTCTCCCGCAACAATTGCTTCGCCGCATCCATTCTCACACGTGTCAAATAATCAATAAAGTTGATGCCCGATACCTGTTTGAAAGCCTTACTCAGTGCATAGGGTGTCATCTGCTCCTCGTCAGCACAATTCTCCAGCGAAATGTCGCTGCGGTAATGTGTATCGATATACAACATCGTTCGTTCCACCACCAGTTTCAGCGGTTCCTGCGATCGTACCTCAACCTCTTGTATATAAGGTATGAGTACCTCATTCATCATCCATTGCTTCATCTGTACAGGTTCACGAATACCGGATAGTTGCTCATACATGTTGTAACCACCAAACAGCTTATAAGGTGTGACACCCGTTTGCAGCATCATGTGCTGAATACTGCCGAGCAATTGAAGCATCATCTGTTGCACCTGAAATTCGGTACTGCCCGTCCGCGTAATTTCACTCATGAATTGTTCCAGCACACGTTCCGCTTCGGTTTGTTTGCCCAGCCTGACCGCCTGTAACAATTCCCGTTCCAGCCCAAGCGGATAGGAAGCTGCTTCATTTCTGCGGAAACACGCCTCATCCTCCAGATCGAGAATCTGACTTCCTTCCTCCACACTGCGATAAGCCACGGCCTGTTCCATCTCGACGAATCGTCCGGGCAGTTCCTGAAGTGAAGCTGCCGGGCGACTGACCATCAAGGTCACCTTCATTTTGAGCGTACGTCCAATGACCTCCACCAGTTCCCGTCCCCATAACAGCGCTTGTGATTTCACAGGTTCGTCCTGGGGAGCAATCACAAGCATGGCGGAAGACAGGTCATGAAAGTTCATGACACTGATCTGTCTGAAATAATTTTTCGCCACTTCCTGAGTGATATTCACTGCTGCAAAGGTGACTAATCCCGTGTCCTGGCTTCCAAATCTGCCTTGCAGCTGCTCATACCCCGTATAATACATCTGCACCAGCAAAAACTGCTGGCCCTCCAGTTCAAAGCCAAGATTACGCATCCGCTGCTGGAGATCCTGCTCGTTATAGGCATATAGGTGCCCCTGTACAAGTTGTAAGACAAAACTGTCGCGCAGATGGGGAAGCTGTTCCTGCAATTGGCGATGTGCTGTGACACTGCGGGAGGTCAATTCGTTCCACTGTTGCTCCAGCAGCTTAAACTCGTCCAGCTTGGCATCCGTTGGTGTTGTTTCGTTTCTGCCAGGCGTAAGCAGATGCAGCATCCGTGCTACAGGCGAATAGATGCGGCGGGAAGCAAACCAGGATAACAACAATCCCAGGATGAGACTGCCTGCACTCGCAATGACGATGATTTTGGATACCAGTTTGACTGGCGAAGTGACTGAGGTCAAAGGTGCTGCCGAGACGTAAGTCCAGTCTGAATCGATCCGGCTCAATGAACCGTATGAGACAGAATAGGTCTGATCCTCATATCGGAACAGGAATGAGCGGCTGTCCGCATGCAGGGCTACTTCTTCCTTTAGCTGCTGCTCAAAAGCAGAAGTCTCTCCCGCCGTTCCCGGATTCCCGGTAACCAGTGTGTTTCCTTCCTGATCCATAAGGAACGTTAACCCTTCGTCATAAGGAGTAAGCGTTTTCAATAAACTGGCGACTTTCTCGTTATCCAGCGTGATGATCAGTGCACCAAACGGATTAATGCTCTCCCCTGGTATCTTATGTACTAGAACAAGTGCATTGCCTGCATCCGTATGCAGTGGACTATCGTTGGTCGAAAGTTCGGTATCTCTGTTGGTGCTGGAAACCCAGTCTGTCCAGTACACGTGGTTCCCCATGGAAAGGTATCGATCATAGGCTTGTACTTTCGCTTCATCGTTCAATTCGGTATAATCCCGATTAAACAAGATTGGCTTCGGTTCCTGCAAATACAGCTGTGCTGACTTGATCAGTGGATGGGAACCTTGTAATACGTATAAGGTAGTCACAATCTCCTGCGTTTCATTAAAATAGTACACAAAATCCAGCGTTCGCAGTGCATTGCCAAACCTCGGTTCAAAAGCCCAATGGGATAAGTTCATCTCCAGATAAGCCAGCTGGTCATCCACATTGCGTGCCCGGTTCTCGATCTGGTTCTGGTGCATTTGATTGAACTCGGTTTCCATCCGGCCAACAACCTGTTGATACATGACGATACCTGTGATTAGTCCGGGAATGCTGGCAATGAGTAAAATAAGCATGAGGCTGTTTCGATAAAATCGTCCTTTATGCCTTCCAGCCTTCAAATCGGATAACCGCTTGAATCTGCCAAATATTCGATCGCTCCTAGTCGATTCCATCGTTGCTCACCTGCCTGCTTGCATCGAGTCTGACTGTCATGGAAACTTCCTCAACTCCCCTGAGAATATATGGATGAAATCCTTTTCTTGTATTATACGCACAATCCTCAGGTGAATGAAACGATCTGTAACCGATCATTTTTTTAACCAATGTTTTATTAACATGACAAAATGGATTACAATGAGATATAGCAAACATGAAGGAGGCCTTTTTAATGAAAGAACAGACTTATTTTGAACAAAATAGAGAAAAACACCTGGCAGAACTGAATGAATGGTTGTCCATTCCAAGTATCTCTGCCATTTCAGAGCATAAAGAGGATATTAATCGTGCAGCACAATGGGCAGCAGATGCTCTCACACGTGCAGGCATGGAAAACGTAGAGGTCATTCAAACGGCTGGACATCCGATTGTCTATGCAGATCACCTGCATGCACCCGGCAAACCAACGGCTTTGATCTATGGACACTATGATGTACAACCTGTTGATCCGCTTAACCTGTGGGAGACACCTCCTTTTGAACCTACCGTTCGTGATGGCAAGCTGTATGCCCGTGGTGCAACGGATGACAAAGGACAGATCTTCCTACATATCAAGGCAGTTGAAGCCATTCTCGCCGAAAACAAGGAACTTCCAGTTAATATCAAGTTCTGTATCGAAGGCGAAGAGGAAATCTCCAGCCCGAACCTGCCCATCTATCTGAATGAACATACAGACAAGCTGCGTGCAGACATGGTACTGATCTCGGATACATCTCTGCTTGAAAAAGGTAAACCGGCTATCTCCACTGGCCTGCGCGGCCTATGTTCCATGCATGTGGATCTGAACACAGCCAATACCGACTTGCACTCCGGTTCATTTGGTGGTGGTGTACCTAACGCACTGCACGCACTCGTATCACTGCTCGCTTCGTTGCATGATGAGCAAGGCCGTGTAAGTGTAGATGGTTTCTACGACGGCGTACTGCCACTGTCTCCTGAGATGAGAGAAGAATTTGTGAAACAAGGCTTCAATGAAGAACAGCTTCGTCAAGACCTTGGGCTGGAGCAATTGTACGGCGAAGAAGGTTACTCGTTCGTGGAACGTGTTGGCGCTCGTCCAACATTGGAACTGAATGGCGTATGGGGTGGTTTCCAAGGCGAAGGCAGCAAAACGGTTATTCCGAAGGAAGCTCATGCCAAAATCACCTGCCGCCTCGTGGCGGATCAAGATCCACAACATGTATTGGATCGTATCGAAGCACATCTGCGCGCTAACGTTCAACCGGGTGCAACATTGCATGTGAAACAGATCGAGAAAGCTTTTGCTTTCAATACCGATCCTTCCAATCCAATTCTGCAAAAAGCAGCAGACGCGTATGAGCACGTGTATGGCGTTCGTGCCCTCTTTACCAAAGATGGCGGCTCCATTCCGATTGTTGAGAAACTCTCACGTGTACTCGAAATCCCTGCTGTTATGATGGGCTTTGGCTTGCCGGATGAGAACCTGCATGCACCGAACGAGCACTTCAACCTGGAGAACTTTGATAAAGGGTTGTTGACGATTGTTCAATTTCTGAAGAGTTTGTAATCATCGTGTTTAAAACCAGATCATGAGAGCGTGCTGAGTGGACGTTCCGGGGCCGAATCGTTCTTTAGATCGCTGTTATCGTCGGATTTTTTGGATTCCCCTTCTCAAAGGGTAAAATCCGACGATAAAGGCGAACGCTCCGCTTCTTCAGAATCGATTTCGTCCCCTCCACTACGTTGCAGCTTCTCGCATGACTGATTTTAAGATTGAGCTAACTATTGAATGGTTAGTGTAATTAGGAGAACAAAAGGACGGCCTTCGGGTCGTTTTTTTGATTTATTTTGTTTTTTTGTTTTTTTGATTTTGTTTCTTGTTTCTTGTTTCTTGTTTCTTTGGTTCTTTGGTTCTTGGTTCTTGTTTCTTTGGTGAAATTGTAGTTTTTTTGATGGTTGCTTTTTATGATGGAGACGATGGAGGCTTACTTTTAAAAAGGTTAGTGTATTAGTGATAACAACATGGTAGCCCTATAGGCCGTTTCTTTGATTTTGTCTCGATCGTTACGTTGTAGCTTTATCATGGTGCTTTAGAGGGTTGGGTCTCACTTTGATGGGTTAGTGTGATAGATTACCTTAACGATGGGCTACTGAACACTTTTTCGATTTTTTTCTCGATAACTTCGTTATCATTGTTCCTATGACTGATTTTATAGACGAGGTCTCGGTTTTAATGGTTTAGTGTATGGGAGATAACATACGCGACCTTATAGCCTTTTTTTGATTCGGTCTCCTTCACTAGGTTTCAGCTATTACAGCGGTTGCTTTATTGTGACTGGTTTTAGACGACGGCTAACTTTTAAGGGTTTTGATAGAGATAACTCAAGCGTTGGCCTTTGGAGGTTTGTTTGAATCGATTGATATTCAGTATTTAAAATGAACCTTATGGAGTATGATGTGGATCGGGTAACGAAGATGTTGATAGCTAAAGGGGTTTTGTGGATGGGAGGGTCTTTCGGGATTCCTGCGTTTTGACTTGTTTATGTTCAGCGACTTCGGCGCGGGACTTTTGCCATGAGTGTTTACCTGCTGTTGCGCCCCGGCAAGCTAATCCAAAATGATGAGGTGAATGTTGTGTCTACTTCTCACCTGACCAAAAATGCGCTGGCTCACTCGCTTAAATCACTGATGGAGCATACTCCATTGAACAAGATTACGGTCAAACATCTGGTGGAGAATTGCGGAGTGAACAGGCAAACCTTTTATTATCATTTTCAGGATATTTACGCGCTACTTGGGTGGATCTATCAGACTGAAGCGGTGGAGAGTCTTACGGAGTACCGAAGCTACAGCACATGGACGGACGGATTCTATAAAATCTTTTGTTACATCGAGAACAACAAAACGTTCTGCTGCAACACACTCAACTCGCTCGGGCGTACCCACCTGGATGTATACCTCTATGAAGTAACCCATGATCTGATCATGGGTGTTATTGATGAGCTGGCCTGTGGGATTAAGGTCTGCGGTGAAGACAAAGAGTTTGTCGCCAACTTTTATACCCTGGCTTTCACCGGGCTGATCATTCAATGGATGAGGGGCAACATGCAAGAACCGCCAAAACAGATTATTGAGAAGCTCAGTGAGCTAATCGAAGGCAATGTCCTGAGGGCACTGCACAGGTATGAGAATATGCTGCCATCCACTTAAGGATGCGCGGCTTTTTTCACATGTGATCTATGCCTAGGTTTTAGACACTTTACTACAAGTGACCAAAAATTAGACACTCCCTTTCTTTTGATCATACCTTACGGAACCTGCAAGGTTTACATTAGGGATGTGATTACAGTAACTTTTGGAGGCGAATGATCGTGAAGAAAGAACATGGTAATAAACAGGTCTATTTTGTAGGCGGCGGCATTGCATCTTTGGTGGGTGCAGCTTATCTGGTTAGAGATTGTGACTTTCCCGGAGAACATATTCACATTATCGAAGAAATGCCGATTCTCGGCGGCAGCAATGACGGTGCTGGTAATCCCGATCAAGGATATATCATCCGTGGCGGACGGATGCTCAATGACGAGGCCTATGAGAATCTATGGGAGCTGCTGGCTTCCATCCCTTCCATCGACCGTCCGGGCATATCTGTCCGACAGGAAATCACCGAATTTGACGATGCCAATCCCACACATTCCAATGCGCGGCTCATCAACCGTGACGGCAAGGTCGAAGATGTGCTCTCCATGGGTTTTGATATGGCGGACCGGTTGGCGATGGGCAAACTGATTATTACTCCTGAAGACACGCTGGGTAAATTGCGAATCAACGACTGGTTTGGCCCTCATTTTTTCAAAACAAACTTCTGGTATATGTGGGCGACCACCTTCGCTTTCCAGCCTTGGCATAGCGCCGTGGAATTCAAAAGATACATGCTTCGCTTTTTTCACGAATTCCCAAGAATTCAAACGCTGGAAGGTGTCACCCGCACACCGTTCAACCAATATGACTCGATTATCCTGCCATTGCATAACTACCTGGAGCCGTTTAGCGTAGATTTCACGCTGAAATGTACGGTTACCGATCTGGATTTCAAAGACGGAGACGGCATTACGGTAAGTCGGATGCATGTGCTCAGGGAAGGTGAAGAGGAAGTCATTGACATCCTCGAAGGTGATCTCGTCATTGTCACAAACGGTTCGATGACCGAAGGGGCCGATATCGGCTCCATGACTTCCGCACCGAAACTGAACGGCAAGGGCAGCTCATGGAAGCTGTGGGAGAACATTGCCGCCAAGAAACCGCTGCTGGGCAATCCTTCTTCTTTTAATGATCATGTGGATGAGTCCAAATGGGAATCGTTTACGGTCACCTTCCAGGATTCGGTCTTCTTTGATCTGATGGAGAAATTAACACGTAACCGGGCAGGTACTGGTGCTCTGGTTACTTTCAAGGACTCCAGCTGGTTCATGTCTGTCGTTCTAGCCTTTCAACCGCACTTCCGCGGTCAGCCGGAGCATGTCAACGTATTCTGGGGATACGGATTATACCCGGATAACGTGGGCGATTACGTGAAGAAAAGAATGTGCGACTGTACAGGGGAAGAGATTATGCAGGAGTTGATCGGCCATCTTCATTTTCAGGAACATCAAGAGGACATCATGGCTACCGCCAACTGCATTCCTTGCATGATGCCATACATTACAGCGCAATTCATGCCTAGACTAAACAGCGACAGACCGAAGGTTGTGCCTGAAGGCTCCACCAACCTGGCCTTCATCAGCCAATTCTGCGAGATTCCCGATGACGTGGTATTCACAGAAGAATATTCGGTCCGAGCAGCACGAATCGCGGTATACACTTTACTTGGAGAAAATCGTCCAATTGAGCCGATCAACCAGTATCAGTATGATGTCCGGACGCTGTTCAGCAGTTTTGTGACTTCGTTTAGATGACCACTTTTCATGAGGATTCAGACATTAGATGAATGAAGGAATGTTGGATGGATCTGTGGATGGGGATAGATCTTTGGAGATATCTATAGAATTCGGTGAGTAACTTTGTGATCTTTAGGAAGCTTTGTTATCTTAATTCTATGTATTGTGCCACGTTAGTAAGATATGAGTTACTACATGAGTTAGCTTCAGAAGCTTGCATCCCCGTTGAACGAGTTAATGAGTGAATATGGTTGTTGCTGAACTGATTAGTCGTTGTATAAAGAAAATAGAGAGAGTTCTGTCAGCTATGACAGGACTCTCTCTTTCGTTTACTCGTGTACTATCTAAGTCCAACCCATAGCTTTCATCGAGATTGCCAACTGTCGTCTAAAGAACCTCACAAACCTTATTACTTAAAATTTCGCAGGTTTGAAAATCTAACGAATCGTAGACATCTTATTTGCGCTGTAGACATGTTTAAGTAACGAAATATCGTTAAATTGCATTAAATAGCGTGTCTGAGATTCGTTACATTTTCTATGACTGCCAAATCATTGGAATAAGGCTTCACAGATTCGTTAGCACTACTCACGCTGCTTATTACAGCCTACATATCACACTTCGCTTAAGTGCGGAATGTTGTGAACTTCAGCATGTGCACAAGCTTGGATAAATGTGCGATCTCCTGCTGGACTCCAGCGGTGTCCGTACCTGCCATTGCCTGGTTCGCTCTCAGCGTTCTGCGCGTGTTCAGCATACCTTCGATCAGTTTCATGACTGTGTTGCGTCCACGATGATCGACAATCATATACTTTTTGCGTGCATCCAGCTCTACCCATACGATGTTGCTGAATGATGTGAACAGATGCCTGCGGTACAGCTCCATATCGGTCTCATTGTAATGCTCGCCATAAAAGGCATAATATCCGTGTATGTGCAACTTCTCCGCCAACACTGTGATGAACGGATCATGTTCGAGCATAGCGTTACGTTCCATGTTTCACGCCTCCGTTATGCGTGATCCGCAGATCCCGTCTTTTTGAGATCTATTTTAACATATTGCGCAAGGTGTTGCCTCTACACAGATAAAAGCCAAGTTTTAACTCCGAAGACTGATGCATCACAAATGAGAGTTATTAGCACAATACTAATTTTCTAAATCTAATATGACTCGCCGATCCGTCTGCCCTTCACCCACACACCCTCAATATCCAGCTCCGCATTCAGCAAAACGATATCTGCCTGCTTGCCTTGAGCCAGGGAACCTGTCCGGTGATCAATACCCAGCAGGCGTGCCGGGGTCAGACTTGCTGCACGTGATGCAGCGTTCAGACTCAAGCCCACTTCCTGTATCAGGTAACGGAAACCGCGAATCATTGTCAGTGTGCTTCCCGCCAGTGCGCCGCCGTCCTTCAGTCTGGCCTCACCATGCTTCACAATTACGGGCAGGTCGCCGATTTTGTACTCCCCATCATCCAATCCCGTAGCAGACATGGCATCTGTAATCAACACGAGTTGATCATCATGTTGCTTCAGCTGAGCGAGGATTGATATCGCCGCAGGGTGAACATGAATACCGTCAGCAATTACCTCAGCACTGATGCGTGAATCACTCAGCACGGCTCCTGCAGCACCCGGCAGCCGGTGATGCAGCGGTGTCATGGCATTGAACGTATGTACTGCATGATGCAGTCCGGCATCCACTGCCCGCTCCACCTCTTCATAGGTCGCATCCGTGTGACCAAGTGCGGCTGTAATCCGTTGTTTTCGTAGCCATGAAATCACTTCCAGCGCGCCTTCACATTCCGGTGCCAACGTAACTTGACGGATCAGGCCAGGATATTGTTTCTCCCATGCTTCGAGCCAAGATACATCAGGCAGAATGATGTGTTCCGGATTTTGCGCGCCAGGCCATTTCGGACTAAAAAACGGACCTTCCAGGTGCACGCCCTCAAGCTGTGCATATGGCATTTCACTCGAACGGTAGCGGTCCACTTCAGCAAGTACGTTATCCAGTCGCTCTTTTGGAGCCGTCATGGAAGTCGCAAGCATCGCTGTTGTCCCCTGCGTACTATGGAAAGAAGTGATCTTGTCCAACACCTCCGGGCTTGCTTCCATAAAGTCTTCTCCGTTACCACCATGCACATGGATATCAATGAATCCAGGCACAATGAGACCACATTCCGGTACTGACAGCGGCAAAGCCTCGCTCCGAATCCGTTCAGGAAGACCTTCTGGTATCCCGGCATAAAGGATGTCCCCATCCCTCCAGGCTATTACACCGTCTTCCAGTATTTCATCTGCAAGGAGCAGCCTGCCTCGAAGAAGAGAAATATTTTCATCACGCTGGCTCCTAGGTTCACGGCTATTCACCTCGGTCATCTCACCAGCCTCCCTGCTGCACGGTCCAGCAGTACCACCACATTTGGATGGCATTGCAAAAGCGATGCAGGACAGGCCGTTGTGATTGGACCCATAAAAGCTTCGCGAATAATCTCGGCTTTTTCCTCGCCACGGGCAATGAGCAGAATCTGTTTGGCTTTCAAAATGGTACCGACACCCATTGTAATCGCCTGAGCCGGAACTTCATCAATGCTGTCAAAGAAGCGTGCGTTTGCCTTCCTCGTCTCTTCTTTCAAATCCACGACATGTGTTCGTCCAGTCAGCTCCGTTCCCGGTTCATTGAAGCCAATATGACCATTATGTCCGATGCCCAGCAGTTGAAGGTCTACCGGTCCACGATCGTCCAGCCGTTGTTCATAGGAATTACATTCCTGTTCCAGATCTGCAGCCTGACCATCAGGCACTTGCGATCTAGCAATATCTATATCGATATGATTGAATAATTGTTCGTTCATGAAACTGCGGTAACTTTCGCGATGTTCTGTTGGAAGTCCGACATACTCATCGAGATTAAAAGAAGAAGCCTGTGAGAAGCTGACAAACCCCTTCTGGTACAACGTGATAAGCTGTTTATATATGCCTACAGGAGAACTTCCTGTCGCAAGCCCCAATACAGCCCGTGGTTTGGTTTGCAACAAGCTGGCAATGAGGCCAGCACCCGTGGCGTTCAAATCTTCTTCATTTTCAAAAATGCGTATATTCATCTTCATCTGTCAGGCACCTCCGTTGTGTTGGACTCGATAAGATTGCACATTGTGATAGGATTGTTCCAGTCTGGGGATAAAACGGTCGAAGTCGGCACTTACCATGCCTGTGAACAAAATATCGACCACATGCAGCAGTGCAATACGTGAAGCCATATCTCCACGCCTCATGCCTTCTTCCAGAGAAGAGGTGAACAATGGGATATCCGATACCGTTGCGAGTGTGTTACTTCCGTAGGAAGTCAGTGAAATCGTAGAAGCTCCGGCCTGTTTGGCACAATGCAAGGCATCGATGGTCTCTGGTGTTTCGCCTGAATAGGATACCGCCATCGCCACATCTCCCTCGGCGAGCGAAGATGCGGATGTAATCTGCATATGTGAGTCGGAAAAAGCCGTACAGCTCTTGCCAATCCTCACCAGTTTCTGATAGAAATCCTGTGTAACAATCGATGAGGTAGCTACACCGTACAGATCGATGCGGCGAGCCTGACACAATAATTGCACTGCCTGCTCCAATCTGCCCAAATCCAGCAAACGGGTGGTATCTGCAATAGACGCGAGGTGGTTGGCTTCGATAGCTTCAACAATTTTGGATAGGGAATTGCCCGCTACAATATCCTGATACGCCGTTTCATCAGATGCGTGGGACAATTCTGCGGCAAGTTTCATTTTGAAATCGGGGAAGCCTTTAAAATGAAACGACTTGCAAAAGCGGGTTACCGTCGCCGCACTTGTGCCACTCTGCTCTGCCAGATGACTAATCGTCCAACCTGGAATGTCCGATGGAGAGTGCATAATGACTTCGGCAATACGTCGCTCCTGAGACGGAAGGTTATTCAGTTCTTGCTGCAACGCACGTAATATGGCTGCCATGAGGACCTCACTTTATGAAAATTATTTTTATTTATTTTTAATAAATTAAGAAAATCATTTTTATAAGTTTATTCTAATCAAGACGATCCTGCAAATCAAGAGGAATTTCCCATGGCTTTTGCAATATCAAAAGAAGGAGCAATTCAATGAATCGAAGACAACGGAGAAAGTTCATTCCTTCCACCTGGATTATTGCCACCAAACAAACAGATGGACGCGCCTATTATA
This sequence comes from Paenibacillus sp. FSL R5-192, assembly GCF_000517845.1. Lineage (NCBI taxonomy): Bacteria > Bacillati > Bacillota > Bacilli > Caryophanales > Paenibacillaceae > Paenibacillus > Paenibacillus sp. FSL R5-192. The sequence continues at coordinate 246,936 of NZ_ASPR01000048.1, read as the reverse complement.
CCCTCTATGCTATTGACTGGAAACGCGGAGGTCGGCTGAGTTGGGAAGGCTGGAATCAACTTGAAGACATGCTGCAATTTCATATTCCGATCAAACGAAAAGCCGGAGGCCGAAAATCTTCTTCCCAGCCTGCCGCCAAAATTGCGAAAAGAGCACTCCATCTTCATCTAAACGAAGCCCAGTTTGAGCAGCTGGAGCAGCTATTTTATCAGCCATTTTCGAAGAAAAGATGGAGGATGTTCATTCAAATGAATAGGAATCTATAAGTGATAAACTATTATGGAGCGGTTGTTTCATTTTTTCACGCTAAAACAAAAAAGCCTCTTCCTTCTTTAGTTTAGTTAAAGAATAGGAAAGACTTTCGCGGTACTAAGATTCAATTCGTTTTAATGCAATTTCCATTCAACTAAACGCTCAACTCAAGTTAACTCGGTCTAATTCATGTCATCATATCGTTTTAAGAATTTGCTGGCTAAGCCGGGTACAGTCATTTGATGGACCGATTGATTCTCAATCTCCTCCGCCAAATCGTCATCTGTGAGAGAAACGAAGAACGTAATGTCTGCTTTGGTTTGACCATATCGGGCAAAAACTTCATCTGCTGTCTCATTCACAACTTTGGCAATGATTCGAATGATCTCATCTTTATACTTCTGGACATCCTCTGTTGCATACAACAATCGACTGATATGGTTAAAGTGCGTCTCCTCGCCATATTGATATTCGGAGCAGCCCCATCTGTAATAGATCTCGTCCTGCTCGCTATCACACAGCCCTTGCTCATTCATACTCGAAATATGCCCAGCCAGGGATTCCTCTGTATTTACCGCCAAAAACAGGGTAACCCAATCACTGTCTGTTCCAAAGGCACAAGCATATACTTTCTCATCCTGCACTTTAGACAGCGTTTGTTCCAGATCGGGTAGAAACCCCGCTCGAAATTGGTTTTCAAATTCATTTAAAAAACGGTCCACTCAGCTCATCCTTTCATGCTAATACAGTTTAAGATTCAATTGTCTGTTCAAACCATAAATTAATTGGGCCCAAAAACTTTAACGAGATATTCATATCCCCGCCCTGTTGCTATATAGGTCTCTCAATAACTACAAGGTACCACATAATTACAAATAACGTGCTTACTTCCTACACCCTTAAACAACTATGCTATAATAAAAATACGACTATCCAAGCGAGGTGACGCCGATTAAATGGGGAGAGATTACTGAATTACACCCAGATCGTTTTGTGCTTGTGGAAGCAATCAAGGCAAGTTCCAGCAACCGTGTCCGTCAACTAGAGGATATAGCGGTTATTCAAAACTATGATAATCCTCAAGAAGCCTGGAGCGGTTATAAAGAACTGCACAAGCTCCATCCGACACGCGAGTTATATGTATTTCATACGAGCAGAAGCGATGTTGAGGTTGTAGAGGAATTTTTCTCAGGAGCCTCATGCAAAAATGACTTTGAATTAATGAATGTCCAATTTTCAACATAAGCCATGTAATGATAACCTTTGATGGTTGTCGTTGTGTGGCTTATTTTTGTACACCATGGTTGGGTGACTCAATCCCGGAACAGCGGATCATCTGATGTAATAAACTATAAATCAGCAGCAAAAAAGCCTTGCCCCATTCTTCATGACAAAGAATAGAGAAAGGCTTTCATGCTGCTACTTAATCCTAACTGTAATTCGCAACTAAATCTTCAGTTCTCCAAGCTTAATCAGCTCGACAACTGCCTGCGAACGACCCTTAACATTGAGTTTCTGCATCACATTCGAAATATGGTTACGCACCGTTTTCTCGCTGATGAATAACTGCCCTGCGATGTCACGCGTTGTTTTGTCTTGAACCAGTAATTCGAATACTTCGCGTTCACGGTGGGTCAACAAAAATTTGCTTTTATGATCGATACCCTTCAATGTTCACCCCTCCTTGCTCGGGTTGTGTTGGTGTAACAAGGTTAAGGGGATACAGTCAACTCATCTTATGTCAGGTCAAGGGCGTTGGTTCAGTTTTATAAGAAAAATGGGCAGTAAACATGTGATTCATTGTCCAAAGAGAACGTGAGCAGTTGTCTATATATTTGAGATTATGTAAGACAAACATGCCCCTGCAGCAGATGTTACCATCTGCGCAAAGGCACACTTGTTCATGTCAAAAAACTACCGATTCATTCGATTCATGACACCACCGTTGTGATTACGGTTCATCAGGCCATCGTCAAGGATGCCATCACGGTTATTCGTATCTGTTCCGTTTGTTGGGAAAATGCGCTCCACCATCGATTGGAACGTATCGATCATGCCACTAACGGGCTTACCGTTACGAATATCTGTGGCATAGTTCTCGACATGCTCCACAAAGTCTGGATTGGCTGATACATATACATTCTCGATGTTTGGTGCAAACTGCTTGATTTTGGCTGAAATCTTACCCTTAATCTCAGCTGATGTGTTATCGTCCGTGCTATCTACACGTTGTCCTTCACTTTTCATGCCATAATGCCCATCGTCAGTCCCACGTGCTTTGCCGCTGTTTGTCAGACCACGCATCATGCCAACGGCGCCTGTGCCCATGGTTCCATAGATGCTGCGGTCATTCCCCATATGGCTGCGGTCCGTTGCCGAATTTGTGTTCAGTCCTGGAGCAATTCCGCTAGTGCTGTACGGAGACATTGTGCCCGTACCGCCATTCACACGCATACCACCCATATCGTGATTCATGTTGCCCCCACGCATGGTATCACTGGCATGATTACGCATCGTTCCATTCAGCATGCTCGTACGACCATTGGACTTGCTCTCCAACTTGCCTGCATGACCATCTGCCAAACGAACCGCGACATAAGCATTACGATCCGTTAACATGACACGGGCGGATTTTACTTCCTTCATCTCCGTGATACGTTTTGCCAGCTCTTCGCTGGATTTCAGGTCAGTAACATTGTGCATGCGATAACTTTTCGCACGGATGCCATCCATGCCATTTGTTTCCACACCATAACGGTTAATGCCGTTGGCTTGCTGACGAACACTTTGCGTATGCATATTGTTGGTATCCCGATTCGTGCCACATCCTGTCAAACCGGCCATTACAAAGATTGCAGTAGATAATGATAACGTAATAGCTGTTGCCTTTTTGACTGCTGGCATGTACTCATCCTCCAATGTTTGTTGGTTTTGGTCACAAAGATAGGATGCGCTTCTGTACGTACCGATATGCTGAAAGGATATGGTACCTTACCCTGTAGATTCAGGTCTTCTGGTTTTGGTCTTTGGGCTTTGCTTATCGATCTTTGGTTTTGATCTGTGGACCATGAGATTCTTCGCTATATAAAATAAAAAAACAGTGCTGCTTGTTCGCAGCACTGCCTCGAAATCATATTTGCATCTCAACGCAATAATATCACTTATCTTCCGCCCCGCTCATTTCCCGTCTGTTGATGAGGAAGTCGTTGCGTCATTTGCAGAAATCGATGACTCTTCCAAAGAAGTTGTGGATGCTTTAATTGTATCCGGGAATTTCTCGGCTTCCGTTAGACTTGTCGTATCCATGCCATATGCCCATTGACCATCCGGCGTAATGACCCAGATCTGATCCGATTCGGATGGCACCGTAAGTCCCCGATACACATCTCGAACTTGTTGCCCATTGACCGTCTGTTCAACAGACAAGGTGAATCGTGGAACAGTACCTTTCAGCTCGGACGCTTTACGCACATCATCTGCTGTCGACAAGTTTTTGATTTTGCCGATAAGAGATACGGCATCTGTGGCTTCAATCGTTTTTCCATTCAGTGTCCAGGTATGTTCTGCCGCATCGTTCTCCGATGTCGATGTTAACATCCAGGTAGCTGCCTCACCCTCCCACTCCAGAGACCCAACATTTGTCTCATCCATGTTGAAAGGTGTCGTGTCCAATAAGTCACGACGAGACAAAGCTATGCTGGTAATCGCCTCTGTCTGCACGGCAACCACAGGGCCCGAATCAACACGCACATAACGTGCATCATCTGCTGGAAGCTGGCCACCAATAGCCAGTTTGATCTCCCGATTATCTTTGAGTTTGATATCCATACGTGTAGCATCTGTTCCTAATCCGTACTTATCCAGATCCGTTGGCGCTTCTTCCACCACCAGTTCCTGATTCGCACCACTCAGAGCATCTAACCAACTGCTAACACTGTAACCGTTCAGAGGATAGGCTTTTGGCTCAGCCATCTGCCATACGCCATTATCGAGCGTCAGAGTCGAAGTTGCTACTGTACCGGATGTCTCCTCCGTTGTGTCATGTATTGTAATAGATTGAACATCCCCGGATTGAATACCAAGCAACTTGGCTTGAACCGCTTCTTCTTCCCGAAAATAATTTTGATTGGCCGCGTACACCCAGCCCATAATTAGTACGATGACCACCAGAATCGTTGGGACCCATTTTCTCATACTCGTCTGCGCCTCCACCATAAGAGTACACCAATGATAACAAAGATGAGTGGGAATGCTACAATAGCCACGAAGAAAATTGTTCTTGCCTGTTCGCCGTTCAGGTATGCCATCTCATACCCAGCTTGTACACGTGGGCGAATCGTCAATCCATTTTCTTTCTCACTCAAATAGTTTACCGTATTCAAAATAAAGTCCCGATTGCCACCATTCGCAATTTCCGAATCCTGCATGAAAATGGACGAACCCAGAATAACCGCCTTTGGCTTACCATCCGTTGTATCGGTTGCATATCCTAAATCAACGGGTCCCTGAATATCCTCTTCAGCATCATTGGTTGTTTCATTTTGCAATAAACCACCGATATTTGTCTCCCCATAACTGTCATTCGAAGAATGAATTAACGGTGAAAGGGTGTATTTATCCTGTTCTTTGCTGGTCAGCGCAATCGACAACGACAACATCGGATACAATTGGCTTGCAGCAAGTTTGTCCGTAATTGCATGTGTACCATACTCCGGTACCACCCAGAGTGGCCCCATCGTACTGGCTTGCTGGTTATCCACCATGACTGCATGCTCATCAACGACGCCATAGTCAGCCATCAGAGCATCGATGTTTTTCCAACTGGATTTCATATCTTCTACAAATCCGAGGGATAATAACAGCTTGCCTCCATTACTCAGATACGTGCGAATGGCTTTCATTTCGGTATCACTGAGATCACGTTGTGGGCCAATAATGGCGAGCACATCTGCATCTTCCGGAACCTTTCCGGCTTGATTCAGCTGTAACTCTTCCGTCTGCACATTATTTTGTTCCAAGGAGGATTGCAACGTAGTCATCTGAGCGAGACTCAGCTCTTCATGCCCAGTCAAAAAGACCATTTTGTGCATCTCCGTGGATGACATATTCATGAGCGCCTGCGTAAGTTTTTCCTCACCTGTGAACTGATATGATCCGTCACTGCCGTCACCTGTCGCGGTAAACAAACTGGCGATATCAATCACTTTGTGTTGATCTCCCTGCTCCAGCACAATGGAGCTGCCTGTTATGCCATATTTGGATGCAAGCGCAGGTTCCTGCGTCAGATTATATTGTTTTATTTTCAGCTTGCTGTTACGTTTCGTGTATTCCTCGACCATATCCGTGACCTCACGGTTCAGGACGGTGTTGTTGGCATTTTCGACCGTTAACACCAGAATGTTGACGTCATCCTTCACATTTTTGATCGCAGTAAGGGACTGGTCAGATAACGTGTATTGTTTGTTCGAGGTCAGATCGAGCTGGAAGCCGCCAAGTGAATTCAGGAACAGTGTTAGCAAAATAAAGATGCCAATCACCGCTACGGACAGCACGGTACTGTTGGTATGACTTAACCATTTTTTCATCTTCTCACCTCCACCGCTTCCGTTCCACAATTTGAATGCTTAACAGCAGAAACACACCCGAAAGGGTGACATAATACAAGATATCCGGTCCACTAAGTACACCTTTCATGAAGCTGTCGAACCGGTTAGTCAGTGCAAATGGGTCCAGCCACTGTTGCAAAGCAGAACCTGTATTGCCTGCGAATGAATCAAGCATCCACAAAACGAGCAAAATAATAAAACCCGCCACCGCAGACACCATCTGATGCTGGGATAATGTAGAAGCGAACAGTCCAATCGCCATCATGCTTCCGCCCAGGAAAAATAACCCCAGTGCAGACATCCATACCGTCGTCATATCCAATGTCCCATAGAACGACATGATGAATGGATACACCAGACTACACAGGATGAGCACGACCAGAATGGCCAGAGAAGCAAGATATTTGCCAAAAATAATTTCTGTTACCCGTGCCGGAGAAGTCAGCAACAACTCATCCGTTCCCTGTCTAAATTCCTCTGCAACCAGTCGCATCGTTAACAATGGCACGACAAACAGCAGCATGGACAACGTATCGCCCAACACGAGACGATAATCAACAATACTCGGCTGGTAATATACAAAGCTTGAATAGAACAACAGACTGGTCATCAGTACATATACGGCAAAAGCAAAATAGGACGTTGGTGACAGAAAATAAGCTTGTAGCTCTTTATTACATACCGCCATCATTCGTCTCATTTGGAGTCCTCCCCTTTGCGAGAATGGGGCGAAGTATCGGCTGATGTACTCGCCGATGTTTCTGATATGCTCGACGAGTCAATGTCCGAAGTTACATCCTGATTCGTCTGTTTCCCATCAACCTTATCCACATCTGCCAAATTCACGTCTGTGTCCGTTGTTTCGGTTGTGGTCAGCTTCAGGAAGATTTGCTCCAGACTCAGATTCTCCTTCTTCATCTCCAGTATCGGTAAACCTGCACCTGACAAAAGGTAAAACAGCTCCTGCCGGAAATCTTCCGAGTTTTCTCCAGTAAGCAGCATTTTAACCGTATTCGCTGAATCTGAATTAAGTGAACTATCTTTGGTGGGATTCGCATCCGACGCTTGAATGACTTCACTCCGCACCTTCTCCCATGGTGTCAGCACATTATGTAATTGCTCCGCAGTGGCCTTCACTTCTATCGATACCTTGAACTGATCCCCCATTGCTGATTCGAAATGCTGAGGTGAACCATCCAGCACGAGCTGTCCCTGATTAATGATCAACATTCGATTACAGAGCGTGCTCACTTCAGGCAAAATATGCGTACTGAGCAGCACCGTATGGTTCTCGCCCAATTCTCGGATTAAATCCCGGATCTCGATAATCTGGTTTGGATCAAGGCCCGATGTTGGCTCATCCAGAACCAGCAGATCTGGCTTGTGAATAATGGCTCCTGCTAGCCCAAGGCGTTGTTTGTATCCTTTGGATAACCCACGTACCATTTGCCTTTCCCGACCCTGAAGTCCCAGTCTGCTAACCATCTCACTGACCCGCAGCTTAACCTCACGTGCCGGGACATCTCGCAAATTGGCTACGAATTTAAGATAGGACTGCACGGTCATATCCGGATAGAGTGGCGGCGTTTCAGGCAGATACCCAATCTTGGAACGAACACGCTGACCCTGCTCATGCACCGATACCCCATCCACCATAATGGAACCCGCGGTTGGATGCAGATAACCCGTAATCATACGCATCGTTGTTGTTTTTCCGGCACCATTGGGTCCGAGAAAGCCAACAATCTCACCACGTTCCATGGTGAAATCCAGTTGATGTACGCCGCGTTGCCCTTCGTAGACTTTGCTGACCTGTTTCACTTCGAGCACATCATTCATCCTTTCCCGTTAAAATACCCGTGCACCATCGTTCGTGATATAAATTCAACTGAAAATATTACACTTGCACTCCGATGACAGAATAACCTTCCGATCACTGTTATCCCCAGATTTTTTTGATTCCTTCATTTCAGAAGGAAAAATCCGCTGATAAAGGTGAACGCTTCGCTTCTTCAAGTTATTTCTGCCCTCTCCGTTATCGTGTAAATGTTATGTTGAACTTATGTAATAGATGATAGACACGGGAAGTTCCTTGTATATTACGTGAGCTATCCTAGCCTCAGCTTAATGACACTTAAAAGGCAGCTTAAAAATATTTGTCCAAAATGTGAACATTCTGACCAACACCCACACCCTGCGCTTAAAGCCAACGTAACATAGAGTACAGGAGAATGTGCTCCTGACCAAAAGTCAGAGGGTGAATCGTGTGAAAGTATTATTCACGTTTTATGTTCCGAGCGGTGGCGTGGATACGTTAAATCGACTGCGCACCGCTGTTCTGAAACGCCATGGCATTGAAGCGCACCTATTGTATCTCAGCACAGGCTCGGGATTGCAGAACAACAGTGATACACCCATTTTCACCGCATCCAGTGACGAGGATATCCATCATATCATCCATACTCATCATTATGATGCCATCATTGCCACTTCAGACATCGCTATGCCTGGCCGCTTGAGAGGACTTGGTTATACCGGACGAATTATTTTTGAAGCGCAGGGACTCGGAGCACGCGATCAAGCTCTGGAAACGATACAGATGGGTGTCCCATACCTCCAAGCTCATTGTGATGCTGCCGTTATACCTCCCACAGACCACCTGCTGGATATGTTCATTCATATCTGTCCTTGGCTTCATCGGTTTGTTATTCCCAATATGCTGGATACAGACACCTTCGCACCAATCTTGGTGGATACCCCACCCTATCCGGTGCTGGCTTGGGTAGGACGACTTGAACACAACAAAAACTGGCGTGAATATCTAATCATATCGAGTGAAATTGTCAAAAAAAATCCGGAAGCCAGACTATGGTTGTTCCACGATCCAACTTTGGCTAATCCAGAAGATGAAGTCATGTTCCGGCACATGCTGGCAGAATACGGGCTTGAGGATCGGATTGGGATCTTCATCAATGTTCCTCACTCTCAGATGCCTGCATATTATTCCATGATTGCCGCTTCAGGGGGCATCATGTTATCCACTTCCCTGCTTGAAGGATTTGGTTATGCCGTCGCTGAAGCTATCAGTTGTGGCTGCCCGGTGCTCAGCACGGATTCGGATGGTGTGCGTTCATTTATCACACATAATAAGACTGGTAAGTTTTATCCAATTGGAAATGTAGAGGCCGCTGTAGCCGAAGCAAGGGACCTCATGAATAACAAGAAATTGCGTGAGTATATTCGCATTCAGGGCAGACAGCATATGAGCTTGTCTTTTTCACCAGATCGATATGCCATTTCTTTCCGTGAAATGATGACAGCACTGCGAATTTTCCATTGAGCATAGCAAAAAAGGCAGTTCAGCAAAATTTCTCTGAACTGCCTTAGTATGGTTTTTATAAAATCTTAGTGTCCCATCATCATCGCGGGATCAGGCTTGTCGCCATTTTGAAGTTCTTCTTCCGGCATCGGTTTTGGTTTCCGCAGAATCAGACTGAGCAAACATCCGAACAATGCAATACACGCGGCCAGGAAGAACGTATCATTGAAACCAGCCACCAAACCATGCACGATAGCGGTCGGCTCTGTACTCGTTGTATTGTCTGCGATTCTTGAAGTCAGGAAGCCTGTAAGCCCTGCAACCGCAAAGGACACGACTACTTGCTGTGCAGCAGCCGTGAGCGGTGTAACCCGTCCAACCAACTTGCGCGGTGCAGCATTTAATACATGCGTATTGAGTGGCATCATGGACAAGCCCATACCCAGACCCATCATGACCAGAGCCGTTATAATCAGGCCAAGACCTGTCTCTGCCGTAATGGAGGACAGAATAAACAATGCTCCCGAAATAATACCCAGACCCACAAAGGCCAGAGGTCTAGCACCGATTTTATCAAACAACCGACCACCAAGCGGCATACCCACTCCGGAAGCCAATGCCTGTGGCAGTAGAATCAATCCTGTTTCCAGTGCAGTGTACCCTTTGATCTGCTGCAAATAAAGCGGGATCAGGATCATCGCACCGAACAGCGCCACTTGTGACACCCATGCGAGAATAATTCCCCGTGAGAAATCAGATGATTTGAATACCCGGAGTTCGAGCAATGGATTTTGATGACGAAGCTCCACAATAATGAACAAAATGAGCGCTACACCACCCACAATGACACCCGTCAAAGTTGTTGCAGACGTCCAGCTCGTTCCGCCCTCACTCACACCGTAAGCCAGCATCGAGAACGCAATTGGCGCCAGAATCATGCCGAGCAGATCCAGTGCAGGTGTGCGTCCACGATCTGTATCCGGCAAAAACTTGATACATAGAATGAAAGCTGCAATACCAATTGGCAAGTTAATCAGGAAGATCCAGTGCCAGCTCAGTGATTCAATAAACCACCCGGACAACACCGGACCCAATGCGGGGGCAAGCAACATCGGAATTCCCAGCATCCCCATGATGGAACCTCTTCGCTCAGGCGGAGCCAGACGAAAGACCATCGCCATACCAATAGGAGCAACCATGCCTCCACCAAGGCCTTGAATGATACGGTAAATGATTAATTGCTCAGGTGATTGAGCGATCGAGCATAATACAGAACCCAAGGTAAACATGGCAATCGTGAACAGAAATACTCTTTTGGCACCAAAACGGTCCGTTAACCAGCCTGCCAGTGGAATAACTGCAGACAAAGCCAAGGTGTAACCCGTAACCGTCCATTGGATCGTTTTAAGATCCGTTTCGAAATATTGAACGAGATTCGGAATGGCCACGTTCACCACCGTGCTGTCCAGTATAACCATGATCATACCGACGATAATAGCCAGGAGTGGCAGTATAATGGCTTTAAGCGAAAACTCTGCCGGCTCCTGGGGTACTGCTGTTTGTTCTTTCACGTTCTCCACACTCTTTTCCAGCCAGTAGATCGCAGGCTTATCCATGCGTCTCACTCAGCCTATATTGACGACTAATTTCAAACTATCGTTTTAAATCGTCGTTTTAAACTTTCGTTTAATACTGATCTAATTCTAATGAAAATACCTTTGCTGTCAAGCTATTTTTTCAGACAATTCTACTATGGATGCACCACAAAAAAATGGAACAGGCACCTTCCCTGCTCCACACGTTGGTTAATCATGATTATGCAATGATGTCCATATCAATCTGCAACCTTCATCATCTGATATTCTGACAGTATGCCCAATGTCTGACCGTGAATACTTCTGCAATATATTCGAATAACCAGATGCTTCGGTGAAGAACTGTTGCTGATGATCCTCAGTTCATAAGGCTCGGATGACACATCCAGATTATGAATGACCTGATTACCGCCCGCTCCCCCCGAATTTGACGTTAGGTGAAAAAGGTGTCGATACAGTTCTCCGTGAATACTGGCTCCACCAACAAATACATCCGTCCCTTCCTCGCCGCCCACATAGGCCAACTCCACATCCATGTACTTGACGGGAACAAATGTCTGTAACAGATTCTCATGAATCTCAAGTAAATATACCGCCACTGTAGATCCCTCCTTCGGAGCACACGAACCCTTCCTGTACATAGGATATGCTTCCTCTCGTCCATTGCCATTTGCATTCACCCATTTTCGACCAATTACACGGAAATGCCCGACCTTCCGGTCCTCTTTTTTCATAGAATAAAAGGATAGAAGCTCGGCCGGTGCAGGCCGTGACAAGGAGGTAGCTATGAAAGTTCTGCTCGTTACGTATTGGGAGCTTACACATATGGGAGGCATATGGACATATGTTAAACAACTGGCCGACAGGTTAATCGCACTTGGTGTAGAGGTTGATATCATGGGCACAAATGGTGCCAATAACGAAGTATATGTTCGTAATCTGAACCGCGCTTTCTCCAAGGATAAGGTGTGGCACATGCTGCAAGCCAAACTCAATCCGACTGATCTGCCACAATTCACTGCTGATCCTCTTCTCGCTTATTATGAACTGAATAGATATGCCTTCGAGATGGCAGCCGCTTATCTGGGGGTGGAGGACTATGACGTTATTCATGCGCAAGATCCGGTAGCTGCCGTAGCCATAAAACGCATCTTGAACCGCAATATCCCACTGGTTACAAGCTATCATGGCGCTCTTGCACGCGAAGCCTTTTACGATGCTCAAAATTCCAACCCACAGCTTACTCTCCCTTCATATTTGCAATCCAAGCGTGGACGTTATTTTCTCTCATTGGAAGAACGTAGTGCAGCACAGTCCGAGCTCATTCTCGTGTCAAGCCACTGGATCAAGAGTACGCTTACAGAGCTTGCCGTTCCTGAATCAAAGTTCAGACAGATTCCCTATGCTGTAGATCTGCCAGCCTACCGTGCCTCAGCAGCTGTGAAGTTCCGCCAGCGACCACCTGCGGGCAAGAAAGTCATTGCCTTTACCGGACGACTTGAATACATCAAGGGCGTTCATGTGTTAATCAAGGCCTTAGCCAGTCTGAAAAATAAACGTTCCGATTGGGTCTGCTGGATCGCAGGAGAAGGCAATCTAACCGATGAATTGCGTTCACAGGCCGCGTCAACGGGGATTGGAGCCGATGTTGTGTTCTGGGGCAAGCTGGACAATATTCCTTCCTTCCTGCGCCATGCAGATATCTATGTCCAGCCCAGTCTGCAGGACACCCAGCCGTTCTCCGTTACTGAAGCGCAACTGGCGGGTGTACCTGTTATCGTCAGTGGCACAGCCGGCATGCCCGAGATGGTTGAACCTGGACGTACGGGATGGGTTGTTCCTCCGCAGGATGTCGACTCGCTCCGTGAACTGTTGGATGCACTACTTGAGGATGATGTTACCCGAAGAACAGTGGGGGCGGCGGCGAAAGCTTGGGCTGAACAAAATCGTTCACTGGAAGTGATGGGATTTCGTACATTTCAAGTCTACCAAGAAGCCATCTACAGAGGAGGACATACAATATGACGTTACTTGTACCAAGTGATCTATACAATCGCTGGTTTTCGACTCCAGTTTCCACACCTCACATCAACGTGGATTACGCTGTAATGAATGAATTGATGAAAAAGCTGCCTAAAGGATATATATTTCCCGATCCTGCATCCATGGCGATCATGAATTCAAAAGATTGAGTTGTCCAATGATATGCCGTCTTCATATAACATGCCGAAATATCAAACAAGGGGTGTCCCATCTGTCATATGAATGACTGAGGACACCCCCTTCTCGCTTCAAATGTGTTCTAACGGACCGAGAACACGCTATTACAGATCGTTTTAATCTGTCGCCAACTTGGAATACACATTCAGATCACTGAACGTTTCGCCTGCCCTCTCGTATGCTCTGAGGGTGCCTTCGTATGTGAAATTGAGCTTTTGCAATAGCTTGATAGAATTCACATTATCGGGGTCAACCTTTGCCTCAATACGATTCAGCTTCATAGTCGAGAATGCATGAGCTAATAAAGAAGAGATCGCTTCCGTAGCATATCCTTTCCCCCAGTGTGATCTGGCAATGTCATACCCAATTTCTGCTTTGAGATTGTCAAAATCCAGTGTATTATAACCACATGAACCTATGATTTCGTTGGACTCTTGCACAAGGATAGAGAACCGAATGGCCTTGTTTTCCTGAGCAAGATCATTCAGAAAATTAATCATGGCTATAGCTTGATTTTCATCCGTAAAATGAGTGATATTCATAAATCTAGTTACATCCGGATCAGACCAAATTTTAAACAAGCTGGCCGCATCCGATACGTTCATTTTTCGCAAATATAACCGTTCTGTGTATAACTCTGTAATCAATACTCTTACCTCCATTAGTTTATTAATAGTTGGGTTTAAGATATTGATATCTGCGCATAGTCCAGTCCCTTCCGTGTATGAATCATTTCATTATACAGAGACTTCAGCAATCGATCACCCTTTGTGTCCACGTATCTGTCCATAAAGCAAAAAAAGAGCTTCCACTTATAACACTTAAAAAGCGTTTCATAAGGGTGCTCTCCTGTCCATTTAACACCTATTCCATTCAGCCATCGTTGCCAAATCCATCTACTTCCAGTACCCGCCAACCTGAAGTAAGTTAAACAGAATAGGCCGATGCTTCTCTTGAACTTTTTCCATCTCGGCAACCAGTGCCTTGAAGTGACGTTTGGTTCCCATTGACTCATGCAATCGGTAACACATCAGAGGTTCATTGTAGTAGAACAGCTCATACATTGGAAACAGCCTCATCCACATCTCATAGTCATGGGTGTAGCGAAAATCAGTGTCGAACAGTCCAAACCGCTCGAATGCTTCCATCTCTAACATGACAGTACAGCCGTTGATCGGACAACCTTCCAGCAGTACCTGCAACATCTCCAGACGACTTCCCACTTCCGGATGCACCGTATCCAACCATTCACTCTTCTCATTCACATAATGGTAGGCACCATGGCAGAATGAAGCCTTAACCTCGCGCATAAACTTCAGTTGCTTCTCCACCCGATCCAGCAGCATCACATCATCTGAGCTGAGCCAAACAAAGTAATCCCCTGTTGCCTGCTTGATGCCCTCATTTAATGCTGTCGCGGTTCCACCGTTTTCTTTGCGAATATAGCGGATGGAATCCATGAATGGCTGTAGCCGCTCCACGTGCTCGGTTGACCCATCATCCACCACGATGACCTCGATATGCGGATACGTCTGGTGAATGGCACTGTGAACAGCCTGCTCGATATAAGCACAATTGTAAAAAGGAATGACGATCGATACTTTTGGCTCCATTCGGGCCTTCCCCTCCTCTTACTGTCTTAGGTAAAATGCTGCGCAAAGAGGGCGTTAATCAGCCATCTTTTGGCTTTCTTAACTGCCCTCCCTACGCTACCCGCCAAGCGTCGCTATTCGCTGCAACAGCGGTTCCCGATATCTGGACCATACCATGGATGCCTCTCTGCCGATGACATCCGCATGACGTACCGATCCCATTCCCCCATGCCACCGATAGGCAGTAAGCGGTTCATTCAGGTATGGGAACCGATGACCGTTCAGTACAATACGCATCCAGAGATCCAGATCATGGGTGTAGGGAAGAAGTTCATCGAACAGCCCCACTCCGCTAAAGAGATCCTTGCGAATCATGACCGTGCAACCATTCACTGGATTGCCGTTAACAAACCGTCGTAGTAAATCCATATCCGACATCGGTTCAGGCCCACCATGCATTCTGGTAACTGCCGAATGCTCGTTGATATAGTGAAAGTTTGTATGTGAGACGAGCACATTCTCGCGTTGCATAAACTCCAGCTGATAACGAATTTTATCCGGGTACAGATAATCATCCGAACTGAGCCAGGCTACATAATCACCAGAGGCATGGCGTATGCCATGATTAAGTGCCGAAGCCGTCCCGCCATTGCTTTTGCCAAGCACATGAATATAAGGAAGATAGGGTTGAAGCAACTCTGCATGCCGGGTTGAACCGTCATTCACAACAACGATCTCCACATGGGGATACGTCTGGTTCAGCGCACTCTGAATCGCCTGAGGCACATAAGGGCAGTTGTAGAATGGAATGACAATGGATACTCTCGGATTCAACTTGTCGTCCTCCCTTGCTGGACACGAACATCACTCAGGATATCCTGAAGCGATGTGGCAAATGGAATCATCGGCTGCCAGCCAAGCTTGCGCAGCAGTGATAATTCCTCTTGTTTCCCCGAACCATCCGGACCAGAAGATGCCCCATCCCAGCGAACAGGAACTTCCGCTTCTGTCATGGACAACAGCAGTTCTGCAATTTCACCAAGACTGCGCTCAACTCCAGACACCACCGGGTATACTGTACCACTGGACCCTTGTATCAAGAGGGTTGCATACGCTCTGACTGCATCCCGCACATCCAGAAAGTCACGGGTATTGTCCCGTCCGGACAGACGGAATGCCTCGGTTTTCCCCGCCTGCTCACAGGCAACAACATGGCGTGCAAGCAGTGAACAGATGCCTGTGGAAGGACCCGCACCAATCAGATTGCCTGGCTCCGCCAGCATGATCTGTTGTCCGAAGAGCGACATCCACGACAAGGACACCATCTCTTCCAGCGCTTTGCTGAGACTGTATGGATGCGGAGGCTGGGGAATCCGGCCAGGTTCCGGCGTATATTTTAACCTCGATCCTACAATAACGGTTCGTGCTGTCGGACAACTGCGAAGCGCATCCAGCAGATACAGCACGGCCATCACATTGGTCTCCAGGACCAGTAGCGGATCAGACCACGAATCAGGCACTGAATTTTTGCCAGCGAGATGCAGCACATAGTCGGGCTGCACCTCGCCGATCAGATGACGTACTTGCTGTTTATCGTTCAGATCACAGACATGGACTTGTGCACCTTTACCGAATGAATACACATCCGGCCTCCGGACTACCGCTGCAACCACTGCACCCGCTTCCCGAAAATAAGATACGGCATGTCGCCCGGTAAAACCGGAAGCGCCTGTAATCAGCACTTTTTTGCCTCTCAGCTCTGCTCCATCCATAATGCCAACTCCTTCAGCATTGTAGAATAATCCGGCAGGTCTGTCTTCACATCCTCGCGAGTGGACACCAGCGTACGGTCCTGCACTACACTGTCATCACGCACAATCGTCACATCCTGCTTATCCCAGGTCTGCTTGAACAATACAAGCAGGTCATGCTTGCTGACAGGTGCCGGATGAGCTAAGTGGATCAGACCACTAACCGATGAGGACAGGTAATGGTCTACCCATTTGGCCAGCTCAAGGGTGGTCACACCGTTCCAGAATACGCGGGTATACCCCCCAACTTCACCTGTGCTGGACATAAACCATTGCATCAGACCAATGCCGCCCTGGCGAATCTCGGGTCCAATGATGGACGTACGGATCGTCAGATGACCTTCATCCTGAACTTCGCCAAGTGCTTTGGTGATGGCGTAAGCTGAAGTCCCATCCGTAACATCATCTTCCCGGTATGCTCCCCGTTCTCCGCTGAACACACAGTCCGTGCTGATATGAATCAGGCGTGCACCAATCGTATCTGCAACCCGCCGCAGACGATGTGGCAGGAAACCGTTAATATGATATGCAGTAATTTTGTCCTCATCTGCGAAGTTGTTCAACACACCTACAGCATTAATAATCACATCCGGGTGCACAGCTTCTACCAATCGATCAACCATGAAGCTGTCGTTCACATCCAGGAGCAGACCATTGGGGTCTGTTACATCCCGAGATGTGTAGAAGACGCTGTGTACACCTTGACGGCGGAAATAGTCGACCAAAATATGGCCGGCCATTCCGTTTCCACCAAGTATCAGCAGTTTCATGACAAGAATCCTCCGCGTTTCAGAATTTCACGAATCTCCTCTTTGGTCATGAGTTGGTGTTCAGAACTGAAACTGTTAAAGGAGACCGGGGGACAATTGGTATAATGTTCACGCAGGCCCGGTATGCCCAGGGTAGGAAGAATTACCAGGTACTGCTCATCGTAAACAACGGTGGTCATGCTCTCGAATTCACTCATCAATATTTCATGGATTTTCTCCCCTGGACGAATGCCACGTTCCACAATGCTCACATTCTCCACACCGGAATCCTCAATCAGCACTTCCGCGAGATCAACGATTTTGCAGGTAGGCATCGTCATGACAAAGATCTCTCCGCCGACACTTTCCACCGAAGCTTTGAACAGCAAGGTAATTGCATCCTTCAGCGTAAGAAAGAATCGAGTCATACTCATATCCGTGATGGAGACCTGCCCTTTCTGGCGGATCTGATTCTTGAACAGATGTACCACACTTCCGTTTGTTCCCAGTACATTCCCGCCCCGTACCGTAACAAACTTGGTATCGCTGTGTAACAAGTTTGCATATACAATTAATTTCTCGCCGATCGCTTTTGTCATGCCATAGAAGTTGGACGGATTGGCAGCTTTGTCAGTCGAGATATAGATTACTTTTTCCACCTTGTTCTCAATAGCGGCCTCAATTACGTTCTGTGTACCAATCACATTGGTTTTGAGTGCTTCGTACGGTTGGTCTTCACACACCGGAACATGCTTGAGCGCAGCCAGATGAAATACATAGTCCACATGCTGGCAAGCCGCCGTCAAGGCGTCCTTGTCACGAATATCTCCAATCCGGAAATGAAGACGTGGGTCTTCAAATTCACGACTCATAGCCACTTGGCTAGACTCGTTCCGGGAATATACAATAATTTCTTTGGGCTGCTGGGGCAGTAGTTGAGCCACAAGTTCATAACCCCATGATCCTGTACCACCAGTCACGAGTATACGCTTATTTTCAAACATGCATTTTCCCTCCAAGCAGAAATTTAACCACTTTACTGGATACATCTGTGGCTTTGTAACCTTGCGGGCAATCCCAGTCGCTAGACATCTTTGTCATGACTTTCACGCAATCAGCGATGCGCGCGGCATCCAGACCGGAGACTACATTGCTGCCGCAATCGACCGTTTCCGGCCGCTCGGTAGTTCGACGCATCGTTACGGTCGGCACGCCCATAATGCAACACTCCTCCTGCACGGTACCGCTATCCGTAAGCGCACAGCGTGCATGACGTTCAAGCATTACAAAGTCGAAGAATCCAAACGGCTCGTGAAACTCCACCAGCGGGTTCATCTCCAGATGCAGATGCTCCGCAATCCGGATCGCTGTACGCGGATGAATACTGCAGATCACACGCAACCCGTGTTCCTCTGCGACCTGGTTCAGCCCTTTCATAATCTCCAGCAAATGAGGGGCATGATCCACATTCTCGGCTCGATGGGCAGTAACCAGGAAGTATTGCCCGGACTTCAGCTTGAGCTTTTTGAGTATTTTGCTGGAACTTACTCGCGCGTCGTAGTGCTGCATGACTTCATAGATGGGATTGCCCGTTAGCACGATGCGCCTGCTTGGTACCCCTTCGCTGACCAAATGTTTCTTGCTCTGTTCCGTGTAAGGCATATTAACGGTGGAGATGGCATCAATAACCTTACGATTTTTCTCCTCAGGCACATCCAGGTCAAAGCAACGATTGCCTGCTTCCATATGAATAACAGGAACACCCATGCGCTCAGCCAATACTGCACATAATGCGCTATTGGTATCGCCGAGCAGCAGCAATTTATCAGGCTTCTCCTGCAATATCAGATCTTCCATCTGCGTAAACATCGAGGATAGCTGTCGTCCCAGAGTGGCCGCTTCATCCTGAAGAACGTAATCCGGTGCGCGCAGGCCCATTTCCTTGAAAAAGAGACCGCTGAGACTTTCCGTGAAGTTCTGTCCCGTATGCACCAGAATATGTTTGGACGCGTACTGGTCCAGCTTGGAGATGATCAGGCTGAGCCGTATGATCTCAGGTCTCGTACCCAGCACCGTCATGATCTTCATCGTAATCCCTGCCTTCATCTTGTATTGGAACCCTTGCGCCCTGCTCGGCTACGTCCCGCTTTGGCAGATTTGCGTCTGCGACTAGCCGATTTTCCCATATGTGGACGCGGTCCCTTCGTTGTACGGGTTCTCCCCTTACGTCTGCCAGTTCCGGAAGTACGTTTCAGCCCCTCACGGTCTCGGCGTGAATGAGGTGCAAGTGGCTTGCGACGACGTTTCCGCGTTTTGCCCCTCTGTTGAATCGGCTTTGCAGCCGGGACAGTACTTGAGGCAGCAGGAGCATCGTGACCCAATGCGATTGGAGGTAATGAGGAATGTGGCAACGCCTGTATAACGGTCAGTGGGAATAATAGTGCCCGAACCGTAGTCGGCTCCAGAACCAGTACAGTGCGTAGTCCTCCCTCCCCATAGGTATACACAGGTCCATTCGGAGGTTGGATATAAGCAAACCATCCGGGAAAACGCAATAACCACTGTGTCACCATCGTATGCAGTTTCGTTCGGTAGGTTTCAACGCCGTAGAGCCTTTCCGCTTCTGTCCGATTACGCCACCCCGTATTCGAGGCCAGCTCTGCATCATTCAGCAAGGTTGTTGCCAAGGTGACAAGCGCTTCGGTATCACCCGGCGGGGCCAAAAATGCATCACTGCCTACGGATTCCATTAATTCCTTCAGTCCACCCTGAGCAAAAGCGATGACCGGTTTGGCAAAATAGAGACCCTCCAGTGCGGTCATGCCAAACCCTTCTTTGACCATGCTTGGGATGACCAGGATATCCATCGCGGTATACGCCAGAGATACGTTCTCTTCAAATGTGGTGAAGGTAAACCGGCGTGAATACCCGGATTTTTTCACCCGTGATACACACTCGTCGTAATACTTTTTATCCGATGGTGCCCCGATGATCCAGAAGCGACAGCGCGAATGTGTTTCACAGATCCTCAAGGCCATATCTACAAAAGGTTTCAACCCTTTGGCATCATATATAAATGAAGAAATATAACCGATACAGGTCTGCGATGATTTGAAACCGAGCTCCTTACGCTTGCGTTCGCGCAGATGAACCCAGCGGTCCGGTGCTGGTAGCGCGGGTTCCCAAGTTGGGGAGATAATGGTCACTTTGTCACCTATGCCGGCTTCGTGGAATGGGGCTACCGCTGTCTCGGATATACCGATAATCCAATCCGCGTAACGCCCAATCATCTGGATTGCCTCGTTTGTATGTTCATTTGTATGAATGATCTCGGTAATTTTCCAGATGACCGGAATCTGAAGGGACTTTGCCGCTACAGCCGGCATCACATTAACGCAGGTGTTCGTTAACACCATATCGGGAGCAGTCTCCCGTATGAGGGAGACTGCTTCCTGATACGCTGGTGTATGGCGAAGATGCTCCGCATCATCTGCAATGCCCAGGTAAGGTGTGTACACACCGTGAAGCATCGGCAGAGTGCATATTTTGACCTGAATGCCGAATCTCCGCGCAAGCCCCGCAAGCTTCCCCTCCTGAGGGGCTACGAGCACACATTCAAATATCGTGCCGATCTCTCTCATAAAATGAAGCAGTAGCTTCTCGGCACCTGTAATGCTGCGAGTATTGCACACATGTGAAAATAACATCATCTTTGGTTTCGTTGCCATGGCCGCACGGACCCTGTACACGATTATCCGATACAGGGTACTGTGCACACCTCCTCCCGGCCAGAATTAAGGGAATATGATGGTTAACATTTCATTAATTCTTTTGCCATACGTGTGGTCTTTCAGTGTACGTTCAAGTCCACGAAGTGCAATCTCACGGCGTTCCTTTTCATGAGTAAGATAATATTCCACTTTGTCGAGTAACTCCTGCGGCGAGGAATATGTCTCAATCTCCACACCCGGTTTGTAGAAACGCGCAATGTCATCCCGGGCGTCGGTCAGCTGTAGCGTCGTGGACGCGGCAATTTCAAACGTTCTCGGGTTCGGTGAAGCTGGCGCGATTTTGAGGTGATTATTATTGACGGAATCATCTTCGTGGGATCGATGCAGGTTGATGACAATTTTGGTGCCATTGTACACATCATTGGTCTCCGGCGGACTCATCCAGCGCCCGAGCTCAATCTTCTCGCCATAGGCAGTATAGTCAGGCAGACGGTCCCACCAGATTCCGTTAAATACCGTATTGTGTGACATCAACTGAGGCATGATCGGATTGAAGAAGTATACCCGGTTCCAGTAGGCCGAGCCGATAAAGCTGACATCCCGTTTTAACGGGGAAGGAGTTGTAATCGGAAAGTAATGATTAGTAAATGCGGCAAAAGGGAGGTAGTGAACGGACGCGCAGCCGATTTGTCGATATAGATCGATACAGTTCAGTTCCAACGTGAAGACATGGTCAAAATGTGTCACAATATCCAGCGTCATATCTGTATAGTACGGGTCATCCGTGAGCCAGATCGCCGTCTGAATGCCCGCTTGGCGAATCGCATCGATATGCTCGATGGGGATATCCATTCCATCCAGCACAAGCACAAGATCAGGACGCGTCTGCAGCGCAATTTCAGAAATCGGTTGACGCGGATCAGAGAGGGTTACTTGAGCTACCATACCCTGTAGCGTGGCCATAATGGCCTCATCCAACGGGGAGTAAGGGAAGCCTTTACCCGAGGATACATACAGCACGTGAAGCTGTCGGAAAGGCAACGGTTCCTGTGCACAATTCACAATATAGTTGGCGCGACCGCGCAGATATCCTTCTTCCTTACCTGCGTCATATCCGGCATGTTGCCCATTTTTGCGTGCTTGATCAGCCAGGCTCAGTACGGGTGCATGAACCTTTTTGGTTTTACGGTGTTTGAGAGACATACCGCCACTCCTTTATTTTTTGGGATAGGATTCTTGTTGATGTTGCACTTCAGACGGGGATTACAAATGTTCCAGCAACTGACCGATCCGGCGAGTGAATGTATGCTGGTTCATCGTGGTGAGAAGTCCACGCCACGCCATCGCCTGTCGTTCTTCTTCATGCTTCAGATAATAGTGGATTTTGCGCTGAAGTTCTGCTGCGTTGGTGAACGTCTCGATGTCATATCCCGGCTTATAATAACGGGGTAAATCTGCACGTGCATCCGTAATCTGCATTGTGCCGCAGGCGCTGATCTCATACGTGCGTGGATTAATCGAGTGACCTTTAAGATGATGTGTATTGCGATTGTCTTCCCCATTCTCGCAAGTCCGGTGAATGTTAATGACAATCTTGGCGCCATTGTAATAATCTACTGTCTCTCCAGGAGCAATCCATCCTTCGTGGATGAAACGGCCTAGTACATCATAGCGTGTCAACCGATTCCACTGGCTACCCGCAATGAATACCTTTTTGTCCGCTAGAAAAGGGGCCAGCTCATCAAACAAGGCAATCCGGTTCCAGAATCCGGTACCGATAAAACAAATGTCGTGCTGATGCTGCGGTGCGGCGCGCCGCGGTTGAAACATGCCTGGATTCACCGCGAGTGGCATATAGATGACCTGGTTCGCTCCATGTCCCAGATAGAAGGGTACGGCGGCCTCTTCATGCGTGAACACGACATCATAATGCTGACAAAGGGACGTTGTATCTTCGGTGAAATACGGATCATCCACAAACCACACGGCAGTTCGGATACCGAGTGCACGTATGCCATTCACCTGCTCTACATGATCTGCGGGGAATACATGCAGACCATTCATAACGAGCACAACATCGGGCCGATGGTGACTGGCTTCCTGCAACATCGCTGCTGGCGATCCAACAACGCATTCACGTACAGATTGCTGCAGAGCCAAGGTGACACCTTCATCGATGGCATCGAATCCTTGCGGGATATATAACACCTTCATGTCCCGCAGGGTCGGTTCAAACATCTGCACCCGCTCCATCATGGCTTGACAGCCGCCAAATCTGCGGCCTTCTGCATATCCGCCGCGGTAAGCCGTTTCCGCTTCGGTCAGCGGACGGTGCCTTCGTTTTGCCACATTATTCACCCTGTCTTCCTTCAGGAGATCTCACTTCCAGACTCTCCCCGAGATTGGTCTTCCCTCTAAAGGATATGCCTCGGGGTCAGATGCATCATGGACGGGTGTCCTGCAAGGCGCAAAATTGGCGCATGCCCTCCACATCCGCCTGTACGGGCATGTCCGCTTTTGCGGCGATGCAAATAGCCCGGAGGGATCTGTCCCCCGGGCTAACTGTTATACAGGTATCATTCCATGCAGGAATAATCCTATCTACTCGGTTACTGTGCTTTGTAAGCCAGCTGATGTCCGTCCTCGAATCCCTTGGCGAAACCCGCGTTGAATCCCTCGTTGTACGCCTCGTTGTATCCCTGGCTGTACGCACCGTCCGGGTTCGGATCGGTAGGGGTAGCCGGGACGACTGGTTGTACGGGCTTTGGACTCCGGTGCCGCCGTACCGCACGTTTCTTTTTTTTGAGCCACGCACTGCGTCCTTTAAGTGGACGTTTGTGAAGAACACGTTTGGCTCTGAGCGCACGCAGTTTGCGAATTTTGCGCAGACGGGCTCCACGGATTAACAAAGCTCTTTTGGTTCTCAGTCGTATTTTCTTTTTCTTTAACATGTCAACATTCCTCCTGTATGTCCCGAACGATACGAATTGCACACCCGGGGTCTTTGAGCCATGGCAAGCCAGGCTCCCCATGCTGGATTCGGGCCAGCCTGATTCCCGTAACCATACGAGACATTTCTGCCTGATAGCGACTCAGCAAACGAATGTTTTCGGCCAGACTGCGGGCGGATACTTCCGAATGAGCGGTTACACTGGCTACACTGTCCAGAATGCGTGCCAGCGCCTGCTGACTGTGTGCAATGGATTCAATGAGCGCCAGTTTGGCTTCCTGCTCACGCCGCATCAGACTCATTTTCCCATGTCTCCCAGATCCATGCCGCCAAACATGCCACCGTCCATACCGCCGCCATCTTCGCTATCGTTCTGCACCATCACCGCTTTGAGATTGTTGCACAGTCCGGTCTCCATCCGGGTTAATCCTTCCAGCAATTCCACCAGCTGATCATGCATTTTGAGCGGCTCGCCTACCTGATCCCCATGCGTCAGAAAGGTATCCCCATTCAAATGATTCAGCGTCCAGTTCCGTACCTTCTCGGCCTCAATCGCTTTTGCCTCCAGGATCAGGGCAATATTCCACTGCATTTTGGCTGCTGCGTCCAGCATCAGAATGAGACTCTGTTCTCTACTCATGTTCCATCACCCGCCTTCCGGGCTTATTCTTCCTCTTGAACCGCGATCTCCCGCATGACTTGGGTCAGCGTTTCGGCTACAGCCTCTTCCAGATCTGCAAGGCCCCCCAAGTAAGAGATAATGCTTTTGTTGATTTGCCCAGAGCTATCCAGCAGACCGTCAACGCCATCCAACTCCGGTTCGATATCTGGCAAATGATTGATGATTTCAGACATGCGTACAGCGACTTGGCGTTTGGCATCCAGCACACGTGCGATCTGCTGGTGAGAGTGTGCAATATGTGTGATGATTTCATCGATTTTGCTCTGCATGGTCCTCCTCCTTACCGTCACGGCCTGCTTCACCCATAGAAAAACCCGGCCTATCAGCATTTGCCTGTTACAGCATATGCCGGGCCGGGATCGTCAGTTACTACAGCTTGCGCCTATATCGTCAGATGACATAACTCCAGTCGGAAGAATATCGACTGAGGAATTGGCGAGTACGTTCCTGCTTGGGACGTACAAACACCTCTTCCGGGGTTCCTTCCTCCACAACGGAACCTCCATCCATGAAAACAACCCGATTTGCCACCTCACGGGCAAACCCCATTTCATGGGTGACTACAATCATGGTAATCCCCTCTTGAGCAATGGAGCGGATGACAGACAACACTTCTCCCACAAGCTCGGGGTCCAGCGCCGAGGTCGGTTCATCAAACAAAATCACTTCGGGATTCAGTGCCAATGCTCTGGCGATGCCCACCCGTTGCTGTTGTCCACCTGACAACATACTTGGATACTCATTGATTTTGGCAGACAGTCCGACTTGTTCAAGCACGCGCAAGGCACGCGTGCGGGCATCGGCTTTGGACATTTTCTGGGCAATAATTAAACCTTCCGTGACGTTATCCAGCACCGTCTTGTGTTTGAACAGATTATAATGCTGGAACACCATCGCCGTTTTTCGTCTCAACTGCACAATGTCATGTTTGCGTGCATGCTTGCAATCGACGGTTAATCCACTGATCTGAACCTCGCCCTCATCGGCACGTTCCAGAAAATTGACGCAGCGCAGCAGCGTTGTTTTGCCTGATCCACTCGGTCCAAGGATCGCTACGACATCGCCCTGTTCCACGGTCAGATCAATTCCCTTCAATACTTCCTGCTTGCCAAAAGTTTTGTGTATGTTGGTTAGTGTAATCATGACACGCCTCCTTTGCTGTACACGGCAACCCGACGTTCAAGCAGAGCAGTGATCCGCTCGGCAATGATGGTCAGCCCCCAATAGATGAACGCTGCGGCGATAAAGGCCTCCAGAAACTTCAGACTGACGGATGCCACCACATCCGCTTTACCGAGGATGTCCATCTGAGACACGGTAAAAGCGAGTGTTGATCCATGCAGGAACCCAACAAACATACTGCACAGGTTAGGCAATACCGCCCCGATCGCTTGAGGGATGATGATACGTCTTAAAGCCTGGAATGTGCTCATACCTACAGCGTGAGCCGCCTCCATCTGGCCGATATCCACAGCAAGAATGCCTGAACGGATAATCTCGGACATATAAGCGCCCGCAGTGAGTGAGAAAGCAATCAGTACAAATACGAGAATAGGAATCGACGAGGATTGGAAAGCCCAACCGTAACGTTCCGCCAGCTTATCGATAATCATCGGAATACCGTAATAGATGAGGAATAGATGCATCAACATCGGTGTTCCACGCAGGAATGAAACGTAGAAGTCAGCAATGCGGTGAATCCACCGCACGCGATAGATACGGATCAGAGCTGTAGCCAGACCGATTCCGAAGCCTGCAATCAACGGAACAATCGTAATGACAAGTGTCAGTGGCAATGCCTTCAGGATTTGAAAAAAAGATGTATAGATAAACTGGAGATCAATCGACATATGCTCACCCCGCTATTCGTTTCAGGCGTTTGGCTCGAATTGCCGGTTTGTGTACGACTCTCTTGCGTTCATGACGCTGGAGTCTGCGTTCTGCAAAGGCAAATCCTTTTTCAAGCACAATAACAATGACATAATAGACCACAGACAGACTGATATACACTTCAAGTGCATGCGATGTAGCCGAAATTAACGTCTGCCCTCTGCCCACCATATCCATGACACCAATGGAGAAGGCCAAAGAAGTATCCTTCAATGAACCGATTAACGTATTGGCCATGTTCGGAAAAGCAACAATCAGTGCCTGCGGAACAACAATCCGCCGAAAAGACTGGAATGTGGTCATACCCGCAGCATAGGCTGCTTCCGTCTGACCTTTATCCACACTGCGCACCGCTCCGCGAAAGATCTCGGCAAAGGATGCCGCATCACTAAGCGCATAGGTCACAATGACAAATAACAACGGATCGGTTCTCGACAGGTCGATGCCAATGGGTTTGAGCAACTCAGGAAGTCCATAATACACCAGGAACAATTTGATCAGGATCGGTGTGCCCCGCATGAATGAGACGTACAGGGTAGCCAACTGGCTTAGTACCGGAATCCGATACAGCCGGGGAACGGCCAGAAGCACGCCGCCCACCAGTCCGAGCACGATGGAACCACCCAGTACAATCAGTGTTATATGCAAATATCGTAGCAGTTCCGGGATGAAATCCAGAACCAATGACAGATCAAATGATTTTCCCATTACCGCTGCACACCTTTCTCAGACTACTCTTCAACCGTATAGTCAGCTCCAAGCCACTCTGTGCTCAGTTTGCCTAACGTTCCATCTTCTTTGATCGCTTTGAGCGCTTCGTCCACTTTGGTTTTGAGCTCCTGCTCATCTTTGTTCAGAATGAAGTATACTTTGGAGTTGGAGAGGGCATCTCCTACCGTTTTCAGCTGAGCATCAACCGCCTTATTCTGATAATCAATGGCAAACTGCGTGCTGATGGTGGCATCCACCCGGCCTGTTTTGATCTGGGTAATGGTATCCTCACCCGCTCCGGAATAAACGATATCAATCCCGTTGCCGTTCGCTGCATTCCATTTCTCAGCAAGTACAGCCGCATTACTTGTAGCACCAACAATCAGTTTTTTCCCTTTGAGATCCTCAATCGATTTTACTTCCTCATTTTTCTGACTTACGACAATTTTATTTGGAAAAATATTATAGGCTTCATCATTAAACAGGAACTTGGCCTGTCTCTCATCATTCACTTCCATCTGGTGAGCGATCAGGTCAATTTTTTTTGTTTCCAGACTCAGCAGCAGGTTTTTGAAATCCATGGTGCTGAATTCAAATTCATACTCAGGCAAACGTTTGTCGATCTCCCGGATCAGTTCCACATCATAACCTGTTAACTTGCCATTCTCATCAATGAAGCAGACATTTGGAAACTGTGTACCTGTTCCTACAATGATCTTTTTCACTTTGGTGTCGCCTGCTGCCGAAGCAGATTCTGAATCATTACTTGCAGTTCCTGTGCTGCATCCAGCCAGTACCGCCAGCATTGTAATGAACAGCAGTGCTGTCCGGAATTTTTGAATCCCCCGTTTTTTAACCATTCCCAATCTCCTCCACAGGCTGTTATCACAGCAAATATGATGTGTACTCCCATTCCTCTTCCTATTAACAAACCATTCTTACTTGTATAGTCGGAATTAGGTTGAACAAAGAATATCATTACAAGTCATCTTAGGGCAATAACTAAACTAATAGGACATCCTGATATGGTTATAGGACTTCTCTATAGTACAAGAAAAAGCCATCCCCCATATCGATTGGCGGATGGCTTCTTCTTGTATGACTCTCATTGATTATACCATTTTGGCGGTGCATCACTTGGTGTGTACACTACTCATCTATCTGCGACTCGCCCATTTAATTTTACGTGCAACTTCCACTCGCTGTAATTGTAAGAGACCGATCCGTTCCTCGAACTTCTTGCGTTCGTCCATGGAATGAGCGGCATGAATCTGGTGGCACAGACCTGTCAGTTTGCTGTTGATGTAATCAAACCGTGTCCATAGTTCCTCTTCAGGTGTGCGTTGCTGCTCCGTCGCCGTCTGAAATATTTTGAGTTGGCGGATAAGGGATTGTTGCCATTCCTGATCCTGAATTTGGATGGCAAAATGCAAAAGATCCAGATAGTCATCAATTTGCAACGAAACGCCGCAATCAGATTTAGTGTTCATCGTCGTCTCTCCTTATTTCAGTACTTGGCTGGAATCCATTACTTCTATCTTACAGGAACAAGCCCACTGAAAGCGAGTACTGAACGATTAAATTTCGGGAAAATTTTTATTTTTTTATGTTAAAACAGCTTTACATTTCCATTAAGACCAATTTGGCAGGATATTGATATTGGTACATATGAAATTGGTAATAAAAATCCGCGTTAAGGAAAAAAGTTCTTTCCTCAAAACGGATTTTTCATCATTTTATATATAATATTAACACATATCAAATTAGTCATTTTTTCCATCTCGCTGCTGTCTGGTCATCAGTAACATGAGAAACGAGATGATAATAATGGAAACAGTCCATGCCCAGGCCATGGTCTGATTGCCCGAATCTACAGCGACATAGATTGCCGTGGGTACCGTTTGTGTTTTGCCCGGAATATTGCCTGCAATCATCAGTGTCGCTCCGAATTCGCCGAGTGCCCGGGCAAAGCCCAGGATGAAGGCGGTCATCAATGCTCTGCCTGCGAGCGGCAAGGAAATGTAACGAAAGACCTGCCATTCATTTGCCCCAATCGAACGACCCGCATCCTCCAGATCACGATCCACACCACTGAATCCCGATTTCATCGTCTGATACACGAGTGGAAAAGCAACCACCACCGAAGCAATCACCGCAGCCCACCAGGTGAAAATAACCGGTGCGGAGAATATGGCTTCAATCCATTGTCCAAACAGACTTTTACGCCCCAGTATGACAAGTAACAGAAATCCAACCACCGTCGGGGGAAGGACTAGCGGCAGCATAAATGCCGTTTCCAGCAGAATCTTTCCCCGAAATGAAGAACGTGACATCTTCCAGGCTATCGCAATTCCGAGCACAGTGGCCACTACGCTTGATAATAATGCAACCTGAAGCGATAAGCGCACCGGTGACCAGAATACGGACCAGTCTATGGCGTTCACATTCATTCCGGAATTGTGAATCCGTATTTCGCGAAGATATCGAGCACTTCAGGGGTTTGTAAATACGCATAAAATTGTTCGGCCTCTGTACGGTGTTTGGTTCCTTCAATAATGCCTATTGGATAGTTGGCTGGTGTATAGCTGTTCTTGTCCACCTCAAACGCAATTTTCACCTGATCCGAAGTAAGAGCATCCGTTTTATATACAAACCCTGCATCTGCATTACCTGTCTCTACATATTGAAGAACCTGTCTAACGTCTTTCCCCTGCACAAGCTTACTTTCCAGTTCATCCCACAGCTTGGCATTGGTCAGAGCTTCCTTGGCATAGGTTCCCGCAGGAACACTTTCTGGAATCCCAATGGCTACCGTCTTGATGGAGTCGCTGGTGAGATCCGTTTCACTGGTTACTGTGTGGGTCCCATCTGCTGGCACTATGGCCACCAGTGAATTCTGTAGCAGATTCTTCTGATCGCCCGATGCAATCAAGTTTTCATCCACTAGCGCATTCATATTTTTTGTTGCCGCCGATACAAAGACATCAGCCGGGGCACCCTGTTCAATCTGCTGTTGCAAGGCACCCGAGGCGCCAAAGTTAAAATTAAGTTCTATATAAGGATTAGCTAACTCATAATTGGTTTCAATCTCTTTCATCGCATCGGTCAGACTGGCCGCCGCAGAGATTGTCAGATCTACCGTTTCCTGCGGATCGGTATTTCCTGCTGATGAACTTTCACCTGATGCCGCTGGCGTTGAGGTCGTTTGTTCTGCACCCGTGGATGTATCCGTAGTACCTGTACTTGCGCCACAACCAGCCAATACAAGGGCTAGTCCCAGTGACATACTTCCCAACACATATCCGATTCTCTTTCTCATTCATTTCTCCCCCAACGTTATCTTTGGTTATAACTAGTTATAATTGATTATATCTAATTATACACAAGACAAAAAAAATGGGAAGGTGATTAAGATCACATTTGATTTTTGTTATCTGTCCTATGCGTTTATTGCGTGTTCTCAGGTTTATGACATCCCTCAATTAATGATATAGTACAAGAAACATTCATAACAAAACCATAATTGCTCTATACCTTTGAAGGAGGATCTTCACTTATGACGGAGGAGCAATCCTACACAACCGAAGAAATATCCAAGCTGCTCAAAATATCGAAACTGACGGTCTATGACCTGATCAAAAAAGGAGACCTCGTTGCATACCGTGTAGGTAAACAAATGCGAATTGATGCAACCGATCTGGAGGCATATAAACGTCGCTCCAAGCAACTTCAGTCCTCAGGTCAACGTATCCCGACTTCTCATCAGACCTCGGAATCAGGGACTCAGCCAAGTCAGGGTGATTTTCAGGGAACTTCCTTACAATTGACTACACCCGTTGGGTCTACGCATGCGATTACTCCAGCGAATTCTGCTCATGCAATGACTGCTGTACCACGGCATCTGGTCATAACAGGTCAGGATGTCAGTCTGGATATTCTAATGCGCCATATGGAAAAACAAACTCGGGACATTCGTCCGCTACGTTCGTTCATGGGTAGTCTGGATGGGCTTATCTCGATGTATCGCGGTGAGTCCGATCTGGTCAGCACCCATCTGCTCGACGGAGATACCGGTGAGTATAATCTGCCGTATATTCGCAAAATTCTGACGGGACGATCTTATGTTGTGGTGAACTTGCTATCACGACCTGCCGGACTGTATGTACAGCGTGGTAATCCGCAGAACTTGCAAAATTGGACCGATCTGAGCAAGTCTGAACTTCGACTCGCTAACCGGGAGATAGGTTCTGGCGCGCGAGTTTTGCTGGATGAGCAACTTCGACTGCATGGAATTCCTGCCGCAGGTCTGATCGGATATGAAACCGAGGAAACAAGTCACATGGGCGTGGCTGCCAAAGTCAGTTCAGGCGAAGCTGATGTCGGAGTTGGCATTGAGAAAGCTGCACGACTTGTGGGTCAGGTTGATTTTATCCCGCTCACTCAGGAGCGCTATGATCTGGTCATGCTGAGGAAGCAAGGTAATGAAGCCTGGACAGAATCTGTACTGCGAATTCTCCAATCGCCGGAGTTCAGGCAGGAACTGCAATCATTCGAGGGATATGACGTATCCCGGACAGGTGAGATTTTGTACGAAGCATAGGTATACGAAATACAGCCAAAAACACTCATGCTTAATGGATGTTACACATCACATCATGCATATACAAAACGCCTTGCAATGGCTGCAAGGCGCTTTTGGTGTTTCTTTCTATATATAACGCATGATATGGATGAATGAATTTTTTAATGTGGCAAATCGATCTCAAAAATGAACACACCATACGCGGGCATGTTGATCTCATTCTGAAGTGTTGTACCTGACAGTAACTCTTTTACTTGCTTCTTAAGCTTAATGGGTACTTGTTGATCCGAGTAGTTGAGTAAAAAGACATAAGCTTTATCCTTACCGGAACGGATACCAAGCTCAAC
Source organism: Paenibacillus sp. FSL R5-192 (assembly GCF_000517845.1). Classification (NCBI taxonomy): domain Bacteria; kingdom Bacillati; phylum Bacillota; class Bacilli; order Caryophanales; family Paenibacillaceae; genus Paenibacillus; species Paenibacillus sp. FSL R5-192. Next base: position 214,899 of record NZ_ASPR01000048.1, on the reverse strand, counting down.
TTCGGACGGTACCTCTACCAGGTCACCCACAGGTGAAGATAGCCCTATTTCATCCAGGAGAGCATCTACGACCGGTTCATTGTAAGCCGCTCCATAATACCATACTTGCCCCTGACCTACCGTACGTTTGGTCAATGCAGGACTACCTGCATAATATTCGGATGCATACTCGGCCACAACCTGTACGTCAGGATGCTCCACATGAAGAACTTCGTTAAATCCGGCCGTTGACGTTCCCTCCTGAAGTCGCTCACTCGCCCCATTCCATTGCAGTTTGGCTGCTGGAATGGTTCCTTTGATTAAGGTAAAGTCCTCTACGGTTACACCACACAACTCAGCGACAGCCCCAGGGAACGGTCTCATATAACAATGCCCCCTGAGATCCTTATATCCAGTGCGCGCACCGAAAAACAGAGTGCCTCCTTGACTGACATAGGCTTGCAGAAGTTCTGCTGTCTCGTCTGTCATAATGGCCGGGTGAGCATAAATGATCACCTTATAATCGGATAACTCTTCCAGTGTTGTCGTTGGTTGCAGTGTAACCATGTCCGTCGGAATATGACGATACTGGAGCTGTTTATACCAGGAGCGTACACTCTGTTGCTGAAGCGGGCCGTGCCACTCATCCAACTCTCCATCCCAGATGTTATCGTAATCCTGTAGGATCGCAACATCGGCTTGATATGTAGTGCCCGCAATAACACGCCCGATCTTGGCAAACTCTTTCCCTACTTGTGCAACCTCGCGTACTCTTCTGTTGGGTTGATTATGGTAATCATTGATGCCATGCCAGTACATCTCCGTGCCAAATGTTGCCGTCCGCCAGCGGAAGTAGACGAGTAGATCTGTTCCGTGAAGAACAGATTGATACGACCATAATCGGATCTGTCCCGGTCTTGGCGTACCCATGCCTATACTGTCGACCCAGCCTCCTGGCCCAGACTGTTGTTCCATGACGCAGAAGTTCGGTGACATGTTACGTACGTTCGACAGTTTCATGCTCCAGGCCCGATCTTGTAATGAGTTATCGTCTGTCCTTGGGAAGATCGTGGCAAACTGCGGATACGAATCATAGGAGAAGAAATCCAATAGCTCCTCTGTCATTTCATGATTATCCAAGTGTCCAAACGTACCGTTTGTTGTGATCCAATGTTCCGGGTCCAGTTCCCGAATGATGTCCACCTGAAGCTTGGCAAATGAAATGGTATTGGCGGAGATGAATCTCTTTTCATCTAGTGCCAGGTGAGGATTGGGCGATGAACTGACTATATTTCGGGTAAGGTGAACTTGCTCCCAGTCAGTATAGGTCTGACTCCAGAAAACGGTTCCCCATGCTTGGTTCAGATTCTCTAACGATTCATAACGATCCTTTAACCATTCACGGAAGGCGACATGGTCCGCCTCAGCATAGAAAACATCCATATGACAATTGAATTCATTATCGATCTGCCATCCAATAAGAGCCGGATGATCTTTATAGGCAATCACCATATTGCGCACGATTTTTTCACATTGCTGTCTGAAGATTGGGCTGCTGTAGTTGGTATGACGCCGCATGCCGTGTTGATACAACACCCCGTCCTTATTTGCGTTTAATACTTCAGGATATTTGGATGTTAACCACGCTGGTGGAGTTGCAGTAGGTGTTCCCAAAATAACACTTAATCCGTATTGATGCGCCAGATCCAGTGCCTTCTGGAAAAAACTAAAATCGAACTGGTCTTCTTCCGGTTCAAAGATGGACCATGCAAATTCAGCCATCCGAATAACTGTGATATTCATCTCTTTCATTCTACGGAAATCGTCCTCCCACAACGCTTCCGACCAGTGCTCAGGGTAATAACAGACCCCCATTTTTAATTCATCCATTTGGATTGATTTTGCCACCTTTAATTGCCCCCTTAACCTGCCATATTGCCTCCATTCTATTGGAACCTTCACATATAATAAATGACAAGATTATGCGACTTATAATAAAATATTGTCATTGTCCAAGATTCAAATGACAGTAGGCTGAATCTATTTCAGTTCACTACATAAAAATATTGCGTTTAAATGGAGGATGCACGTGAAAGAACACATCTTTCTCCCCAAGCCGGTTTTCCCCAGACATGTATGCTTTCCCGATTTTATTGGAGGGTACAGTGACTTTCCGAAACATTATGTGAATCGGGAATATCGAACGAAAGATATCAACTTGGATCATTGCTATAATTTGCACCTTGTACTTGAAGGTAAAGGATTCCTGGACACGGGAACCACTCGTTATGAGCTAACACGAGGGCAGGGATTCCTCTACGGTCCCGGTCTCAGACAAACCTACTATTCAGATTTGGATGACCCTTGGAGTATTCGTTGGATTCACTTCTACGGTATTCGTCTCGAAGAACTGTTAAATGGAAAAGGCGTTGACGAGCCCTGGCTGTTTCAATGTTCCAACTTTCCGGTGGTTACCGCGCTCATGGATCGATTGCTGGAGCTCGGAAGAGGCTATCAGGTGGAGGATGAGCACAGTGTGGCAGCTACTCTATATGAACTTCTGACCCGATTGCAATCCGCAGCGAGTCAAATCAATGTTTCTTTAAATCACACTTCCGAGCGAATTCGTGAAGCAGGGAATTATATTCGTTCCCATAGTAACGAGCACATTACACTAGACCACGCTGCCGGGATTGCCGGATACAGTACAACATACTTTAGCCGCAAGTTCAGTCAGACGTTTGGAATCTCCTTCCCTGAATTCCTGATGGAATCCAGGCTACTACATGCGAAACAGCTGCTCGCAACAACCAATCTTTCCATTAAACAAATTACGCTGGAAACAGGGTTCTCTCAATCAAGCTACTTCATCCGATGTTTTAAAACCCAGGAAAACGTAACACCTATGCAATTCCGTATGATGCACAATCATTCGTTATAGGGCACGGGACGTATTCCTTGAACAAGCTGATGCAAAAAAAGACTCTGCATATAACATGCAGAGTCTTTTTCGTTCATTTTTTATATAAGTTCATTTGTATCTTCGTCCTCATCAGCCTTATATTCCAATATATCTCCAGGCTGACAATCCAGTGCTTTACAGATCGCATCCAGAGTGGATAAACGGATCGCTTTTGCTTTTCCTGTTTTTAATATGGAAATATTGGCGATTGTGATCTCAACTCTCTCTGCAAGCTCGGTAACCGTCATTTTCCTCTTTGCCAACATCACATCAATATTAATTATAATGGCCATATATTCACCTCAGACCACTAGGTCATTTTCTGATTTGATATCAATCGCTTCCTGTAACAATCTTTGGAGCACAGCGGAGAACACTGCAATGACCAATGAAGCAAAAACAGGAACCATTCCCATAAGAATGAGGCCTGGGGCATCATCTTTCTCTGCTACAACATAAACAAATGGCAACATCACAAAATAGAAACTACTGATTACAATAGCACAATATTTTATTGTTTTTAAGGATTTCACTGACATTAGAGAGAACGCTTCATTTTTGTCGATGTAGCTCAGCAGACGGAATGCCTGGTACAGTGCAACAATAAACGGAATAACGGACACATACATAATAATCACTATGGGGTATAGCGCACCTGCATAATTCGGATTCACCGGGTTGTTCGCTAACCAAGGTATGCCGAATATACATAAGGCAAGAATGGGAACACCAATAAGCAACACAGCCAATTTTAAAAAGATGGTTGTACCTCGCTTCACAAAAAGCACCTCACTTGTTTTAAGTGATATGAATTTATCATAGTATTTATCGTTTTACAATAAATTTTTATTGCAAAACAGATTTTATTTATTCTTTTGCACATTAAGGAAGAGAGACCAAAAGATCGCCCCCCTCTTTGCTTCAATGATTTTTGGACACAAAAAAAGCCCAAAGATAGCTACTGAATGTAGTTATCTTTGAACTCGCTCACATACGCCAGAACAGTCCAGCCTCATCCCTTTCCACCTGTTCAAGCACATTCTCAAAATCGGAACAAGGTGTAATAACATCTACCGGATTCCAGCTGCTCTGTTCATCTCTGGCATACACTTTCCACTGATTTTCTTCCCAGTAAAATCGGGCAATATGCATCTTATCCCATTGATACCGTTCAGTGGCGCAGGTACCTTCTCGTGAATATATCCGTTCATTACGGACTGAATTCTTCGTAACGTAAACAAGTCCAACATGAAGATGCACATCCTTTCAGCAAAATACCACCTCTGTTCTACGCACCACATGCAGCTCCAAGCACACAACAACCTGCCTCCATGCAAAGGTGGTCAGCCACATCCCTTGATCATTTTACCAGCTGGATTTTGTTACACCAGGAATCTGTCCTTGATGAGCCAGTTCTCTGAACTTAATTCGAGACACCTTGAACTTGCGTAGATAACCCCGCGGGCGACCTGTCACTTCGCAACGGTTCTTTAGTCTGGTCGGAGATGCATTTCGCGGCAATTTTTGCAATGCCTCGTAATCCCCTTTCTCCTTCAATTCCCGGCGCAGGTCCGCATATTTTGCCACGATCGCCTGACGTTGCTTCTCACGTACCACTTTTGATTTTTTAGCCATGAAATACAGCTCCTTTATCCATTAAATTTATGTTTAGAACATCAACTTCCGAGTTATACGGCTTCCACAGGCCATGGCAGTGGATTGTCAAAATGGCCCCAGTCTCCCAGCATTTCTTCATCACTGAGCAGGCACTGGTCCAGCTCATCTTCAATGCTCGCACGCTCCATTTCGATCCCAATCATGACAAGCTCCGTCTGACGATCTCCCCACTGGGCATCCCATTTCTCCAGAACATCCGGCTCGTTACGTAAAATTTCCTCTTTGTCCGCTTCCGGCAACGCCGCGACCCAATGTCCCGCAGGACCGAACTGAATGGATGGCCCTGCCTGACTGAGGCTTGCCGCAACATCCCCTTCAGCCGCAAGCCATACTAAACCTTTGGCACGTACCACTTCTTCCGGCCAGTAACTCATGAATTCAGCCAGGCGGGAAGGATGGAATGGCTTTCTCCGGCGATAGACAAAGGAACCAATACCATATTCCTCGGTTTCCGGTGTATGCGACTCCTTCTCCAGCTCCTGAATCCACCCAGCGGACATGCTCACTTTCTCAAAATCAAAGCGGCCTGTATTTAGAATCTCGGACGGATTCACCTGTCCATTCTCGGTCCGAATGATCTTGGCGTTAGGCTGTAACTTGCGGATGATACCTTCGAGCTTGTTCAGCTCGGTGTCATCGACCAGATCACATTTGTTCAGTAGCAGCACATCACAGGTTTCGATCTGATCAATCAACAAGTCTACAACGTCACGGGTGTCCTCATCTCCGGTCGCCTGATTACGATCCAGAAGACTCTGTCCTGATCCAAAATCATGCCAGAATCGATTGGCATCTACTACCGTTACCAAACAATCCAATCGGGCCAGACTAGTCAGGTCAATACCCGACTCTTCATCGGCGTATGTAAAGGTCTGTGCAACTGGAACAGGTTCACTGATGCCGGTGGATTCGATCAAAATATAGTCATACTTGCCTTCGTTCACCAGCTTCTCAATCTCCTGCATCAGATCATCCCGCAAGGTGCAGCAGATACAGCCGTTCGACAACTCCACCAGCTTCTCTTCGGTTCGAGACAAGGTTGCCTCCCCCTTAACCAGCGCTACATCAATATTGACCTCACTCATGTCGTTAACGATTACGGCAACCTTAAGCCCTTGTCTGTTGTTCAACACGTGATTCAAAACCGTCGTTTTCCCTGAACCGAGGTAACCACTCAGTACGGTTACCGGAACTTGCTTTTGTGTCATAGAAATCTACTCCTTATATGTGCAGTCTGTGTAATTCAGACTTTAATAGTAATTATTACTATTAACAACAATGACTATAATCCTGTTAGACGGTCATTGTCAAACTATTTTTGATTTCAACCTGCAAAAATACAAAAAAAGGCTGACGACCAGCCCTTGCACTTTCGCATCCTGAGGATACGTTTTGGCAAGAAGTGAGTCATAAACCTCCTCTGTAAATGTTCTTTAGTTCAATTTATATAGCCACCCCAGATCTGGCCTTATTGCCCGCTTCCATCCGTTGCCTGAACACCAACACCAGTACCATCGCTGCAACAGAGAGCAACGTGCAGATCATAAACATGGTCGAATACGAACTCGCTTGCACAATAAGCCCCATCGCCAATCCGCCCATAGAGAATCCAAGGTCATACGAGGACATGAAAATCCCCATGAGTACATATCTGGAATCCGCAGGCAGCACAAAAGACAGATATGTGGTTAATGTCGGGTACAACAATGCCAGGGCAAAACCGCTGAACACTGCGGAGAGATACACTAGCGGCCCGATGATCTCCATCAGGCTGAGTAACTGGGTTCCCAGTGCTGCGCACAGCATTAACCCTGCCATCAGCCAGGTATTCCAGCTACCATCGGACGGAATTTTTTTGCGCAAAATAAACCTGCACAGGATTACAACCAATCCCTGAATCGTCAGAAATACGCCTGCACTCGCCATTCCGGTGGATACCATATACAGGGGAAGAAAGGTCGCTGTCGCCCCAAAAACGCAGGACGCAAACAACATCACCACACTGCTAATCAGCAGTGGCGTACTGCGCCAGATGCCGCCGAATGAACGAAACATATCGCCCAAGGTGTACGATTTGTTCTGCACGGTACTCCGCGGCAGATCCACATTATATCCAATCAGAAGTGGCAGCGCCGCCAGTCCGATCATCAGCAACGTAAACGCCAGATCACTGGCATTTTCCCAGATTTGTATAGCAAGGATCGGAATGACCAGAGAAGGAACCATCGTAAACAGGGTGTACATGGACAGCCCTTGTGCCCGGTCTTTGTCCTCCAACTTTTCCACAATACCTGCCTGCATCGTCATGGAGAAAAAGGCCGTAGCCACGCCTTGCAGGGCTCGCAACCACAGATACGTCTCCACACCAAAAACAACAAATAACAGCAACGTGCCCGCATGTAATAGCAATAACCATTGCATCACTCGGAGTGGCCCATGCTTACCCAGCAGTTGTGCTGCAAAAGGTCTCAAGAGCATACAGGTGAACATATATGTCCCCATCATCAGACCAATCTCAGCCTGGTTCAATCCGGCGGCTTCGCTTCGCAAAGGCAGAATAATCGTCAAAGCTGAATTTGCCGCAAAAAATAAAAAGGCCAACATATAAAACCGGATAAACGAAAAGGATACCGGATTTAATTTTCCATTGGATGTTGCCGTCATTGAAGCCTTCAAACGTTCGTCACCACTTTCTCTTCTGGCAGTCAACTCACAGATGTACCTGTAACGGGTCTCCGCCGTTCATAGGCAAAAACGATCATTACCGCTCCTAGGATAGCACACATCATGTACATAAATGAATAGGAAGAGAAGTCAGCGACGGGTCCCATAATCACACCACCCAGAGAAATCCCCAGATCCGCCATCGCGATAAATAACCCAATCAGGACGTTCCGGTTCAGCTTAGGCAAGACAAAAGATAAATAGGTCGTGAGTGTCGGATACAGGATCGCCTGACCGATTCCCATGAATACAGCGCCCACATAGAAAAAGAGCACCCCGCCTGTCACGGCAAAACTGACACATTGCGCAGCTACGGCGAGCAGACACATGGTGCCCATCATGAAAGGAGAATGCCAACTGCCATCGGAAGGAATCCTTTTTCGAAGCATAATTCGAGCCAGCACCACCGTTCCTGCCTGAAGCATCAGATATACACCCGCATTCCCGTCTGGTACTTGGCTCGCATACAGCGGAATAAAGGTGGTAATCGCGCCAAATACAACGGAAGCGGCGAGCATTAACACACTGCAACGAAATAAATGTGGATTCTTCACCAACTGACCAAAGGATTCCCACATGCTCACGTTCTGCTCCGAAAGATTCTCAGCAGGTTGCTCCTTGTTTGGTTCCATTTTGGCGGTATATCCGAAAACGCCCGTACAGATGGCAATGCCGATCAGAACCACTGTAAAATAATCCATGCCACCCGTCTGCCAGATTCCTAATGCGATAACAGGCCCCACGATCCCCGGTATATAACTGAATAGCGAATAATACGAAATCCCCTGTGACCGATCTTTCTCCGGAAGTGCATCAATAATGCCAATCTGCAAGGCCATGGAGAAAAACGCTGTCGATACACCTTGTAAAATACGAGCAACCAAATAACCTCCGAGTCCCGTAAAGGTATATAAAATCAGCGCAAATCCATTGATGATCAGAATCAAACGCAATATTTTGATCGGACCGTGCTTTTGAATAATCCGACCTGCCCAGGGTCTGAAAAACATCGTTGTGAACATATAAGCGCCCATGATCAGTCCAATCGTTGTACCGCTCGCACCCAAGGACTCCCCTTGCAATGGGATGATCACGTTAAGAATGGCATTGGCACTGAAATATAGAAGAACCAGTATGTACAAGCGCAGAAAAGGCCAAGACATCGCTCCACTCACAATGGGTGTTCCCCCTAAAATGGTATTAAATGCTTCAATAATCGCTTCGCATAGTCGGACTGTACGTCCTTGAGTTGCTTGGTCGGAACGATCTCTACAACCTGTCCCTCTCTGAAAATGATTACCCTGTCACAGATATAGGCTGCCGCCTGTATATCATGTGTGATAAAAACATAGCTCAGCTTGTAGATTTCCTTCAGCTCTTTCAGTAATTGCAACACCTGAATCTGAACAGACACGTCCAGTGAACTGATCGCTTCATCAAACACAATGCATTTAGGGGCGGTAGAGATGGCCCTCGCAATGCACACTCTCTGAGCCTCACCGCCCGATAGTTCATGCGGATATTTGGATCTATAGGAAGGGTCCAGTCCAACTTGGTTCAGCAACAGATCCACTTTCTCTGAGTTACCCTGATCTTTTCGCAACTTTTGCTGCGCTTGCATCGGTTCCATAATGGCAGCTTCCACATTAAGAAATGGATTGATGGATGACGTATAATTTTGAAAAACGGCGCTAAGGTTACCCATCCGTACACGTCGATCCTGTACGTCTTTACCATCGAGCGAGATCGTTCCACGATCCGGGCGTTCAATGCCGAGGATCAGACGGCCCAACGTCGATTTGCCGCTTCCGCTTTCGCCGATGATGCCCAGACATTCGCCATGCCGGCATTCAAAGGTAACCTGATTCAACACCTGTTGTCTGAGCTTGGAGAACAGTCCGCCTTGGTTATATGATTTTTCAATACCTTCCACCTTTAGCATCTATAAATCCTCCTGCATCAACGCCTTAAAATGATTGCTCAGCTCCAATCGGGTAGAGACCAGATACTGCGTATAGGCATGCTCCGGCTCTGTCAAAACAGAATGCATGCTACCGCGCTCGACGATCTTGCCGTCTTTCATGACCATCACGTCATCTGCAATCTTCTGAACGACGCCGAGATCATGGGAGATGAACATCATGGAACAGCCCATGCGTTCGCGTAATTGAATCAATTGCTCCACCACTTCATATTGAGAGATCGTATCCAGCGCCGTTGTTGGCTCATCCGCAATAATCAGATCGGGCTCAAGCACCAATGCCAGTGCAATCATGATTCGTTGCAGCATCCCACCGGACAGCTGATGTGGATATTGATTCAGAATCTCGCGTGGATGTCTGAGCATGACGCTTTCCATGGCATTGATGATTTTCCGTTCAATCTCGCGGGTATTCCAGCCAAAATGCTGCTGAAGCGTCTCCCGAATATGAACACCAATGACACAGGAAGGATCAAATGCACTCATGCCATTCTGCAAAATCATACATAGATGCTTGCCCCGCTTACGCCGCATCTCCGGTTCCGAAAGCTGGTTCAGGTCTTCGCCCTGAAATAACATCGTGCCCGATTGACGAATCCATGGCTTGTTCAGTCGCATGATGGCTCTGCACGTGACGGACTTGCCGCTACCGCTTTCCCCCACAATGGCCATACAGCTTCCCTGCTTAACTTCAAATGAACTGTTATGAATGATCACTTTGTCTGTGTTGGTGTCCCATACTTTCAAATGTTCAACCTCGACTATATTCATAAGCCGTCTTTCTCACCTCACTTTCGTAAGACTTGTCAGACTTACCTTGAGAGGTCATCAATTTGGGGTCCAGAGCCACTTGAAGGGCATCCGATAGAAAATTAAAAGCAGACACGACCACCACAATGGCCAGGCCCGGTGCCAACATTAATTCTGGTCTGGAGAACATGACTTCCCTCGCCTCATTGAGCATCATCCCCCACTCCGCATGCGGAGCCTGAATGCCAAGCCCCAGAAAGGAAAGGCCGGAGATCTGCAACATCATTGAACACATGGAACCACTCGCAATGACGGCAATATCGGCAAAGGTAACCGGAACAATATGTTTGGTTATAATTCTCAGATTGGGTGTGCCGGAGGCTTTGGCGAATTTTACATAATCCATATCAGAGAATTGCATCACAGATGTGCGAATAACACGGGCAAACCAGGCCCATTTCATCCACACAAAGGCAATCAGTATATTCTCCAGTCCTGCACCCAAAATGCCAACCACCGCCAGTGTCATCACGTATCCGGGAAAAGACAGCATGATATCACAGACTCTCATGATCCATGCATCCACTTTTCCCTTGAAGTAACCTGCGATGAATCCAACAATGGCCCCGATCAGAACAGATAGACTGAGCGCAACCAGAACCCATAACACACTTGGACGGATGCCATAGATAAGCCGGGATAATACACATCTGCCCAGATGATCATTGCCTAATAGATACTCCCAGGACGAGGAGGCGTATCGAAGCTTCATGTTCACTTGTCCAGGATCATGTGGCGCAATAAGCGGAGCCAATATGCCCGCCATAAGCGTGACCATAATCACTAGCAAAGAGGTCAACGCAAGCTTGTCTTTGCGCAGATTTTTCAATATTCGCATCAGAATTCCTTTCTCAACCGGGGATTCATCGCCGCATTAATGATGTCGGATAACGTGTTAAACAACACAAAAGTGACAGCCAACATCAGAACATACGCCTGAATAATCGGAAAATCCCTGCTTAAAATGGATTTCACGCTGAGCCTCCCAAGCCCCGGCCAGGCAAATACATTTTCAATGACTACCGTACTGCCCAACACAATTGGGATCGCCATGCAAAAGATGGACACGGCCACCTGTAATGAATTTCTTAGAATATGCAGGGTGACTTTCTTCTCGCTCAGGCCACTTGCCCGTGCATATAACACATAGTCCTCATTCATATTGCTCAGCATGGAACTTCGAACCGTTCGGAAGTAAATGCCCGTATAACTCACCGTGATCACAATCACCGGTAGAATGTAGCTTCGATACGAGTCCATGCCGCTGGTAGGTAACAGGTCCAGCTTGACGGAAAAATACCAGATCATCATGGCTGCAAGCCAGTAGGACGGCATGGCTGTTAGGAAAAATGATACGCCTCTGACCGATCGATCCAGCAACTTGCCTTCTCTCATGGCACAGATCACACCCAGCAGAATGGACAGCGCAATAATAAATACCGATGAGACAAGTGTTAACTTCAATGTGTTCATAAAAGCCGGCCCCATTAATGACCACACAGGTTCACCAGATACATAAGAGTTGCCAAAGTCCAACTGTACAACAGCCATGATCCAGTTCGCATACTGGATCATGAACGGCTGATCGAATCCCAGCGCTTTATTCGTTTGGGCGATCAGTTCATCCGTGATCTGCGGAACTTCCTGTGCCTGTAACACAACAACCGCCGGGTCCAAGGGAGATAGATTAATCAGAACAAACGTTATAAATGAAATGATAATCAGTAAAGGGATGGTTAACAGAATCCTTTTGACGATATAACTTCCCATATCCATCTCCGCTCTATTTAAAATTCATTTGTTCAAAAGGTAGTTCATATTGAGTCTGCTTGAATGAGATTCCATTAAGATTCTCGGGAGCGACTACGGTAACACGTCCGTTGGTAATCGGGATGAAGACTGCTTCATCATGGACGATCTTCATAATGTCGGCATACAGGGATTGGCGTGAAGCCTCATCCGTGGAAACCATAACCGCATCAATTTTCTGATAAAGTTCATCTGCTTGGGCAATTCCGCTTGTTGTATGCTTGTATGCCGAATCAGACGTAAATGCTGCAATGGTACTCTGTGGATCATAAGCCAGCCCCCAGGTTTGATTAAAGAGCAGATCATATTCCCCGGTAGCTCTCCGATTCGCAATGGAAGTGGATTCTTCGCCACCGATCTCAAGCTGAACACCCAATTCTTTCATCGAATACTGGATCAATTCAGCCTGTATTTTCTGTGAAGACGAGTTGCTGTCATAGTATAATTTCATGGCTAAAGGCTGACCGTTCTTCGTTCTCACCCCTTTACCATCTGCCAATGTCCAGCCAGCTTGGTCCAGAAGATTTTTAGCCAATTCCGGATCATACTCCCGTTTCTTAAGGTCTACCTTGGCGTAATTGACATTGGCTGAAAATAGCGTGTCTGCTACAGTCTGCGTTCCGTTAAAGATATCTTTACTAATCGTTTCCCGATCAATGCCAACCCATAGCGCTTCCCGCACTGCCGTTTCCTGAACTGGACTATTCTGGCGACTGCTATTGGCTACGATCATATTGGTATTCATCGCTTCGCTTCGAACCACTTGATAACCACCAGATTCAGCTAATTGGTCCATGGCCTCGACATCGATGCTATCTGCTCCCCGGTCATCGGTGAACACAAAGTTGATCTCTCCTTTTTGCAATGCCAGGAATGTTGTTTCACCTGCGGGAAGAACCTTGGATGTGATTTTCTTGATTGCAGGTGCACCACCCCAATAGTCTTCATTGGCTTCAAACGTGGCATTCTCTTCAACTTTATGAGCAGTAAGCTTGTAAGGTCCTGTGCCGTGGAAACCACTTACTCCGTCTTTGGTTCCTCCATCCTTGAAATCCTTGGGTGATATGAAGACGTAAGGTCTTGTCATGGACAATTCCACCAGTGCCGGATAATAGGCTTCCGACAGCGTCAGCTCCACCGTATGCTCATCTATAACTTTTACACTTGTGATTTTGGTAGACAGCTTGATCCAGGCATGTTTTTCGGCATTGGCCTGAACGGCATCGATATTTTGTTTGACCGCCTGTGCGTTGAACGGCTCCCCATCATGGAATTTCACATCTTGTCGCAGATGAAAGGTATAGGTCTTGCCATCCTCCAAGATATCCCATGATTCCGCCAGCAATGGCTTGATGCCGTCAGGTGTGTTTTCCACCAGAGACTCATATACCATCCCTTGCGCAGGCATGGAACCTGTATACAGATGGGGGTTCATATCATTAATATCTTTGGCAGAAGCATAGATAAGTTCTGTTTCTACCTGGCTATTTACAGACTCCGTTTGGGCGCCCTCTTTCTCTGTTGTGTTCTGAGCGCATCCGGCGAGCAGCGCAATGGCTGACACCAGCAATAGTATAGATGTAAAAGTAAGACCCTTTTTCACAACATTTCCTCCTGATGAGCAAATTAAAATTCAAACTTTACACAAGACCACTACGTGGTCAGAACAACCTTCCGATCGCTGTTATCCCCAGATTTTTTTGATCTCTTTTCCAAAGAGAAAATCCGGTGATAAAGGCGAACGCTTCGCTTCTTCAGGTTCTTTCTGCCCCCCCCCCGTTACTGTGTAAAACAAAATTTAATTTGCATTATTTAAATGTAATCAGACCCTATTACTCAAAGTCCGGTGCAGATCATGCGGATATCCTCTTCAAAGGATTGGATCGCAAAGGCTTCGGACAAGCGTTGATCCGAATGTGCGTCAGTCATTTCCTGAATCTTCGCTTCAAATCTGGCGATAAATTGATCAATCGTTGGACAGCTCACATCGAGATGTCTGGCAATACCCTGAATGATTTTGATGCGGTAGTAATCTTCCTTGGGCATGCGGGGAATATCTAGTTCCCCTTCGCGGTTCATGAACGTTTTGCGGAATGGGACTGCTGAAAAGTCGAAATATTTCCCTTCCGAATTGGGTTCCGAGAATGGATCAATCAATAATGAGGCGTACCGTATGTATAATAAATACTCCTGATGAATGACCTGCAGCTGATTGAAATTCTCGATATCCTGGCGTGATATACTCTCTAATCGAACCGGATAGTTGTCATCCGTCATGAATTGAAGCAGGTTCACTCCCTGGATATGGAGTCGGTCCGTAATATTCTTAATCTCCTGCCACTGTGCCCGCATTTCCCGTATCAAAACTTGTGTAATCGGACCTTCAGGATACATCTTGTATACGTATTTCTGAGTATCTGGAGCTCCGAAGATGTATTCTAATGAGAAGTCATTCATGAACAAGGGTGGATGTACGTACAACGAGATATTTCTCGTTTCCGCCTCCAGTGGGGATCGCATCACTTCCAGCGCAACACCCAAACGCTCATAACCTTGGCGTAGCTTACTAACCTGTTCAGACGGGTAACGAGTGGAACCGACATAGACCTTTTTTTTGACCCCTGTAGTAATCACATGATTCGACGGATGTACGTGCATCCAACGGGTATCTCCAAGGTAGGTAGAGAAACTGATCACTTCCGGCGCTGCATTCCGCTCTCTCATATAATGGGTCACGAGTCGATTCGACCCAAACGTTGGAGAAATCAAAATGATACATTTCAGTTGTTTGATGAATTCATCATTCATTTGTTCCAGTACATCGATATACGCATCGGTGGTAACCGCCAAAATAAGTGTATCCCATTTACCATCAATGGTGTCATATCCCTTGAACACATGATCAACGTAACACTCACCTGCGAGCGATTGATGTTTCTCATTTTGAATGCTGACCTGAATACGCCCATTGCTCTGTTCGAGGGCTGCGAATACAGACGCTGAACGAACCGATTGTCTCCCCGTAATGCCTATACAGCAGTTGAGATGATCTTTGAGCGTTACCGCAAGCTGAATGGATGCAGGTCCGGTTCCGAGTATCAGAATTCGCTGAAGATTGCTCATATAAGCCTCCTTAATTCAATGTTCAATCTGTAATCCATTTGGACGCACTTGGATGCACTTGCATACCTATGCTTTTTGATACAACGCAATATCAAACACATCATCCGGGCGCAGGATCGTATCCACCAGCTTCCATTTGTTGCTGTCCGTCTCTCTCATCGGATAATTGAACAAGGACTTCAACTGATCACCGTATCTCATGGCTACAACCACCTGTGCATTCGTCAGGGCATGCAGTTGATCAAGCAGCTCATATTTAGGGGCCACCGTAGAGCTGAAAATGATATGGGTTGCTTCCTTGGTATACTCCAGATTCTCCAGCAATGTTGACTCCAAACGAATCTTCAAACCCGCGCCCAGCGTCTCCACCACCTTCTGTCCGAGTCTAATGGATTCTTCATCAATATCGATCCCGACGACCTGTGCACCTGTTCGCTTGGCGATGAGTAATGGTGTCATGGGGAAGGAACCGGAGCCTACCAACAATACGTTGGAATCGGAGGTGACATGGAAGCTGCCGAATTCTTTATCGATACACTCTTCTATATTTTTGAAATAATCGGCAATCTGCACATCCCCGTTCTCTAACTTTAATGCACGATATTTCTCCATGATCGCCACACACTGGGCGGATTTATTTCTTAACGCCCACACAAGCGAATCAAGCTCTTCCAGCTCGGAATGCTCCAACTGTTCCCATGCTGCCTTATTGTCCTGATCGGTCACAAAGCGGGAGTAGTCATTGATCACAGCTTCCAGCTCTGCACTATGCTGAATCGTATGATCATACTTGCTCGCGAGCTTATCGAATTTCTCTGCAAATTCACTCAAACATGTCTGAAAATGGACCAATGTGATCATTTCTTTTCCCCCTATACGTTGTCTCGATCATGTATCATGTACCTCATGCGTTTACAACGCTCCATTCTGCTGGAGCATCTATGAAGGCTTTGCCCTGAGCCACGATGCCAACAGATCCCTCAATCGTAATACTCCCAAGTTCTGCGCCATTCCACTGGGCCGCCACTTTGATCGCACCACCAGGCTGCTTGATGTACTGCGTAATCTGCCTCTGCTGGCTCCATGCCAGATACGCTCCGACGGAGGCCGTACCCGAACCACACCCTCTCTCCCAGATCAGACTATCCAGCTCCGGAACATAGATGAGTGGGGCCATTTCTTCCAAGTGTGATTGATATAACAAGATACCGATCAGCTTATCTCCCAGGGTTAGTCCCAGTAACCTTGCAAGGGTCTGTGCCCTCTTCTTCATCGTATCGTTGAAGTCATCGACTTCGATCACGATATGGATGAACTCAGCGTACCGGATGATCACCATATCGAGCTCGATGCCTTCGTATCGGATTGTTCGTTGTTCGATCTGCTTTGGTATCGGCATGGTTACCTGGCAGTCATATTCGTTCTGCTGTTTCTTCACATGGCACATGATCAATTGATCGGTTCCGGAAACCTCCAGCATGATGTCCATAGACTCCTGATGTGCCAGTCCTGCTTCAGATGCGTGGTGTGCTGCAAGTGCCATACAGGCATTGCCACAGAACTCTCCTCCGGCCATTTCCAGACGGGCAGCAGCTTCCGATCTCCTCGTTGGTTCAATGAATCCCACTTGTTCAGCGTAAACGTTATCATACGACATTAGACGAGTTGCAATATGATTATATTTCTCGGCTGCATGATCCGTTTTAACCAGAATCGTCATGTTTTGGGTGGGACTGAACTTGATAAAATCGATCTCCTGTTTCATCGCAGCGACTACTCCTGTTCTTCTTTTTTATCTAATAGTAATTATTACGATTAAAGGTCGAGAAAAATATAGCACATCTTTTTGGGGAGCGTCAACAAATATTTCCATTTAAAAAAATAAAATTTCATAATACCTTTAGCTGCACCTCCTGTAAGAAAACCCAAACAGAGCTGACGCTTCTACGCCAGCCCTAGCCATAATTACACCATCTGATAAGATTCAACGAATCGTCGTTCCTACCTCGCTCTCACTAAAAAAGGGAATACGAAAAACGGTTGCCGTCGAACGGAACCGTTTCGATCTGGATATGATCCAGTGATTCACTGTACTCATCACTCTTGATGTGCTTGCACATTGTGCAGTGCTTTCTCAGCCAGTGCAGCCAGAAGATGTGCTCCCAGCGACAGAGCCCGTTCATCCACATCAAAGCCAGGGTGATGCCACTCATGCGGGCCAGAGGTGCCCAGGAAGAGGAACAGGCCGGGAACTTCTTTTTGATAAAAAGAGAAGTCCTCACCTGCTGGAGAAGGTAGCGGTCTAAAACTGTTTAATCCAATCTCACTTGCAACTTGCTCCGCCGCAGATGCCAGAGACTCATCGTTGACCACGGCAGGAGGTCCCTGAATCCAGCGGACCGTAGCCCGTGTGCCATAGGCTGCCGCCACACCGGCGACTACCTGATTGAAACGCTCGCGAATCCGTGCACGCACTTTCTCATCAAAGGTACGCACTGTGCCATCGAGAATCGCTTCATCCGGAATAACGTTCCAGGCTGTGCCACTGTGGAGCTTGGTGACACTGATTACAGCACTCTCCTGTGCTCCCACATTGCGACTCACAATGGCCTGTAATGCCGTAACAATATGTGCGGCAACCACAATTGGATCAATGCCGGCTTCAGGCACAGCTGCATGGGTGCCTACACCTTCCACTTTGACAACAAAACCGTCTGCTGCTGCCATCAATGCGCCTTCCCGAATGCCCACCGTACCTACCTGGAGATCAGGCTTGTTATGCAACCCAAATACGGCCCGAACATCGGATAATGCGCCGCTCTGGATCACTTGCCGAGCACCCGTTGCTTTTTCCTCTGATGGCTGGAATATCAACCGTACTTTTCCCGGTAGGATGGACTCGCGCTGTTTCAGTAATCGTGCAGCACCGATCAGAATTGCCGTGTGTGCGTCATGTCCGCATGCGTGCATCTTTCCATCTACCTGGGAGGAAAATTCCAGCTTTGTCTCTTCCTGAATGGGCAACGCATCAATATCTGCTCTTAGGGCGACAACAGGACCGTCCCCTTGACCCACTTCAGCGACAAGCCCTGTCCGCAGCGCATATTCGTCTGCAATACGGACGCCTTCCTCTTCCAGCCAACTGCGAATGGCTGCCGTCGTCTCCTTTTCCTCGCCGGACAATTCCGGGTTACGATGCAGATGTCGCCGAATGGTGATTAATCTTTCCACGAATTCTTCCGCCCGTTCACCGTGAAGTTCATGCTCGGGGCCCTGTACTTGTTGGTCAGAATGCTGCTTGGGCTGTTCCAGATCACTTTTCATCACATGGCCTCCCATTCGTATATATTCACTGTTATATTAACTGCCTAACTCTATCCGATTGCAGCTTCCTGTTCCTTGGATTCCAGTGCAAATTCACTGAGTCCCTGCTCTGCCAGAATCTCACGCAACAATTCGAATGAACGAATTCGCTTGGTAAAGTCCCGTGTAGCTGTAGTCACAATGAACTCTTCCACAGCAAACTCCTGCTGGAACTTCAGCAGTGCCTGACCTACGCTTTCCTTCGTACCCCGGGTCACACTTGGCTCCAAAATCTCGATCCGATAGGTTTCGTTTGATTGACGGCCGAATTCTTCCGCCTGTTCCACAGAACCGACAGTGAGTACTTTCCCACTCTCCAGATGGATCTTCACCAGCATATGCTCGCTCGCAAGTCCTTCCGCTTCCTCCTCACTCTCGGCCACAATTAACGATATGGCTAGTGCAGCGTAGGGCTCTCGTCCCTGGGAACGATCAAATTGTTCACGATATACACGGATCGCTTGAAGCGCTACCTCTATATTACTGTTAATGAACAGTGAAAAGACATATGGGAGTCCCAGTTCCGCAGCCATGCCCGCACTATCGACACTTGCTCCAAGTACGTACAGCTCCGCTGGAATGTCCGACACTGGCGAAGCGCTGAGACCTGCAAGTGGATGCGACTGATCTTCAAGCGGCTCATTGTGGATGTATCGTTTCACCTGAACAATTTTCTCTTGAAGAGATGCGGCTTCCTGAATACCTTCCTGCAACGCCTGTGTCGAACGTGGTAACCCGCCTGGTGCACGACCGATTCCCAGGTCAACTCTTCCTGGTCCGAGCGCGGCGAGGATATTGAAATTCTCGGCGACTTTGTATGGACTATAATGCTGGAGCATTACTCCGCCAGACCCCAGCCGAATCCGCTTGGTATGCGCAAGCAAGTGGGAGATGAGTACTTCCGGGGAGGAACCTGCAACATGCCCTGAATCATGGTGCTCCGACACCCAGAACCGATGGAATCCAAGTTGCTCTGCCCGCTGTGCCAGCTCAATCGTATGCCGAAAAGCATCCACCGCCGTTTCCCCTTCATAGATGGGAGTCTGATCCAAAATGCCAACACGAATACTCATATCCTTCTCCTCCTTGATTGTGCTGAACCTCTGTTCTTGGATCACTATTAAGTTGAACTTGAGATCTTACACTTTATCACTCCGATTGCAGTACCATCTTCCGATCACGCTTCGCTTCTTCAGATTGGTTCTGCACTCTCCGTTTTGGTGTAAAAGTCAGATTCAACGTTAGACGCTCTATAACTTCCGCAGCAGTTCCCCGAAGGGCTCTGCCAATGGCGAATATTCTTCTTTTAAAGTAACGACGCTGATCTGCAACGATACACCTGCTACCTCATGTACCTGAATGGGGAACAGCTCCTGATTCTGCACTTCCTTCTTCACCGTGAGTCCCGGGAGAAAGGCAATGCCTGCCCCTTGCATAACCAGTTTCTTCGCCGTCTCCGAATTATCGACATGGTATGTAATATTCGGCGGATGTTCCAGCGAGTCGAAAGCCCGGTGAATGCGAAGCCAGTCCAGTGAACCACATTCAAAAAAGACCAGTTGCTCATTCCGGATAGCTTCCATGCTGACATGCCCGCTCTCAATGAATGGATGCCCTTTGTACACATAGAGCTGGATCGGATCTTCATAAAAAGCAACCGTACGGATCGCAGGATGCATGACCTTGCGCACAAAAGCAAGATCGATCTCCTGACCAAGCAGTTTGGCAATCAGCTGATCCGTCGTTGCGGTCGTCAATTTGATATTAATTTCGGGGTAAGCTTCCTTGATCTTGGGTAAAAAATCGGGAATGACATAGTTGGATACCGATACTGTACTACCAAGTCGAAGAGCATCCGGTGTTGATCGCCGTTGCTGAATCTTCTGCTTGCCCTTCTGAATCACTTGCAGCACTTGCTGCGCATATGGCAGGAATTTCCGACCTTCATCTGTCAGCACAATTTGTTTGCCAAGCCGATCAAACAACTTGCAGCCCAGCTCCCTTTCCAGTGACTGAATGCGAGCTGTGACCGAAGGTTGGGACAAGAAGAGTACTTCGGCAGCCTTATTGAAGCTTCCATAATGATTGATATATACAAATGCTTCAATATTCTCGATATTCATGAGCGCCTCCGTATCCACGTCCGCAGACGTTTGATCTTATATTGATTTATCCAATACACTTACTTGGTTTTATGATATCGTAATCCCATCCTTTTCCAGTGTCAATATCAATTCATCCAGCGAGCGATCCAAACGTGTAGTCACATCTGCCGAGAGTACAAATTTTCCATCATCCAATCGTTCAATTCCCTGATCCACAGCATACACGCCACCCAAGATATGTCTTCCACCAAGGGCTGCCAGAACAGGTTTCAATGCATAATCAATGGCGAGCAGATGAGCTATAGAGCCACCGATAACGAGCGGAAGTGTCAACTTGCCCCGCAACCCTTCTTGCGGAATCAGATCCAGGAACAGCTTGAGCACTCCCGAGTACGATGCCTTGTATACCGGTGTAGCCACAATAACTGCATCCGCCGCTTCCACGACAGCGAGTGCATCACGAATGAATGAGCTGTCAAACCGGGCTTGCACCAGATCCTCAGCGGGCAGGTCCACAACATGAATGACTTCAACAGTGATGCCTGCCTCCGTTAATTTTTGGCTGCTGTAATCCGTCAGACCTGTCAAACGCGAACGTTTGGAAGGTGATCCGGCAATAATGACAACATGTGACATGAATATCTCCTCCTCAAGCGTAAACGGCTGTCGCCGTCCTTTGGTGGTACAGCTACCGTTTCGCAGTGAAATATAAAAATGGATAGGGTGAAACTTATAAATTCTTATATTTTGGAATAGCGGTCAAGCCGCTCCTTTTACTTTGGGGTCCAGCCGATCGCGAATATCGTCTCCAATCAGATTAACCGCCAGTACAAACAACGTGATCGCCAGCCCCGGGAACGTACAGATCCACCAGGCAACCGTCAGATAACCTCTACCTTGTGAGAGCAATGCGCCCCAATCCGGTATTTCCTTCAACACCCCAAGTCCCAGAAAACTGAGTCCGGAACCCGTAAGAATTGATGTCCCTACGCCCAGCGTAGCCATGACCAGCAGGGGTGATAATGAATGTGGCAGTACATGTTTCCAGAAAATACGTGCATTGGAACCGCCCAGTGAACGTGTCGCTGTAATGAAAGGCAGACCTTTAACTGATATGACCTGCCCACGCATCACCCGTGCGTAGCCCGGAATGGAGGAAACCGCAACAGCCAGTGCAATGTTCATCAGTCCTGGCCCAAGAGCAGCTGCAACAGACAATGCAAGGAGCACGCCGGGTACAGCCATCAGAATATCGACAGCCCGCATCGTGACGGTATCAACAATTCCTCCGGCATAACCGGAGATAATACCAAGAGCACTACCGACAATACCGCCCACAAGCACCGAAGCAAATCCAATGAGCAGCGAATCCCTGCTTCCATGCACAACCACACTGAAGATATCCCTGCCAAAATAGTCCGTCCCGAACAGATGCGCAGCAGAAGGAGCCTGCAGAATGGCATCCGTCATCATCTGAGTTGGATCATAGGGCGCAATCCAGCCCGGTACAATCGCACATGCCACGGTAAACACCACCACCAGCAATGCTGCATAAAAGAATAATCGGGATACCGCGAATGAGACGCGATAACGCCAAGGGCGGCGATTCCACAGATGGATACGTCCTATACTGCCGGCCCATGCTTTTTTGTCACCAGCCAAAGGTTTCATGCTCATGAGCAACAACTCCTCCTTTCATACTCCGTGTCAGGACACTTCTGACTGTTCTATCCGATATTATGTGCGGACTGCACGCCGAACCCGGGGATCAATGTACGAATACGAGATATCCACCAGCAGGTTCAAGACCACATAGATAATGGATGTAAAGAAAACAACCCCTTGCACCACTGGCAGATCCTTGGCCATTAGTGCATCCGCAATAATTCGGCCGATCCCCTGTCTGGAGAAGACGGTCTCCACCACAACGGTTCCCGCAAGCAGATCACCGATCAGCATGCCAATTACCGTTACTGCAGGAATAAGCGCATTACGCAGTGCATGACCATACATGATGGCACGTTCCGAAAGTCCTTTGGCCCGTAACGCCACGATAAACGGTTCATTGATGACTTCCAGCATGCTGTTCCGCACCATCCGTACGATAAACCCTGCACCCACGAGACCCAACGTAGCTGCCGGAAGAACCAGTGAGCTGAATCCGTCGGAACCCATCGCCGGGAACCAGCCAAGCTGTACTGAAAATAACAGGATGAGCAGAATCCCCGTCCAGAAGGTTGGCATGGAGATGCCAAACAGTCCAACGAGCCTTGCGACGAAATCAATCACGCCATTGCGATGAATCGCAGACAGTACACCAAGTGTAATTCCAATCGTGATGGCAATGATTGAGCTGAGTGCGGTCAAAGCCAGTGTGGCTGGAAAATGTTCCAGTATTTTTGGCAGAACTGGATCGGAATTGATCATTGATTTACCGAAATCCCCACGCAGCATATCACCGAAATAGTTCGCAAACTGGATGTAAAACGGCTGATCCAGTCCAAGCTGGACCCGCAGATTCTCGATCATCTCCGGGGTAGCCGAGGACGGGTCCAGCATGAGCAGAACCGGATCACCCGGCAGAAGATACATGATGCAGTACACCAGCACCGAAGCTCCGAAAATAACCAGAAGCGATGTTGCGAGTCGTGACAGTATCGTTTGAACCATACCGGGATATCTCCTTCCTGAATCTGTATTGGCCGTTCCTATAGTGCGTGTTCAAAAAGACCAGTTTTCAGTACCGAGAAGATGGAATGAAGCTAGAAATGGAGTAGCGGAGCGTAGGAAACTACGTGAGCAACTGAAATGTTTCCGAAGGAAACATCCTTCGTAAGCCCCCCGCTTATTTCGGCTGAATTTCATATTCGATGCTGATCATGCCATTAGGCATGACTCGTAATCAAAAGTGGACTTTTTGAACAACCTCTGTTAGGGCTGAATGCGGACGTCGTTAAAGAGTGGATAACCCAATGAATCAAACTTGATGCCTTCGACCTTTTTGGATGCTGCGACGGTATAAGGGAATACATAGATCGGCAGAATTACCGCTTGCTCAATCAGGTATTGCTGGATCTGATTGTAGATCTCCACACGTTTATCAGGATCCGTCTCGACCGCTCCCTGCTCCAGCAATTCATCGATCTTCGGATCAGACAAACCGGACAATGTGGGACGCTCGCCCTCTGAACTCGTATGGTAGAAAGCGTACAAGGCATTTGGGTCAGAATTGACCTGACTATTGCCATAGAGATCATAATCCCAGTTCTGATAGATGACTGTTGCGATATCTTTTGTAATCTCGACTTCAACAGCAATGCCAACCTGTTTCAACTGTTGTTGGATAATGGCGGCAATGTCATTGCGTTTCTCCCGATTGGGCGAACCATCGACATAACGCAGGGTCAGTTTCTGGCCGTCTTTGGCACGAATACCGTCAGCGCCTTTCACCCAGCCTTGTTCATCGAGCAGTTGATTGGCTTTGTTGATGTCCGGGTTGATGCTTCCTTCCAGCGATGCATCATAACCCAGGATTCCAGGAGACAGTGCGGACCACGCTCGTTCGTAGTTGCCCAGATACAATGTTTTGACAATCGATTCCACATCTACAGCGGATTGTACTGCCTGCCTTACTTTCACATCGTCCCAAGGCGCTTTGCGCAGATTGAAAAAGAGTGTGTACGGCAGTCCAACCGTATTGGCCTGTAACAATTGCTGGTTCGGATCGTTTTTCAATGCAGCGATATTTTGCGGTGGAACCGTCTCGGCAGCGAGTACCTGACTACTCTGTACACTTCCGATACGCGTTGCTTCTTCCGGTACAATCTTGAATGTGATCGTATCCACATGGGGCGCGGCTTTATTTTCAACCGTCTCAGGTCCCCAGTTGTAATCCTTGTTTTTGGCAACGACGATATCCGCATTTTCATCCCATTTTACAAAGGTATACGGACCTGTGCCCACCGGATTTTTACCTAGCTGGTCACCATATTTTTGGGCAGCTGTTGGGGATACGATCCCCAGAAGTGCCTGGCTCAAGTTACCGAGAAAGGCTTGCGCTGGTGATTCCAGATTTACCTTGATCGTATATTCATCAATGACTTCGGAGGAGCTATACGGTCTAATCAGGGCCAGAGAATTGGCAGCTTTGGTGGCCGGGTCAATCACCCGGTCCAGATTGTATTTCACGGCTTCCGCATTAAACGGTGTACCATCATGGAACTTCACACCTTCACGCAGCTTGAACGTATAACTCTTGCCGTCTTTGGATACGCTCCATTCCGTGGCAAGCCAAGGTTTGATGGAACCATCAGGCAGTTGCACGACCAGATTATCGTAGATCGTCCGGATGGCACGCACAGTTACGGCAAGCCCACTGCGATGAGGGTCAAGCGTATCCGGTGAAGTGGCGAGTGCAAAGGTCAGGTTGCCTCCTTCGGCTTGCCCGGCCTGATCCCCGCCCGAAGCCTGTGCCGTACTGTTCGTGCTGCCTCCCGCCGCTCCGCAACCGGATAATACCATCACCAATACTGCTGCCAATGCCATATATTTCATCCATGAGATAGACCTGTTCATATCGCTTCCCCCTCTGTGTATACAGGTGTCATTAAATTGATGTTTATACCAATACTATATATATCCTATAAGTTAAGTCGGTTTTAAGATAGTACGAAACGTAGTAATTACTTTATTACCGTTTGGAGAACACAACAGACAAAATCAGATGCTCGTTCGCTCCCTATCCGTTATGCCAAATCAGATACAACTTGCTTCTTCGCAGCCGTATAACGGTTAACCGGAATCTGTACCCCAAGGTTACCTCGCAATGTATCGTGTTCATAGTCCGTACGATACAGACCGCGTTCTTGCAGAATCGGAACAACCAGTTCCACAAAATCAGACAATCCACTTGGCAGCTCCGAAGCAATAATGAAGCCATCCGCTGCTTCCGTCTCAAACCATTCCTGAATCTTGTCAGCGACCTGCTCCGGTGTGCCCAAGAATTTGCTGCGTGGTGTTGCTGCCCGCAGAGCCACTTCACGCAAGCTCAATCCTTGCTCTTTGGCATCCTTTTTGATCTTGTCGGTTCCACTGCGGAAACTGTTGCTTCCAATGCCATTCAGCTCCGGGAACGGTTCATCCAGCGGATATTGGGAGAAATCATGGTGTTCGAAGAAACGTCCCAGATAATCCAGCGCTTTATCAATGGTAACCAGGCTTGCGATCTCCTGATACTTCTGTTCCGCTTCCTCTTCGGTCTGTCCAACAATAGGATTGATGCCTGGCAGAATAACAATATCCTGTGCAGAACGTCCATAGGAAGCCGCCCGTGTTTTCACATCCTTATAAAATGCCTGTGCATCTTCAATCGTATCGTGTCCGGTAAAGACAGCATCCGCTTCTTGCGCCGCCAGCGTTTTGCCATCTTCCGATGAACCTGCCTGGAAAATCACCGGCTGTCCTTGCCGTGAACGGGCAATATTGAGCGGACCTTGTACGGAGAAAAACTCTCCTTCATGATTAAGCGTGTGCAGCTTGGATGGATCAAAGAAGACACCGCTCTCTTTGTCTCTTACAAAGGCATCATCTTCCCAAGAGTCCCACAACCCTTTGGTTACCTGTAAATATTCCGCGGCAATGCGATAACGTTCCGGATGCGAAGGGTGACTGCTCTTACTATAGTTCTTCGCTGTACCTTCCAGCGGAGAAGTCACGACGTTCCAGCCTGCACGGCCATCACTGATCTGATCGAGGGAACCGAACTGTCTGGCTACGGTGAACGGATCACTATAGGATGTCGAGAGGGTGCCTACCAGTCCAATATGTGAAGTAACGGCAGCCAAAGCGGAGAGGATACTGATTGGTTCGAAGCGATTGAGGAAATGCGGAATGGATTTCTCGGTAATATACAGACCGTCTGCGATAAAGACCAGATCGAACTTGCCTTCCTCCGCTTTCAGTGCCTGACGTTTGTAGAATCCAAAGTTAACGCTGGCATCCGACAGAACCTCCGGGTGTCTCCATGTGGTGTTGCTTCCTCCAACCCCATGAATAATGGCTCCAAATTTCAAACTGCGTTTCGCTGTCATATGCACTCCGCCTTCCTTGGATTAGAATCTTCAAAAGAATGATCAAGGGCCAACTGAACTGATTACGTATGCAAAATAACTTAAAAGTTAACTATTCCTATGAGTTTGGTTTGTTTTAATTTCACAAATCTTATCACTGCCCCGTAAAAGGGTCAACAGCGTGACTAATAGATTTTTTCTATATGAACATTGAAGATGTAAATAAGACCATTTACATCCCAAGAGAGCTATAACTTATGAACGTTCCAGCTGCTGTACAAATGCGATCGTGCATCATACAACAGCCGGAACGGCTTGCTTCAAAGGTATATATCCACTCCCGTTAGACTGCTGCCGCTTCGTCCGCTCGTGCCAGAAGTTCCGCCAGCTTCTCCAGATCAGGTTCCAGCAAGGCTTCAAACTTGCCGTCCCCTCCCACTTCAATAACGGGTACATGCCGAATGCCATATTTTGCTTCAAGCACATCACGCAGCACGTCATTGCCCTGCACTTCAATGTTCTCAAAAGGCTGGTTTCGCTCTGTCAGAAATGCTTTCACTTCCCCGCAGAAATGACAGCCTGTTTTGCTCCACAGCACGACTTTTTTGGTTGATGATGACATCGACATACCTCCTGATTAGTTTTAAGATCAAGATCTGGGCCATTGAATATGAACGCCCTAGACCTTCAATTCCCATCTGTTAAATAAGAATTATGGCTCTAAATGTACTCCTGTGCCCTTCCTGCGTCAATGGATCTGCTAATAGAATAAACCTATAACCAAATAGAAAGATTAAATTATAAATTTGAAAGATGGCTTATTTTACAGGAATGAATCGCTATTGGCCCCTCCTAACCTGGTTAAAAGCTTGTTTTGCTAAATCAGTGTAGAACTCGATCTGATCCGGACTTCGATCTATAGCCCACCTCAGGGTATCAAAAGCTTTCAATAACAACATATGGCTCGCTTGATTCAGTTCGCGCTCTTGTTCTTGTGTGCCTGTCCCATATCCTTCTAAAAACGCTTTCAATTCTTCCTTGTCAGGACCCTCACCCCGTAGCTGGCATTGCATGAGTTGAATGATATCGCCATACGGCACCGCGGTGACCTCCGCATTCCCCCAGTCCAGAAGGGTAATCTCACCCGTTGAACTTACGATTGTATTCTTCAAGGAGAGATCACCATGACATAAACCAAAGCGGAACTTTTCCAATTTCAATTGTTCGAACCATTGCCTTACGAGCTGTGATTCCTTCATCGTAATGACACCAAGCTCAATCAATGGATCTTGCTCCGTGAGACTATTGATATTGTATTGCACATATCCTTGCCAACTTCCATCTGATCCTGCATGAGGGGGAGAGTAAAATTTGTTTTGTACGGGATCATGCATTTCCCTTCCGAAACCTGCCACTAGGATGGATTGCATACGTTGTGTGTACTCACCGAGTTTCCTCCAGATCACAGACGTGGACACTGTCGTGTCCAATCCGTTGTCCCCTTCCACAACCGTTTGAATCATATAGGCATGTTCAGCGTTGACCCCAACGGATAATGTCTGTGGCCCAGGAATACCGGCACTTGTTGCTCGTTCGATGCACCATTTTTCTTTCAAAAAGGTGGGATATGTATCTGGATCGTTCATGCGTACAACCACTTTATGACTTGCTGTCTCCACCAAGCAGACCTGATTAACAAAGCCTTTACCCACGATATGATGTGAGCATTTTACTTGTTCCAGCAAACAATCACTGGCAATCTGTTCGGCTTGTCTGACTACAGAATTCTTCATCCCTTATCCTCCCTCAATCTCTATACTTTAAGTGATCTATATAAGTTGAATTAATCATTTATACGATAACGGAGAGGACAGAAAAAACCTGAAAAAGCGAAGCGTTCGCCTTTATCTCCGGATTTTCCCTTGAGAAAGGGGAATCGAAAAAATCTGGGGATAACAGCGATTGGAAGGTTATTCTGTCATCGTAGTGTCAGTATAAATAATCTTTAGTTCAACTTATATAGCTACCAACTCATATGTAATATTCGGATGCGGAATGAATCAGAGCGATTACACAGGGTACCGCTACATTTTCCATTCCGCATCATGCTGCTGATTCGCATAAACAGATCGCCTGACATTACAGATCTGGGTTCAAGAGTTGAGGTGGGGCGATAATGGGCCAGCCTTCTTCCATCGAATTCAGTTGGTCCGCAGACACGCTGATTATATTCCCAGAATGTACACCCCAACGTTCTGCCGCATAGACCGAAACAAATCGTCTCCGCTTGTCTCCGCTGATCTGATATCGAATCTCGGGTGCATCCACTGCGGCAACAATACTTCCTTCTGCCCAGCCATTGTGAGAACCATGAACCGCTGTCGTATGCACCTGTTGGGATTCCCTCGGCCATCCTTGCACGTCCTCCGCTGATATCAGTGCTTCTCCGGCAGGAATGGCGAGCAGGTCCGGTTTGGCAATCTGAACAGGAGATATTCCACGCGGTACTGGGATATTCAGCTTACGCCGCCGACCGCCAGTTAATGTATAGACATCTCCTTTGGCATCGGACAGGAACGAACCTTCCGGGTAGAAGTCATAACTGTGTCTGAACTGTAATGCTGGATCTTGGCTACCCTGCGTTGAGATTCGCTGACGCGGATCCATTGGGTTTGTATCACCCTCCTCTTGTTGACCGGATGGGGTACCAGAGGTTTGTTGTCTAGCCAAGCGGCAGGTTTCGGCAACCAGCGCATGGGGATCTCCCCACTTTTGGCTATAAAACTGCTCGTTATCCTTATTCACTACAGCAAAGTCTTGCTCACCCAAGGCTTTCATACTGACACTTCCAAAGTGGTGGATAAAAGCATCCCCGGCTACCGCAAGTTGGTATCCTGCCAGCTTCACCCGGATGATCCAGTCATCATCTTCGAAATTGCCCACCGCGTACCCTTCGTCCAGATAACCTACCCGTTCCAGCAGCTCCCGTGAGAACAGCCAGCAGAATCCGACCAAGCGATCGGTTATTCGATGTTTGTCTGCATCCGGACGATTATGTGTGGCGGCAAAAGACCACATCTCTTCTACCTCACGGTAAGGAACCTGAATCTGCTGATCCCCGCCAATATAGTTGGTCACCGGACCCACCACACCAATCTTCGAATCACTGGCAAGACAAGTCATCATGTTATCCAGCCAGCCCGGAGTAACGAGCGTATCGTTGTTCAGCACGATGATATGTCGTCCTCTCGCCATCATCAGCCCATGATTGACACCTCCGGCAAACCCCCGGTTCTGATCCAGGGCAGCAACTCTCACCATGCCGCCTTTGCGGCGCATGGCCTCGGCAGTTCCATCCTTGGAGGCGTTATCCACGACAATGATTTCGTAGGGAGCAGGCGTATGCTTTTCGATACTGGACACACATTGCAGCACATACTCCCGCTGATTGTACGTGGGGATAATGATGCTAACTCCTTCAAAAACAAGACCAAACGAGCTCTGTCCCTGGCGAACACCTTCGTTGTATCCTCTGGTATACCCCTGTTTATAGAGCCTGGCGCCTTTGGGTGTGCGCCTGCTTTTGCCTTTACGTCTGGATTTCCGCATTGAGCGACGACCTGCTGCATGCAGGACTGCCTTGTCAGATCGCGAGACATCGTGTTGTGTGGCACGGCGGGCCGCTTTTTTTTCGCTGCTTATGCTGCCATTCCTGTTGTTTTCACTGCGGCTGTTGTCACTGTGAGTGCTGATATTTGGAATGATATTCAGATGACTGTGACCCTTTCGACGGACGACGTTTCGAGCATTAACCTTGTTGCTGTGGCTATGACTTTCTTCCCCGCGCTGTTGATCGGGTGTGCTCATGTTGCTCCCTCCATTTCCACTTGTCCGTGAGGCTAACACGCACATGACCAGCCCCCGGACGGTCCACTAGAGTTGAAGCTCTCCTGTTACCAGTTTGTCAGCCAAATGTCCAAAGTCCAGAGCGACCTTGCCGAGTTCACCCGCAATTCGTCGACACAGAATGACCGCCGGAATTCCCGCCGCCACCAAAGCGATATCAAAAGCATGTTCTGCGGTTTGCTGCATCACCCTCGGAATATCCATAACTCCCGCCACAGAACCAATGATACCTGTGACATGAATCCCCCGGTTATGCAGCAGTGCCGCAAGCTCTGGTGCCTGGCTGCCTATGAGCAGAACCCGCCGTCCTTGCAGCAAGGGCAACACCAGGCCGGACTGATGCAGACTGTAATTGATTGTGGAGCTGGTCAATTTCAACCGGGACCAGTCGATCCCGAAGTGGCGCAACACCGGGAATAACAGCCCCTGGAATGTCGGTGCCCGCGAGATCGGCACGCCAACCCAGTCGGCGGCCTGTATGGCTTCCGCAAGCATCGCGCGGATGTCGGGGGTTGAGCAGGGCACCCCTGCATAGGGCAGAAACGGTGCCAGCTCCTGCACTTCCTGGCCTGGCAGCACCGTATCGGCTGCCAGCGTGAGCAGTTCGCCATCTCCGAGGCGAACGACAGACAAGGGGCGCTGTGCATCCAGCGCCGCCGTGATGTGTCCAGCCATCTCATGAGGGCTGGACAGCCGGGCCAGGCTGGGCGCATATTGGCGGAATCCCGCCGCGATCAGATCTGCCGCCGCCACGGCAGGCAGAATGTGATCCGGCGGGATGTGCTGCGCCACCAGCGCCTCCCCGCCGGCGAATACGCCGTCGCGGTAGCCCTCGGCGTAGCCGCCGGGCACAGCCTCCGCCTGCACTGCGTGCTCCGCGGGCGGAGGCGGCAAGCCCTTCGCGCTGCCCGCATTCGCGCCGGCAGCGCCTCCCCGCCCTGCGGGGGCGACACCCTTCGGGTGTGTCGCCTGGCGCGGTGCTGGCATGGGCGCACGGCGCATCGCCGTGCGCTGCTTGGCGCGGGCAGCGGCACGCCGGCCCCGCGCGGGTGCAGGCCTGCGCCCAGCAGTGGCCTGGCGCAGGCCGGCTTTGCCTTTGCCGGTGCGGCTGGCTCTTGCCGCTTTGCTCGCACTCGCAGAGCCAGCTTTGCCTGCTCTGCCAACAACACTGCCTGTGCTGCTCGCTTTCCTTGCAGCAGCCTTATGCGCTGCGCCGGCAGATGTACCCGCTTTGGTCGGGGTACTCCGTTTCCCTGACTTCACACCTCTGACTCCAGCAGACCCTGTATCTGCTGCTGCCGGAGTGCCACTGCCCATAAATACGGCCGGGTGGATGCCCCGGGGCTTACCCGACACGGAGGCCCTAGCGGGCCTGGTGCGTGTCACTACTCTCACGCCATTCCCTCCTTTGACATGCACGAGGATTGTCGCTGCGCAAAGCGCCGGAGCATCCTTCCAGCTCCGGCGCAGAGTGTTCTGCTCCCATGGGGCACCGCACAGCGGCAGCATCAGTCGCATATATTTTAGGGCAACTGTCCTTTCATGCGAACAGCTGCTTCCTGGAGCGAATCAAATGTACCTGCATCACTCCAGTATTTCTGCAAAATGTCGTATTCCAGTCCGCCAGCAGACGCGTAGTGATTATTCACATCCGTAATTTCAAGTTCTCCGCGCGCAGACGGCGCAATATTGCGAATCAGGTTAAATACATGATCATCATACATGTATATGCCCGTCACACAATAAGAGGTTTTCGGCTGGCTTGGCTTCTCCTCAATGTACGAGATTCGCTCAGGATGCTTTGGATCAAAAACAGGCACCCCGTAACGTCGTGCATCATCCACCTCTTTGAGCAGAACTCGCGCTGTACCAGCAGGTTGCTGCATGTAACGGTCCACATAAGGCTTCAGATCATCGCTGAAGAGATTATCACCGAGAAGCACTACAAATTTTTCGCCAGGAAGGATAAAAGTGGTCGCCAGATCCAACGCTTCCGCAATCCCGCCTGCCTTTTCCTGAATGCGATAAGTCAACTTGACCCCATGATCTGCTCCGCCACCAAGATACTCTGTATATAACCCGGCGGAATGTTTGTTGATCACAATCAATAGTTCATCAATGCCTGCCTGGCGGAGCCTGTCGATGCCATACATAATCATCGGATGTTTACCGACTGGAAGCAGATGTTTGTTAATGAGCCGGGTCAGCGGATACAGTCTAGTTCCTGTTCCGCCGGCAAGAATTACACCTTTCATTCCACGTTCCCTCCTTCATCGGATATGTCCATATATTCAAGCGGATCGACATGCCATTTGTTCATAAAAATCGAACGATTACGCTCAAGCAGCTGTTTCCACGCTACCGGATCTGTCTTCTGGAAGCTGGCACTTCCCTGATGATGCACGAGAACATCTCCACATACCAGCAGGCGGTATCCCTGCAATCTTGCTCTATAACAATAATCGTCATCCTCATAGTGTCCCGGAGAATATGCCTCGTCAAGCAGTCCAACCGATTCCACGACATCTCGTTTCATCAGCATGCACAGACCGACGATCCGGCGTACTTCCCTCCACCTTGAAGAATCCGCAACATTATTGGAATTGGCCAACTCCTGAAAATGTTCCATATCCCGAAACGCCAGTTCAATCTGCTGGATGCCGCTTGCATAATTCGTAACAGGACCCGTGATCCCAATACTTGCGTCACTGTACAGAGCCGTTCGCAGGTTCTCCAGCCAACGGGGCGTGACCGTAACATCATTGTTCAACAGCAACAACTCATCCCCGCAAGCTGCACGAAGTCCAGCGTTACACGCTGCCGGAAACCCCCGGTTGTCCGGGAACCTTACAAATCGAATTCGCTCCAGCGCACAATATTCAGCCGTTCCATCCGTCGAACCGTTATCTACCACGATAATTTCATATGACGCAGGATCGCCCGAGTATTGACGTATGGCATCGATGCAGGGCCTGATCAGATCCAGCCCATTGTAAGTTGGGATAATCATACTCGTCAGTGTCATTAGGCGTTCCTCCTGTAAGCGACTTCTACACGGGAGAGTGTATGTGCCTGGGCTGGATTCCAACCTGTACCCAGCAATGTAGCCAGTGCCTCCAGATGATCTCCGATGATCAATTTGGCGACATCATTCCCACTTCCCGTGTTACCAGGACGCAACCGATTGGAACGAATAACATCCACCTGACTTGGTGCCGAGACGTTCATTCCATGCTGAATAGCTAGACTTTGTGCCTTAGGTGGAACGGCCAGTGATGCTGGCTTCACGGTCTGAATCATACGACGAGACAATGCATGAGGCACGGCTGTCATGGAATTGGAACCAAGATCTGCCCTGCCTAATGTACGGTTCAGATATGCTTTGATCCGGCTTACCTCATCCTGGCCTGCAAACGCAGGCAGCAAAGACGTCAGATTATTCAACGCCACATCCTGTCCCCGATCAACCGCGAACAGAAAGGGTGCAAGCTGTTCAGCCGAGACGACCATATCTCCATCCACAAAAAGTACCGTCTCCGCGTCCGTCATCTTGGCTCCAAGTGCCCGGCCCACATCATGTCCTGCCCGATCCGGTTCATAGATTACTGTAAGTCCCGGCTGCCTTAGTACCTGCTTCAAACTGTCATCTGTCGTTCCATTCAGTACCACAATAATATCCGTCAGAGGCAACCGCTTTAGTTGCAATAACACCTGCCCCAGTGTGTGTTCTTCATTACAGGCACAGACAATGGCAGCAGCCGAATGACGAAGAGGTAGTGGCACGATCTGGAATGAATGTCCCGAGGCCTGAGCATAACCTTGCATAAATGCCTTACCTGCCTTCAGAGCTAGCTCGAAATTGCTTAGCTCCGCAACGTTCACCGCGTGTGCATTCCATACGAGACGTGCATGTTCTTCTGATACTGTGTTGTTTGCCTTTGCCTCGCTTCCTGCAACTTGCCCCGCTTTCCACATCAAGTGCAGATTTACTGGGCCAGACTTTGCTCGGCTTCTTCTTTTTTTTTGAATATCTACATGTTTCTTGTTCCTATGACGCTTGTTCATTACTGTTCTTCCTGCTGTCGTTGGTCTACTTGTTGTCCGCCTGCGGCGGACAACCCCTGAACGTCCCTTCATTTCCTCACCTCCAGCATGCTGCATCATCCGATGCGACATGCTTACCTCGCCAGGTTGCGAACACGTTGCAGATCGGTATAACCTCCGCGGGGACCGAGCGTATCCGTAATCCACTTAATCGCTGCCATATGATCATTCAGTACCACTTGACTTAGCAGATCAGGTCCGCTTCGCTTCTTGATTCGTACTGCATTCATTCTACCCACAGGTACGTGATGAACAGCGCGTACCCGAAGTCCTCCGATCACTGCCTTCGCTTGTGCGAGTGGCGGAACTTCCAGTGAGGATATCCCCATGACCTCAAGTCCTTTTCGGCTTATTGCATGTGGAATTGCTGTCATGGATGCCCCCCGGAGATCGGATCTTGCGAGTATGCTGTTCAACATGTGTTTGGCCTCCACTACCGGATGAACGGGATGATGAGTGACCGGCCCATGGTAGTCGTTAAGCGCCACATCCGTTCCCTTCAGCACAGCCTTCACGTAAGGTGCAAGGTGCTCTGCGGGAATTGCGATATCTGCATCAGTAAATAACAATACCTGACCGCGCGCCTCCGCTGCGCCTACTTTTCGTCCTCCATCATGCCCCAGTGCTTCGGCATACGTGAGCACTCGTGCTCCAGCCCGTTTGGCTGCGTTTGCCGTACCGTCTGTTGAACCATTCACAACGACAAGCACTTCAGCATCACGGCATATCCGCAGCGCTTCACGGACAACTGCACCAATCCTTTTCTCCTCATTCATAGCAGGGATAATGACCGAGAGCATCGGTCCCTGAGAAACATCTCTGTGTGAAGGAGCATCACTCATGCCATTTTCCGCTCCATTCTCTCCTCCATCCTTAGCCTGTAACATCAGCTGTTTGGATGGAATAACGAACGTATAGGCCTTTGTACCCTTTTTGTGTCCAGACTTCCATCTTCGTTTCTTCAGCACTGTTTTTCTTCGTGTCACATTGGATCGGGTTGCATAACGTGCTGTGGTACGGGTTTTGCGCAACAGTTTCACCTCCCGCATTCGATCATCGGCATGCCAAGGGAGTACACGTTATTCTATGTATTCGTGGAGCAGTGGAAACGGCGTTTGTCCTTGCACTAAGCAGGTTCTCCCTGTGAACACGAGGGTACAGGCCTTGCTTTCAGACAAAATACGTCAAAATATGTGAAAAACGCTACCTCTCCCCTACTTCAGACACAAATTTAACAAAAATCTAAAATTGTATCTTTTCCAAAGTTTTACATTGTGATAATATACGTTCCAAGCAGTTTTATTTACAAAAATAACCTTGCGGTGAACATGAGTTCCCCTATATTTTTTAAATAAATTTATTGACCTTAGGTTGATTAGATTATGACCTCATTCACAGAACTTGTTAAGCAGATACATTCTACTCTTGAGAGGAGTGATGCCGTTCAGAACACACTGCCTTTGTCATTTACGCAAACCCGGATTGAACACCCCAGTTTTCCGTGAACGTATCTTCTACCTGCGCAATTGGACAACCCCCGGCTTTCTGAAAGAGGAACACAATAGACGATTAAACCTTCGGGTTGAACTGAATAAACGGTTATCCTTTTTGTTTGGTGTCGTGCTTAACACTTCCCGAGCTAAGGCCAAGCCGATTTTGTTCCAATCGTTTCTTGTCTCATTCCACGCTTCAGGTCTAGCCCCACGCTCCGCGCTGCCCAAGTTGCAGACGGAATTCCAACCGAGACTGGCATGAACATTTTCCAACCAAAAATAAGTTTAAGAATGGGAGAGTTTACTATGAAATTTGCCAAAGTTATGCCAACAATTCTTGGAGGAGCTCTTTTGCTCGCTTCCGTGTCCTCTGCTACTGCAGCTCCAGTGTCTGATCAATCCATTCCACTTCAGGCCCCTTATGCCTCTGAGGAGGGTATTCCATTGAACAGTGGAACAGATGACACTATCTTTAATTACCTCGGACAGCAGGAACAATTCCTGAATTCCGATGTGAAATCCCAACTCAAAATTGTCAAAAGGAATACAGATACATCTGGCGTAAGACACTTCCGCCTGAAACAGTATATTAAAGGTATCCCGGTTTATGGTGCAGAACAGACGGTCCACCTGGACAAAACCGGAGCCGTGAGCTCCGCACTTGGCGATCTTCCACCGATTGAAGAGCAGGCCATTCCGAATGATGGTGTAGCCGAGATCAGCGGAGAAGACGCGATCCAGATTGCAACCGAAGAAGCAACCTCCCGGATTGGAGAGCTTGGCGCCGCGGAAATCACACCTCAAGCTGAATTGAACATCTACCATCATGAAGAAGATGGACAGACGTATCTGGTTTACATTACGGAAGTAAACGTACTGGAACCTGCCCCTCTACGGACCAAATATTTCATTAACGCAGTGGATGGCAGTATCGTATCCCAGTTTGACCTCATTAACTTTGCCACTGGAACAGGTACAGGTGTGCTTGGAGATACCAAAACCCTGACAACCACCCAATCCGGCAGCACCTTCCAACTGAAAGACACCACTCGCGGCAATGGCATCCAAACGTACACGGCGAACAATGGCTCCTCACTGCCTGGTAGCTTGCTCACGGATTCGGATAATGTATGGACCGATCGTGCAGGTGTAGATGCTCACGCTCATGCGGCTGCTACGTATGATTTCTACAAAAACAAATTCAACCGTAACGGTATTAATGGTAACGGATTGTTGATCAGATCAACCGTGCACTACGGCTCCAATTACAATAACGCCTTCTGGAACGGGGCACAGATTGTCTTTGGTGACGGCGATGGAACGATGTTCCGATCCCTGTCAGGTGATCTGGATGTTGTGGGCCATGAATTGACGCATGGTGTTATTGAATATACAGCCAACCTGGAATATCGCAATGAACCAGGCGCACTCAATGAAGCCTTTGCCGATATTTTCGGTAATACGATCCAAAGCAAAAACTGGCTGCTCGGTGATGATATCTACACACCTAACACTCCAGGAGATGCGCTGCGCTCCCTCTCCAACCCTACATTGTATGGTCAACCTGACAAATACAGCGATCGCTACACAGGCTCACAGGACAACGGCGGTGTCCATATCAACAGTGGTATCATCAATAAAGCCTATTTCCTTGCTGCTCAAGGCGGAACACATAATGGTGTGACTGTTACCGGAATCGGTCGGGATAAAGCGATCCAGATTTTCTACAGCACACTGGTGAACTACCTGACACCAACGTCCAAATTTGCCGCTGCCAAAACAGCTACCATTCAAGCAGCCAAAGATCTGTACGGAGCAACTTCCGCTGAAGCTACTGCTATTACCAAAGCATATCAAGCTGTAGGCCTGTAAAATCTTATTTTATTGTAATTGAACTTATAATGTACTCTTCATAATGGTAACAAAACGTTCAGACACCCCTCACCGTCCGAACGGATTAAGCTGATATCAATCAAAAGCGGTGTCCCGGACAACTCTGGACACCGCTTTTGTCATTTGTTTATTACGGATACAATCCTGCACTATCCTTGCGAAGGTCCCGCAGCAATCCATGACAACAATCCGTACGTATGCTTGCAATCTGCCGTACGTGACACTTCAAGAACCGCTTCATCCTCACTCTGCGAGAGCAGGGAAATCTGGAATCCCCGATCATTACTCATGCCCACAATCACATAATGTTCTGAAGCAAATGATTCTTCAAAAACAACAGTTACCTCTGTGCATACTTCACTCTCTGGCAGTACAAAAGCTTCCATCCCGAATTGTTGTACAACCGGTTGTTTGCTTACGCTGCGAACGGGCTGAAAGGCCAGATGTTTGACCTGAACTGCCCCCGATTGCAACTGGTTGCTGCCCACGGCATCATCACACAGATGCTCCTGTTTAATCGATTGTTCACTTAACATAAACTCCGTAGTTCCAGCGATCTCCTGTGACTGTTCTAGCTGTGGTTGCTGAGCCTGTTCTGCCGGCTCTGTTGTGAACAAAGCTGCCGGTAGTTCGCCAAGCTGATCTGTTTGGGATACCAGCTCTTGTTGTTGCTCCAGACCAGCACTCGGTAATGCCTCGACGATTACCTGCTGTGATTGCTGTACAACCTCATTTTCTGGTTGAAGCAATCCCTCTTGTCTTTTGATAGCTGCCAGCTGCTCCAGCGTTTCTCCACTGAACTGACGAATCGCATTCCATATCTCTTCGCTCAGATGCGCTGGACCTACAATCCCCGCATTCAAATGATTAGAGGTAATACTCTGCTCACTCAGTTTGCTGCCGTTCACGCTGCCATCGGCCAATTTGGCACTGGTGACAGACCCATTTTGCAGATGAATCCCGCTTACTGCTTCCTCTTCCAGATGAGTTGTGCGAATACTGCGTTCCTGAATATGATCAGCAAGAATGGTTCCATCCTGGATATGACGAGTTTGCACACTTTTGTCGGCTATGTGGATAGCCGATACCGCACCTTCAAGCAATTTATTACCGTTTACACTGCCGTCAGCCATTTTGGCACTTGTTATGGAACCATTGTGCAGATGAATCGAACTTACCGATTCGGCTTTGAGGTGGGAGATCCCAATGCTTCGCTCTTGAATATGGTCAGCATGTATGGCTTTCTCTTGGATATGACGCGATTGCACACTTCCATTGGCAATATGGACATCCGACACCGCATCTTCAAGCAGTTTGTCGCTGCTCACACTGCCATCCGCCAGTTTGGCACTCGTTACAGATTCATTTTGCAGATGAACCGCACTTATTGCTTCCTCTTCCAGATGGAACGTACCAATGCTGTGCTCCTGAATATGATCAGCAAGGATCGCTCCTGCCTGGATATGGCGAGTTTGCACACTTTCCGACGCGATATGGCTCCCCAATACAGTATCTTCGAGCAATTTGCTGCCACTAATGCTACTGTCAGCCAATTTGGCACTTGTGACGGACCCATTTTGCAGATGAACCGCACTTACGGCTTCCTCCTCCAGATGGGCTGTGCCGATGCTTCGCTCCTGAATATGACCAGCATGAATAGCTCCTGCCTGAATATGCCCGGATTGCACACTTTCCGATGCGATATGAACCCCGGATACCGTACCTTCGAGTAACTTGCTGCCAGTTATACTACCATCCGCCAGTTTGGCACTCGTTACAGCTCCATTTTGCAAATGAATGGCACTTACAGACTCCTCTTCCAAATGTGCTGTGCCGATGCTCCGCTCTTGAATATGATCAGCATGAATGGCTCCTGCCTGAATCTTACTGGATTGCACACTATCGTCTGCAATGTGGATATCTGATACTGCACCTTCAAGCAACTTGCTGCCGGTTACACTGCCGTCGGCCAACTTGGTACTTGTTACAGATCCATTTTGCAGATGAATGGCACTTACTGCTTCCTGTTCCAAGTGAAGCATGCCAATGCTGTGCTCCTGAATATGGTCAGAAAGGATTACTCCTGCCTGGATATGGCGGGATTGCACACTTTCAGAAGCGATATGGATTCCCGACACCGCATCTTCGATCAACTTGCTGCCGGTTACACTGCCGTCGGCCAGTTTGGCACTGATGACAGACCCATTTTGCAGGTGAATGGCACTTACTGCTTCCTCCTCCAGATGGATTGTGCCGATGCTCCGCTCCTGAATATGGTCAGCATGAATGGCCCCTGCCTGAATATGCCCGGTTTGCACACTTTCGGATGCAATATGAATCCCCGATACGGTTCCTTCAAGCAATTTGCTGCCGTTTATACTGCCATCCGCCAGTTTGGCACTTGTTACAGATCCATTTTGCAAATGAACCGCACTTACAGACTGCTCATCCAGATGAACTGAGCCAATACTGCACTCTTGAATATGATCAGCAAGGATTGCGCCTTCTTGGATATGACGGGTTTGCACACTTTCATTGGCAATGTGAGTAGCCGATACGCTTTCTGCGGCTAATTTGCTGCCATCCACACTACCCGTTGCTAGTTTGGAGCGTGTTACAGATTCATCCTGCAAAATAATCGTACTTACCGCTTCTTCTTCCAGATGAGATGTTCCGATGCTGCGTTCATGGATATGATGAGGAAGAATTTCACCATCTTGAATATGACGGGAATGCACAGCTCCTTGCTGTAGGTGAACAGCACTTGTCGACTCTGCCTGAAGATGCAAACCACTGATCAAACCTGGCTGAAGGTGAGCCGCTGTAATGGATAAAGGTGCCAGATGGTCTGTTTCGACAGATCCAGGTGCCAAGTGATGCGATGTGACCACCTGTTCAGCAATATGCTCCTCATGAATGATGTCTGGCTTCAGATGCTGTGAGCTCACTACTTGAGTCCCCAAATGGTCAGATTTCACGCTGCCTTCAGCCAGATGGACGGATTGTACAACGGATGGCTGCAAGTGCTCGCTACCTACAGCAGCCTGTTGCAGTTCTGTCCCGGATACCGAGTCTGCTGTCAAATGGTCCGCACTTATGGAGCCATGTTGAAGTTTGTTGCCGGTAATACTGCCATCAGCAAATAATTCCGGCGAGCGTATTTCTTCCGACAAATGTTCCAGTGAAACGGCATGCTGCTTCAGGTGATATCCGCGGATGGTTCCTGCTGGAATATGTTTGGCGTTAATGCTCTCTGCCATAATTTTGGAAGAAGTCACGCTGCCGTCTGCCAGTTTAGCTGACGTGACAGCAAAATCCGCCAGTTTATCTGTGGCAACACTTTCTGGTGAGAGCTTGGGGGAGGTAACCGCATGATCTGTTAGATGAGGCGGAAAAATGGACCCGCCAGCCAGCTGGGCTGAAGTTACACTATCAATAGCCAATTTGTCTGTTGTGACCGCGGCCCGTGCAATCGCATCCGTTTCAACACTGCCCGGTTGAAGATGAGGTACACCTACGGCATGTTCTGTCAAGTGTTCCGATTTCACTGCATAAGGTCTCAGGGCCTCGGAACCAACGCTGCCTGGAGCCAGATGTGTCCCTGTGACTCCACCACTCGCAAGATGCGAGGATATAACACTTCCCGGGGCAAGCGCTCTGCTACTCACCGATGCCGTTCCAAGCTTTTCTGTTGTCACACTTCCATCCGCAAGTTTAACGTCTGTAACGGCAGCATCCTGCAATTCATACGTACCCACGGCCGACTCTGCAAGATGCCGCTCACACACCACGTCGTCTGCAAGAGCGTCTCCGGACACACTTCCGGCAGATAGATGAGCTGCCTCGATGCTTCCACTTGCAATGTGAATAGAGTGAATTGCGGAATTGTCCACATGTACCGGTGTAATTCCCCGATTCGCAATGTGTTCCGCACGAATGGACCCTTTGGCAAGATGTTTACCCTGTACGGCTTCATCCGCGATTTTGGAAGAAATGACGCTCTGATCAGAGATCTTGGATGCCGTAATGGACTGCTCCAGCAATTTTGCTGTTCCAACAGACTGGTCTGCCAGTTTGCTACTGGTTACTGCACCTTCTGTCAAATGCTCACTGCCCACTTCTCCATTGCCAATCTGCTCCTTGCCAACGGAATGAGCTCGAATCTGACTTGATCCGATTGAACCGTCCAGCAGATGTCTTCCAGTTAGTGAACCCTCAGCTAAATGTCTTGTTTGTATGGATCCATCCTCTATCTGGTCACTTCCAATACTGCCATTTAATAGTTGTGAACGACCGACAGACCCTTCTGCCAGATGTGTCTGTTTAACAGCACCTGCCTGAATATGGTGAGACTCGATGGAGTGTTCTTCGATTTTGCTGCCTGTGACAGCAGCTTCACGAATTTTGGTTGTAGTCACTGCATCGTCAGCCAGTTTGGAGGTATTCACAGCTCCTCCCGTGAGATGCCTTGTATCCACCCCGCTAATCGCGATCTTGTCTCCAGTTACGGCATGATTCTTGATTAATTCTTCCGTTACCAGCATGCGGCTGAGATGTCTTGTGCTGATAGAACCGTCGGCAATTTTGGCCGAATCGATGGCCTGGTTGCCAAGCTTCTGAGAAGTAATACTGCCATCTCTGATTTTCTCACCTGCAATAGAAGCATTTCGTATTTTGTGACCAGACACAGAACCGTCAATCAGGTGCTCCTCAGATACAGACGCTTCCGCAAGTTTCGCTGAAACAATGGCCCCGTCTGCAATGTGAATGCTGGTCACCGCATAATCCTGCAATGCTTCACTGCCGACCGCATCCGGTTTCAGCTTGGAGGCATCTACAGAGAAAGGAGCCAATTTGCTCTCCGTAACAGCAAATTCACTCAAGTCGTCCGTGTAGATGTAATGTCCGGTATGACCCGGCATCTGGTTCTGGTTCAGGATCTGCAGCCGGTCCTTGTTTGTTGTTTCTTGCTTGATGATACCCACCTCTTCTTCCAGAACAAGCGGAGCCACACTGCTAACCTGAATCTGCTTATCCGAGCTATCTTCTGTCTCGATTTCCTTGCTATCAGACTCTACGGGTTCCGGCTTGATTTCGGCTTCGATCTCCAACTCTTCCAGCTCATTTGTTGAAGAAGGTAGCTCCATTGAGTCGAATAAGAATTCTTCCGACTCCTGAACAGCTCTCGAATCCCTTTTATTCGTATTCAAGCGTTCTTCCCTATTCACAGTGAAA
The DNA here is from genome assembly GCF_000517845.1 of Paenibacillus sp. FSL R5-192. Lineage (NCBI taxonomy): Bacteria > Bacillati > Bacillota > Bacilli > Caryophanales > Paenibacillaceae > Paenibacillus > Paenibacillus sp. FSL R5-192. Next base: position 171,667 of record NZ_ASPR01000048.1, on the reverse strand, counting down.
CCTGAGTTCATCTTGTCTGCCCGGCGATCAGTCAGTTCCAATTCCTTGTATTTCGGGCTCACATGCCGCAGTTTCGGCGTCGGAACCTTCTTTTTGCCATTTTTACTCATGCAGCTTGCTCCTTCCTCTAACGTTCGTCTCCGGCATCATATGCTTCCATATGGGCATCTGCCACTTCATTTATGACTTTTGCGGATTCCAGAGTACGAATGTACAGGCGTCAAGACAGGAAGGTTCGATGATCTTCGTGGAAATAGGCGTGTCAGGGCTGCAGAGGAAAGGCGGCTGTCCACGCCCCCGTCCCAGTCATGTCATAGGATATTATATCTAGGTCGTGTCTGAAAACTCGCTGAAGTGCATCTTTCACCGTCTTTTCGCCCCCTGCTGTGTCACTTTCCCTAGCCGTGCCCCGGCACGCCTGCGGAAAACCTCCTTGCTTGGAACGAAGATTCGGCAAAACCTGCTTCCTTCAGAGTTTTAGACACGCCTTGAGCAAGCACTAGTGCTTGGCGATGCATCTTACACACCGGTCTGCGTTATCGCGATGTCTGAGCCATGCGGTGACAGGCCGGCATTCCATGAATGGACGATCCATGGTCGCGATAACATCGAAGGAGGAACGGTCATGCTCCAAGAAACGATCGGCATTATGTTCGATTCACGCATGTACCGGGGGATACCGGCCGGAAGGACCGGTCAGGAATCACTCGCGAATTATGAACAGGCAGCGGCCAGTTATGGATTAACCCCCTGCTTTTTGAGGCTGGAAGATATCGATTCGGATCAAAAAACATGTCTTGCCTATGTTAAAAAAGAAGGCAGATATGTTCGCGAGCGTATGCCACTGCCCTCCGTCATTCATAACCGCTCACTCCAGCTTCGCCGGACGGAACAGCATCAGATTACCAAGCTGATGTTGCAGGGTATCCAGGTATTCAACGTTCGCAACCGGTACCGTAAAGATCACATTCATGACATGCTTCATCAGGACCTCGCCTTGCGAGAACACCTGCCCCGTGCAGTCAAAGCTACGCCAGAGTCTCTGGCCTATATGATGGAACAATATGATGACCTCGTCATCAAACCATGCAGCGGTAGCATCGGTCATGGGATTATGCGAGTCTTCGAGCGAGATGGGCAGTGGAAACTAACCTGTGAGACGAAGGCGGCACGCAAAGGGTGGGCTACCTTCCGATTGAGCAAAGGACAGCTTCCTTCCGCCACCCTAAGGCGGATCTTTCGCCATGCCTACCTCATTGAAGAGCGTATCCCACTGGTACGTTATGAGGGCAGGCCGGTAGATTTGCGGGTATCTGTACAACGTGGTGGCGATGGTCTTTGGGGAATAACAGGCATGTTTGCCAAAGCGGCTCCTGCCCATACGTTTGTCAGCAACATCGCCCAGGGCGGTAAAGTCATGAAGCTTGCAGAGGCCCTTGGATTAGGAGAATCTGGCTTCGACCTGGCTCGACTGGAATACAGAATCGGACTCGTTGCACTTCGAATTGCCCAGAACCTGGCGGCCAGTCTTCCACATCTGGCTGATCTGGGTCTTGATCTCGGGATAACGCGCAGCGGCCAGATCTATTTTATTGAATGCAATGGACGGGATCAGCGTTACGGTTTTCGCAAGGCGGGAATGTCGGAACACTGGAAGGCAACGTACAGCAAACCGATGGCTTATGGGCGTCTGCTGCTGGAACAGAATTCAAGAATTCCGAGACAACCGCAGACATACGATAGGAGACTATATTGATTTCGTGTGCATTCTGTGTCAATATTATGCAGAACGGCCGGTCTTGCCGGCCTTGAAGTTCGCATTAACCCTAAGGGGGATATTCATGGCAAAAACGCTGTTGCGATTAATGACCGAGCTTTCTTCGCGCAAATGGATCTCCCGGACTGTGGGAGCCTTCTCCAAAAGCCGGGGAAGTAAGGCATTTATCCCTTATTTTGTCCGGACCTACGACATCCCTGTTCAGGAGGCCGAGAAAGACTGGAAGGAATACCGTTCACTGAACGATTTCTTTACCCGCAAATTAAAGCCGGGCATGCGCCCGTTGGAACTTTCAGAGCATGCACTGATCAGCCCGGTAGATGCCAAGATTACGGCAGCCGGTCCAATATCTGCAGGGACACTCCTGAATGTTAAGGGACAAAATTATACACTTGCTGAATTATTAAACCATTCTCCCCATCTGGAGAAGTACAAGCACGGGTACGGGTTCGTCCTCTATCTCAGCCCTCGCGACTATCACCGCATTCATGCACCTGTCAGCGGTCGCAAAATAGAGAGCGAACACATCAAAGGCAAAGTTTATCCCGTGAATGACTTTGGCCTGACCCATATGAGATCCGTGCTTAGTCGAAACGAACGACTCATTACGTATATCGCACATGATTACGGTGAAGTGGCAGTTGTCAAAGTAGGTGCGATGAACGTGAGTAGCATACAATATGCTGATACGGACATAAGTACCTGGGCACAAGGCGATGATCTGGCCTATTTTGAATTCGGTTCCACCGTTGTTCTGCTGACGCAGAGTGGCACATTCGAACCAAACCCGGGCTTACAGCCAGGCGATTCGGTCAAAATGGGAGCATTGCTTGGTCGTTTGAAACCAAAGAACTAATGAGTCCATACGCAAATAAAGAGGATGGCGCAGCACCTGTAACCAGGTATTGCGCCATCCTCTTTATGAATTCATATTCATCCATATATACATGCAATACGAAGCTTCGCTCCGTCGTTATTGGTCTGCTGAGTTCTCCTCAAAACCACACATCTTGCAAGTCCTCTGCCGGTTTGAAGCGACGCAGACGGTTCCGGAAAATATTGCATCCCTTCGTAGAGCATCCCCGGTTGCGGACCCGACGTTTTCCGTTCATCACAAGTTCCCCCTTTTGGTCATCTGGAATGCTAGATAATTACCCTTGCATTCCAGACTTGAAACGGATTCCTGTTTTTCTCATCAGAATTTTAACGAATCTCGGACGGGCTTTTGCCGGTATACTGCTTGAACTGACGACTGAAGAAGAAAATATCCCGGTAGCCCAGAGCATCCGCCACTTCGGTCACATTCATGCCGGTATGCACCAGCAGATGTTCCGCCCGTTCAATACGCATGCGGATAATATAAGATTGCACCGATGATCCCACCAGTTCCTTGAACTTAATCGAGAAGTATCGGGGCGATAAGCCAGCCCGCGCAGCCAGATCTTCCACCCGATGCGTAATTCCCGGATGCTGACGCACATAATTGGCGACCTCCTGGATGACATCGGACAACTGGTTGCTTACCTTTTTCTCCACAGGTTCTTCCGTATCGGCGCGCAGCAGATGAATCATCAATTGTTTCAGAATCAATCGGCTCTCTTCATCACGTCCGTACACATCCGATAAGAACAGTCTTACATAACGTGCCAGCAAATGCTCAAACTCCACCGTTTCCTGTACCTCGCGATAGGACTGGGGAACGTCAGCAACAGGCAGGTCCACATCAAAGTGAATATACGTAAGTACCAACGGTTTTTGCTTATTATGTGTTGCAGTAGGATGATCTCCTGGCCTGAACAAAAAACAACTACCCTTGCCAACTTCATACGACTGGTCATTCAGTACAAGCGTTCCTTCACCACTCCATACATAAAATAAATCATAGTTTTGCATCGGTTTTTCCCGTTTCTGCCACTTCCAGCCCGGTTCACAGACAATTTTGGCGACAGCGGGCAAAATAACAAATGATGACGGCGATGCCTGCAGCATGTCGCCACTCCCCCTTGATAGTTAATCTCTCTGCATATGGCATCATTCTGATCTGAATCTCACTTCTTCAATCCAGGCCATATGTATTTCAGTATCTTGCATCATGCTATACAACTTGCTCATATATAATCTCTGCTCCTACAGGAGCGAAATGTCTTATCCCATTATACAGCGGAATTCACCGAAACGAAAATGTGCACTTCTCCCAGGCTAGCCGCATTCGCCGGATTCCCTCTGTCATCTCTTCTTTCTCCAGATGTGCAAAAGCAAAACAGGCCGCCGGATGACCTGAAGTCAACCGATATCGCTCTGCATCACGGAACAATATGCCATCCTCCTGAGCAAGCTTTTTAAATCGCTGATAACTGTCCACATCGCCATTCCAGGTAGCGTAGATATGCAGTCCTGCATCACCAAGCTGCATTGTGAATGCCTCCGGCAACTGTAGTTCCATCTCGCGGACAAAAAAATCATGCCGTTCCCCATATAACCGGGTTAACCGTCGTAAGTGCCTCAGGTAACCTCCTCTGGTCATAAATTTTGCCAGTGCGCGCTGCTCTAACAGCGCCGGAGGTACCGGTTCATACAACGCCTTGGCGGCAAGCAGAGGTTCTACCAGACCAGGTGGCAGGACGGCATAGCCAAGTCGGAACGAAGCCACCATCGTTTGTGAGAATGATCCAACATAGATGACACGCTGTTCACGATCAAGCACTTTGAGGGGTTCAATCGGTCTTCCGCCCCATCGGAATTCACTGTCATAATCATCTTCAATGATGACCGCATTCCGCTTTGAGGCCCACCCAAGCAAGGCACGTCTTCTGTCCAATCCCAGCACGGCCCCTGTTGGAAACTGCCGGGTAGGGGTGACAAATAACGTCTGTGCCTCCCAAGGCTGAGGAATAATGCCTGCGGCATCCACCTCTGCCGGGATGATATGCCCACCACAGGACTTGACGGCATGGGCGATGCCTGGATAACCCGGATTCTCCAATACAACTGCTGTATTCTCCGTAATCAGCAGTTGAGATAGCAGGGTGATGCCTTGCATTGAACCACTGAACAATACAATCTGAGAGGGTTCAGCCTGGATACCACGTGTCCATCTGAGATGGGAGGCGATGGCCTCACGCAGCTCCGGGTCACCGGCTACACCGCTCGATTCTCGCCAACCACTGCGATGAACCGCAGCGAGTGCACTCTTCCACTCCCCTAACGGGAAATGTTCGGCAGGCATGCGCTGCATTTGAAAATTAATGACGGACGGCTTCGGTGAAGACATCTGAGTCCGCAGGACTTCATGTTGTGTATTCAACCTCTGTACTCGTTCGCCCCAGGGAGACAGCTTGAGAACGGCTTCCTTTTTTTCATTTTCCTGAGTGGATAATGTTTCGGTGACAAATGTACCTCTTCCCCGATGTGCATGGACATAACCATCCGCAAGCAGCATGTCGTATACCTGAGCTACCGAACCACGTGACATCTCATATTGCTTTGCCAACTCACGGGTGGAAGGAAGCCGCGTGCCTCCCACCAATGTGCCTGCATGAATGGCATCACGTAACGCATGGTACAATGCCTCATACTTGTATCGATGCTGAAGTTCATAGGTATCCATCGGCAGCCACAATTCCATCATGCACCTCTCTTCATTTGTCTTCATCTGTGATCCCTGACTAATTGGCCTACTAAAGTGAATGTAAATTGGATCTATTTCATTGTCAATGTATGAACTATGGTTATCCATAAGATATGGCGTTTTATTATACATTTCAATGATGGGGGATTACACATGAGACGGAAAGAATTCACAGTAGATGAAGAACAGGAAATTACCGCATTTCTGGATCAGTGCTCCTTCGGGTTTCTGGGAACGGTCAGCCCGGACGGACAACCACGGGTTACACCGCTGAATTTTGTATATATGGACGGTTGCTTTTATTTTCACGGCAGTCTGGCTGGTGAGAAGATGAAACAGATCAAACAGGATTCGTCGGTCAGTTTCACAGTAGCTGAAGAGTTCTCCCTGATTCCATCCTATTTCAGTGATCCTGAGCTTGCTTGTCCAGCGACTTCTTTCTTCAAAAGTGTCATGGCCTTCGGTCAGGCAGAACCGGTTAAAGATCTGGACATCAAAGGTAAGGTACTACAACGATTCATGGAGAAACTCCAACCGCAAGGCGGATATGTACCCATTGACGCTACTGACTCGCGTTACACAGGAAACCTCAAAGCTGTAGCCGTAGTTCGAATTATTCCTGAACGGATCAGCGCCAAGTTTAAATTTGGACAAAACCTCTCCAGTGAACGATTCGATCATATCAGTGGTCAGTTGGAACAGCGTAATGAAGGAAGAGATACTGAAACTGCTGAAATGATGCGGAAATACTGTCCATTTCATCAGCAATAAGTTTCATTTCTTGAGGATTGCTCCAAGGTTGAATTCAACGATAACCCACCCGAAAACCCTCTGCAACAACGCGGTAAAGCGATATAACTGTCATATTGCGTAATTTCCGTGACGGGGGCATGTCAAAGTGATATAATGTTAGGCAGTTGAATCACAAAGACTTGGAAGGATGAAAAGAATGAATCCACTGGCTGAACAGTTGAACGAAAGTATTCAGACAGGCAGCAGTCACGTCTACTCCATGCTGTCACAGCTTGGCAAAGAAATTTATTTTCCTAAAGAAGGGATCTTGAGTCAATCTGCTGAAGCAGCAAGCTTGGCCAAGACCCATAATGCCACGATTGGTATCGCCCTGGAGGGTGGTGTGCCGATGCATCTTCAGGTTATTCAGGAGAAGCTGTCTGCATTCCAGCCAAAGGACCTGTATCCTTACGCTCCACCTGCAGGCAAACCTGAATTGCGGACCGTCTGGAGAGACAAGATGCTGAAGGAAACGCCTTCCCTGGAAGGCAAAACGTTTGGCAATCCGATTGTAACCAATGCTTTAACCCATGGACTAAGTATCGTAGCCGACCTGTTCGCCGATGAAGGGGACGCTGTCATATATCCGGATAAAAACTGGGAAAATTACGAGCTGACCTTCGGAATTCGTCGTCATGGCCAGTTGGTTCATTATCCCCTGTTCGATGATCAGTTGAACTTCAACAGTGAGGGTCTGCTTCAGGCTTTGCTTGATCAGAAGGACAAAGGTAAAGCCATCGTGCTGCTCAACTTCCCGAATAACCCTACAGGTTATACGCCTGGAGCCGAAGAAGCAGATGCCATTGTGAACACGATTCTTCAGGCAGCTGAAGCCGGCGTTAACGTGGTTGCTGTAACAGATGATGCCTACTTTGGACTGTTCTTCGAAGATTCCATTCATGAATCCCTGTTTGGCAAACTTGCCAACATTCATCCACGTGTGTTGACCGTAAAAGTGGATGGTGCAACCAAGGAAGAATTCGTATGGGGCTTCCGCGTTGGATTCATTACGTATGCCCATGAAGATGCAGCCGTTCTGCATGCATTGGAACAAAAAACACTCGGTATTATCCGGGCAACGATCTCCAGTGGCCCGCATCCTTCCCAGACTTTTGTACTGGATGCGCTCAAAGCACCGGAATTTGAAGCACAGAAACAGGAGAAGTTCGAGATTATGAAAGGCCGCGCCAATAAGGTAAAAGCCATTCTCGATAGCGGCAAGTATGGAGATGCATGGGACTATTATCCGTTCAACTCCGGTTACTTCATGTGCCTGAAGCTAAAAGAAGTTGGCGCTGAAGAACTTCGAAGCCATTTGCTGCACAAATATGGTGTGGGTACAATCGCGCTGGGTGAATCGGATCTTCGAATCGCCTTCTCCTGTATTGAAGAATCCGGGTTGGAAGATCTGTATGAAACCATCTATCGTGGAGTTCAGGATCTGCGGACGACTTAGTTAACACAGACCTGTACCCTGAATGTTATAAGAACCCTTTGTATAACGGCGACGCTTCATGTCACTGAATATACGAAGGGTTCTTTTGTGTTTTATCAGCCCAAAAGCTTTAATTTCTGGCTTTACCGGGCATCGGCCCAATCAGCCTACCCCCATGGCACATAATATATGATGTACGCAAGGGCGTGCCAAACAACCACTTGAAAGGGGAATGACCATGTCTGGAGTTGAAGATACAAGAGGCGGTTATGGATGCGGCGGTTACGGCGGAGGATTTACAAACACAGGTGCTATTCTCGTTCTGTTCATCTTGCTCGTAATCATCACTAAATCGTTCCTCTGTTAGTACCAATACACACTTGCGCGAGAACCAAGTGATCTGATTGCATGATTCCATTACAGCACAAAGAAGGGTATACCGGGATACAGCCCGGCATACCCTTCTTTTGTTATCTTTTGTACCTCTCACTGATGAACCCAATGTAATAATCCGAGTTGGTCCGGTGTCCGATCGTTTACTCGTCCTCTTCTTCCTTCAACCACTTGTTACCTTGCGAACGCCGCATGATCACAATCACCAGTATACCCAAAATAAGTGCTACTCCGGTGACAGTCAGTCCGCTTGCTCCGGCAGCCAGCATAGGCAACCACATGAGCAACGCAGCCAGTGCATGTAGATGGAATATGAATCCCAACACCTGAGAACGACGACTCTCACCCGAGATTGGATAGATCATAATCCAGAACGATTCACTATGACTGCGACGCAGTGCACCTAACTGAACACCTGCAAGCAACAGGAAGAACAGATACACACCTACACCAAAGTAGCTGCCTGCTGTCCACCAGGATAGTAACATGCCCAGTACAATTAAACGTAACACGATTGAGAACACTTCGGTTCGAATAAACGTTTTGGTAATCAGATATCGGTAAGCTTTCCCTGCATTCCAGGGAAGACCACTCCCCAATTTGCTAAGCCAGCGACGCGAACTTACTTTCTGTCCGGATGAAGGTACATCCACAAACCAGCCAAGCGTACGCATAACCCTGCCAGCCTGACCCTGCTCTACCTGGATCAGTCGTTCCCACGCTACCCGATGTTTCACCGGTATACGCAAGGCGACGATGTAGACAACAGCCAGCAACAGCAGGAACCAGACGCTGCGCTGCGGTGGCTGCCACAGCCAAGCGCCAACCGCCAGCACTGCCAGAGCCCATCGCAAGAGACGATATCCTCTTGCCGCACCGACCTGAACCATTCTTAGCTCTTGCCATGCTCCATAACTGGACAACCCTTTCCATAGCAGCAGGAACACAATGAACCAGCCAAATGGCCGTGCATCCAGATCTGCTCTGACATAGAGCGGCCACAGTGTAACAAATACAAGCAGCAAGCCCAGAGTTTTATAGATGATGCCCCGGGCAAAGCTGTTCTTCAAATACTCCTGCATCCGGTATTCCTGTGGTCGCAGGAACACAATATCTGCCGGAAGCAGATATGTACGATAACTGCTAAACAGCACTAGCGGTGCCAGCAGCAACAATGCAACCCAGCGAATCGGAAATTCCGCCGGAATGTTCTGGACAAACGATGTATACCAGGCGGAGAACGCAATGACGAGAAATAAAAAGACCATAGCTACACCGCTCTGGATCACATAACCCAGATAAGGAAGAATTCCGTTCCAGAATCCTGTGCGTCTTTGCTTCCATAGCAGCTTGAGATCCATGCTCAATCCCTGCCTTGTACGAGGGAATAGAACATGTGCTCCAGCGTGGCATCCGATTCCCCGAATTGGGAGCGCAGTTCATTCAGCGTACCTTGAGCAATAACCTGCCCACGGTGCAGAACGATAAAACGGTCACAGTAATTTTCAATCGTGGACAGAATGTGTGAACTGAGCAGGATGGATGATCCCGAAGCTTTCATCTCCAGCATAAAATCAAGCAAAGAGCGAATACCCAGCGGGTCCAGTCCCAGGAAAGGCTCATCAATGATGTACAGTGGTGGTCCGGCCACAAAAGCACACATGATCATGACCTTTTGTCTCATCCCCTTGGACAGGTGAGTCGACAGACTTGTACTTTTCTCATTCATACGGAACAGTTCCAGCAGTTTCTCCGTACGTTGTTTGAAATCAGCCTCCGACACATTGTACGCTCTTGCCGTAAACTCCAGGTGCTCCATCACCGTCATCTCATCATACAGTTCGGGTGATTCCGGTACAAATGCCATAGCCGATTGGTAGATCTGCGCATCCTCGTCCCGCTTCTTGCCCATCACTCGCACTTCGCCCTGTTGAGGGGTCATCAAGCCGAGGATGTGTTTCATGGTTGTGCTTTTGCCAGCACCGTTTAAGCCGATTAGTCCGACCATCTCTCCACGTCCAACTTCCAGATCGATGCCGTGAAGGACTGGCCGTTTGGCACTATAACCTCCGCTTAACCCGCTGATTTGCAGAACAGGCGATTGAACGTTTTCCATCTATCCCTGCACCCCTTTCGTCAGATTCTATTCTTCGGAGCGTGGCGCTTTGTCTTTACTCCACTTGGGTGCTCCTTTGTTTTTACGATCCTGGTCGCGCTCCGTGCGGCCTGTATTACCCGTTGGTTTGCTACCTGCTGGACGCGAATTGGAGATTGTAGCTCGGGTTCCCCCATTACGATTGCCCTGACCTGGTTTGCGATCTCTGGATTGTCCTGGTTTTCTCGAGAACGAATGTCCCTCAGGCCGCGTGTCCGGACGCGGGTCAGCCTCCAATACTTTACCGCCAAAGAGTACACGTTCTGACAGTTCGATTCCGAGTTCGCGTGCGAATTTACGCATAATAAAGATCTGTGTTTCATCCACAATGGACAAAACGATACCCGAGCGTCCCATCCGGCCTGTACGACCTGCACGGTGAACATAGTGCTCCGAGTCAAAGGCAGGGTCATAGTTAATGACCATTGGCAAACCTTCGATATCCAGTCCTCTGGCAGCCACTTCGCTTGCAATCAGCAACTGAAGTTTGCCATTACGGAAGGCAGACAATACGTTACTGCGGGTCACTTTGTCAGCATCTCCATACAGCGCAGCAGCGGACAAGCCCAGATGATTCATTTTTGCTTCAACTTCACCAATATCTTCGGTTGCATTCACAAATACGATTGCCCGATCCGGATTGTACTGTCTAACCAGACGACGCAGCATGTCAATTTTGTTACGGTTTTCTTCTACAAAATAATAATGCTCAAGGCCCGCAGCCGTAGCTCGATCCGGTTCAATTCCGATCTGAACAGGCTCTTTCATCTCACGCTTTGCGAGTCCAGCTGTATGCTCATCAATGGTTGCTGACAGGAAGATCAGCTGACGGTCCCGCAATGCGCTCTTAAGTACAAAGTTCACGTCACTTACGCCGCCAAGCTGGAACACTTGGTCTGCTTCATCGATAACAATCGTAGAGACGTTGTGCATTTTCAGTTTTTTGAGTGTAATCAATTCCTTCAGTCGTCCCGGTGTACCCACAACCAATTGTGGATGCTCACGCAGCTTCTCGATCTGACGTTTAGCCGCTGCGCCTCCAATCAGACCCAATACGCCAATCTTACGTTCTTCCGCATAACGTTGCGCTTCACGTACAATTTGCATCGCCAGCTCTTGCGTAGGTGCAATAATGAGTTTCTGCGTACCTTTGATATCCATTTTGATGGATTGTAACAGTGGCAGCAGATATGCCAGCGTTTTTCCTGTTCCCGTCTGGGATTTGGATACGACATCTCGGCCTTCCAAAATAACCGGGATCGTCTGAGCCTGTACAGGTGAAGGTTCGTTAATGCCATGTTTCGCTAAAACGGCCTCCAGATCCTGTTCCACGCCAATTGAAGCAAATGTTTGATTCGTCATGTATGTCCATCCTTTTAATTTATTCATTTTGATGTTATATAAGTTCAACTAATGAATATTTACACTGACACTACGAGGACAGAACAACCTTCCGATCACTGTTATCCCCAGATTTCTTTGATTCCTTTTTTCCAAAAGGAAAAATCCGGGGATAAACGCGAAGCATATGCTTCCGATGCAGCTTTCTTTCAGAAAGCTTTTAGCTTCGCTTCTTCAGGTTATTTCTGTCCCCTCCGTTATTGTGTAAAAGTTTAGTTGAACATATAAGTTGCTTGTATAAAACCGAAGCCTGTCATCACATTACCTTTCATTATATGCGAAAAAAGCCCGTGTACCAAATCTTATTCCAGAATTGTATGTATACACGCCAAAAAAAAGAAAAGCCCCTCGGCGGAGCCTTTCTTTCATTCCGTATATGATGCCTCGTATCACATTTACTTCTGATTCATTACACCGTGCGACAATCGATCTGCAAGACGAGGAAATAGCTGGTACAGCCATATGCCAGCAGAAGCAAGTCTTGGCAGATTCACTTCTTCCTTGCGCTTTTTCATCGCCCGAATCATATGACCCGCAACGTCTTCCGGTTTTAACATCATCCAGCGTACATTATTCACATAATTGCCAGAAGGGTCAGCCCGATGGAAAAATGGTGTATCAATCGGACCCGGATTAATCGTTGTCACCATGACGCCAGTCTTGCGAAGCTCTTGACGCAGCGCATTACTAAATCCGAGGACAGCATGTTTCGTAGCTGTATAGGAAGCGGATTTGGCTGTACCGATTTTGCCAGCCATGGAGGCCACGTTCACAATCTGACCTCTGCCACGTTCCAGCATTTGTGGAAGCACTGCTTTGGTGCAGCGGACAATGCCCATGTAATTAACGTCCATCATCTCATCGAATTCCTGTACAGACATCTCTGTCATCGCTGCGAATTTCCCGTAACCTGCATTGTTCAGCAAAATGTCGATTCGTCCGTATTTATGCAATATCGCATCCACAGCTGCCTGAACCTGCTCACTATCCGTAACATCAAGTGTGAGTAATTCATGCGGCCCTTTCAGCGAGGCACCAATCTCTTCCAGCTTGTCCCGTGAACGGGCAGCCAGAATTGGGATGGCTCCTTCTTCTATCAGCATCTGTGCACACAGCGCACCGATACCACTCGATGCACCTGTGATAAACACTACCTGATCTTTCAGCATCCGTGATGTCCTCCCGTATTGAACACATATTGCCTTTTGAGGCGTATGGTTCTATTCTACGAGATCATAACCTGAATATCCATCTCACCAATGCCGTCCATCAGCAAAGGAATGCTCAGTGCTTTCGTTGCACTAAATGTAGTCAGATGTTCGGACTTCATTACTTGTGGAGGTGTAATATCGACCACAACACCCTGGTTTGACAGGATGGTGCTGGCATTACCACTGATCATATTCCCCAGTTCGGAAATCGCACTTTTGCTCATTTCATCCATTTCTGTAATGACAAATCCACCCATCATCGCAGATACAATTTTCAATGCAACTTGTTCATTAATTCCAAATACAATGTTTCCGCTAAGTTGTCCGGTCATTCCGATCACGATCCAGACATGGTCTGCAATGTACTCTACATTTTTCACGCCAAGACTCCCGGTGGAAGGCGAAACCTGGATGAGCTGTTCGAATACGTTCCGTGCCGATTCCAGGAAAGGATTAATCACTTCCGCTTTCACTGTCTATGTCCCCCTCGCACTGGGTTATTGGTCACACACCAAAAGTCCCATATTCATTAAATTTATTATACTTTATCACGTACAAGAATTCATTAAGAATTCGTTAAACCATGTGTACTATAATTTATCGTCATCCGTGGGGCAAATGTTTATAGCTGATTCTAGCGAATAAACAGCGCTTTTCACTTCTTTTGAAGAAAGCATTTCAATCATCGTGCGTGGCAAAGGGCATTTAGGACTTTATTACTGCTTTCTCACAACTGTAAAAAAAATCAAATTCTTGTATTCGCGTTTTTTTCACAGTCTCTTGAACTACTTTTGATCCTGATCATTACCTTCATTGCTCTGCTGTCCTGAATCACCTATAATTTAAGATAACGGAACAATAACCAGTTACGGGATACATCGCACCAAACACTACATAATCAAGAAATTTTGCCTGCAAGGAGGTCACCTATGAACATAAGCCAACTGGAGACACTAATTACCATTTCCAAAACGATGAGCTTCCGCAAAGCGGGAGAACTTCTGAACCTGACCCAGCCTGCCGTCTCGGCCCAGATCAAAAGTCTGGAGGACGAATTCAGCACCGTTCTTGTGGATCGGAACCAACCCGTTACCCTGACAGACCGTGGACAGGTATTCCTGGAGCACGCTGAACGGATGCTCGACATCGTTGATGAGTTGAAACAAAAATTGTCCGATCTTGATGAAACGCCTCAGGGACGTATCGTATTAGGCACAACAACTTCCATTGCTATTCAGATCTTGCCAAGGGTGTTATCCTATTTCCAAGATCAATTCCCGCTGATCAAAACCAGTATCCAGTCCCTTCCTTCATCACAGATCTATACCCAGGTCGAAAATGGTCTGGTTGATATTGGTATCGGTTATCTCACGGAGCGTAATCCCAACCTGAATACATCTGTGCTCTACTATGACACATTTGAACTCGTGGTATCTCCTTCCCATCCGCTGGCAAAGAAAAAACATGCTGCAGTGGATGTGCTCCGGAGTACACCATTGATTCTGCTGTCCCCTGATACCGTAGGACGAAGGTTTACAGAAACGATCTTCAAGAAACATAATATTGAACCTAATATTGTAATGGAGTTGTCGAGCAGCGAAGAAGTGAAACGGATGGTCGAGATTGATCTCGGGGCAGCTGTCATCTCCAAACAATCTGTTGCGCATGAGTTGCGTCAAGGTACATTGCGAATGATACCCTTAAGTGAGCTGGAGGTCAGTCACCCTGTTGGTGTCATCTATAAGTCCAGTCGATACCTTAACTCAGCAATGCAACAATTCATAAGTGACCTCAAAGGTATGCCGGAAACCCAATTCATCAGTTCAGAATGACAATGAGCCATGAGAAAGGAAGGATTCCATATGAAATTTGATCTTCATACACATCATTTTCGTTGTGGTCACGCAGACGGCAACATCCGCGATTATATAGAGGCAGGTATTAAGGCAGGACTTCAGGCCATCGGTATCTCGGATCATACGCCGTACTTTGGCAGTGAGCTTGAGCAGGCATTTCCCCGGATCGCAATGGGCAAGTCGGAATTGCAGCATTATGTGGAAGAAGTCCTTGCTTTGAAAGAAGAGTACGCTGGTAAAATCGATGTGCTGCTCGGCATTGAATCCGACTACTTCCCTGTTCATGCAGAATTGTACCGTACCACACTGGGACAGTATCCTTTTGACTATATTATTGGTTCAGTTCATCATACCGAGGATGTGAGTATCTTCAACAAAACCCGGTGGAATGGCCTAAGCAATGCTCGCAAAGTTGAAGTGAAAGAGAGCTATTATTCATTAATCCGGGAATCGGCTGGCAGCGGTATGTTCCAGATTCTTGGACATATTGATGCGATGAAAGGAAACTATCCACCTTTCTCCGAAATTATCGCTGATCAGGCCATTGATGAAACGTTGCAGGTCATTGCAGAATCCAACGTAGCGATCGAAATTAACACATCTGGCAAAACCAAACTCAGCGGTGGCTGGTATCCCTCGGATGCCATTCTGGAACGCGCCCATCATTATGGAGTGAAGGTGACATTTGGATCGGACGCTCATAAACCACAGCGGGTTGCAGACGAGCTGGATGACGTTCGTACACGTCTCAAGGAGATCGGATTCACCGACTGGGTATACTTCAAGCAGAAACAGATGCAGGTTGTATCACTGTAAAAAATATAGAACCACAGAGAAACCCCCACAGCGTTAACAAGCGCAGTGGGGGTTTTGGGTTTAATTCTAAATAAAAAAAATATTATATAAAGTTAAACTACATATTTACACGATAACAGAGAGGACAGAAATAACCAGAAGAAACGAAGTGTTCGCCTAAAAGCTTTCTGAAAGAAAGCTGCATCGGAAGCATACGCTATCAACGGATTTTCCCTTTTCAAAAAGGAATCAAAAAATCTGGGGATAACAGCGATCGGAAGGTTATTCTGTCATCGGAGTGGCCAGTGTAAATACTCCACACTTAAATTATATGGGCAAAAAAAATGAACCCGCTCGCGCGGGTCCCAACAGCATTATCTATTATCAAAAAGGGGGTCATGAGATAAGTTTACCCCCTGTCTGTTAGAGTTCAATTGCAGCTATATTTCAATTGTGTAACAAATGATTGAAGTTCGATTCATTCACGTTTGACTACTCTTACTCTATGTCATTGCGGCTTGTCAGATACCAGAGTTTGCAGGTCTTTTTCCTGAACCGGTCTGACGTATTGTTCCCGGTACATACTGTACACTTTAACATCCATCAGGGATTCTGATCCCTCGTCATCCTCATCATTCAGTCCGAACGAGGGAAGACTCCGCTCATAGGACATCCCTATTTTGCTTAGCACCCGTTGTGAAGATACATTGGCCTCATAACAACGTGCTTCCACCCTCCCCAGATGAAGATCGTCAAATCCAAACTGCAGCAGCCGCTGTACCGCCTCGGTAGCCACACCCCTGCCCCAACAGGACCTGTTCAGGATATAACCAATCTGTGCGGTACCATTCTGATCATTCCAGTGCTGGAATGAGGTGATCCCAATAACTTGTTCCTTGCCTCTCCAGCAGATCCCATAATGTAACGAATCCAGCTTGGCGCTGCTGCTCCGTATCTGGTTCAATAACCGTCTCGCTCGGATTGGCGTGGGCTGGCTTCCCCTATTCACATATCTTATGACTTGAGGATCGGAAAAGAGTTCCGATAATGTGCTGTAATCACTTTGACGTAATGATCGCAGGACAAGACGCTCTGTCCACAAAGCCGGCAGACCTTGAACCAGCATTTTTCGGGTAAGCATGACAATCGCTCCTTTTGCCTAAACGGGCTCTAGTCCGGTAAGACAAGCATGCTCTGATGATGATCCGGCGTAATACCATTTGAACTGATCCACGAACTTTAGTATTCGCATTTTAGTATTAATATATTGCATCATTCAATTCCTCACGCTAAAAGGCCTAGATACTGACTACTCTTGCAGCCCGCGATAGATACCAGTACGAATCTCACGAATATAGAAATCCAATGCAGGAACATTCGCCGACTGTGCAACCTGTACTTCTCGCTCAATATCATAAGGCACTCGCAAAAATTGAACATTGAACGGGGTATTGTTATCGTTGCTGTCTTCACCCTCCAAAATACAGTAGGAAGCTTGGGGAAGATCGAATGGATTACCAACACTGCCTGCATTAAACAGTAACTTGCCGTTCATATACTGCAAGTATGCGTTATGCACATCCCCATAACCTACAACATCTGCAACACCTTGCTCAGGCTCATCAGCCGGAGGATCAAACATTGTCAACCTCTTTTCCATCGCGTCCCACGGCTGTACACGATGGTATACACTTTGAGGTGAAGCATGGACCAGACGGATGGTGCGACCGCTCAGTTGAAATTGATGACTGAAGGGTAGGCACGCCAAGTACGCCAATCGTTCCTCACCCAGCCGCTCTGCTTGCCACGTAAAGTTCTCGTTGTCTTGGTTAACCGCAACCAGTTCATCCCAATTGCCACGGATAACAAGTTCGCACGTCGCTCTCACCTGATCCACAACCTGTACCGGTTCTGGCCCCTTGCCCACGAGGTCACCAAGACAAAAGATTCGCTCCACGCCACGACTTCGGATATCTTTTAACACTGCTTCCCAGGCAGTCATGTTGCCATGAATGTCGGATACAATCGCAATTCTTTCCATCTGGATAACCTCCATTCATGTTCAATCCTTTATGTTTTATATTCATCTTATATTCTTTTATGTGGTTGACCCTTTAAGCTCAAACACCGTTAATTCTGGTCTGCACAGAAAACGAATGGGCAGTTGAGTCATGCCAAAACCACGATTCACATACACCGGCATCTGTGTCTGGGTGGTGTAATATACCCCCTGGACATCCGTGTAATACAATCCTTGAACATACTTGTGTGAACCTCGCGGAGTTGTCAGTGCCCCGATCCAGGGAAAACGTACCTGTCCACCATGGCTATGGCCGGAAAGTTGTAATCCAAAACCATAGGGAGTGGCAATGTCGGCATAATCCGGTTCATGCATAAGTAACAATTTCCACACATCATGATCCAAACCCTTGATGGCTTGGGCAGGATCAGGACTGCCTGTAAGTGCGTCATCCAGACCAGCTATGGCCAGACGTTCGCCCCCTTGTTCAATCACCACATGTTCGTTCCGTAACAAAGTGAATCCAGCTTCACGGAACATGGTTGTCACTTCATTCTGCTGTCCGCCCCGATAATCATGATTCCCCAAAACAGCAAATTTGCCATACTTCGCTTGCATGGAGGCGAGTACCGGAATACATTCACGCATCGGCTCTGCTTCCCTCTCGACGATGTCTCCGGTAAAACAAATCAAGTCCGGTTGCTGCTCCTCAATCGTTGCTGCCAGCTTCTTCAGCTCTTTCACCCCGGTATGAAAACCAAGATGGGCATCGCTGAACTGAACGACACGCAAACCCTCAAATGCCTTTGGAAACTTCGGAAGTTTCAGCGCCACTTGCTTGATCTCCAGACGACGCGGTTCCCATAGCCAGGCATAACCTCCTGTAAGCAAACTGGCACCCGCTGTCATCAAAACCATGCGCAATAAGAAACTTCGGCGAGAGGGATCATGATCCTTTTCTTCCCCAGGAAACACAGACTCTTCTGCACCTGATGCTTTGTGCGAGCGCTGGGACGGCGAGTTGTTGCTGCCCTGACGCGGTGTCTCTGCCATATCTCCCCCTCCTTCTACGCTCTTAATCCATCCCCTTAGTATATCATATTCTGCATGGGTAGCCCGGTTCCTCTGCTTCATTACAAAAAGAAGCCGGGATCTCCGGCATGTTGCTGCACGGGATCACGACTTCTTCTAAGTTGCAGATTACACTTCTGCACATGTTATGACGAGATTATACACCCAACCAGCGTTTGAACATATGCTTGGTCGTTTGTTTGTTCATTTCGGCAATGGAGGTTGTCAGTGGAATGCCTTTTGGACAGGATTGCACACAGTTCTGTGAGTTACCACAGCCCTCGATGCCTCCGTCTTCCATCAACGCTTCCAGACGATCGTCGGCGTTCATCTCCCCTGTTGGGTGAGCGTTGAACAGACGCACTTGAGACAGTGCTGCTGGACCGATAAAGTCTGTTTTCTCATTGACGTTCGGGCATGCCTCCAGACATACACCACATGTCATACATTTGGACAGCTCATATGCCCACTGACGCTTCTTCTCAGGCATCCGTGGACCTGGACCGAGGTCATAGGTACCATCAATCGGAATCCATGCTTTTACGCGTTTCAGGGCGCTAAACATTCGGCTACGGTCGATGACCAAGTCACGAACCACCGGGAATGTCTTCATCGGTTCGATACGAACGGGCTGTTCGAGCTTGTCGATCAGGGCTGCACATGCTTGACGTGGCTTGCCATTGATGACCATGGAGCAGGCACCGCAGACTTCTTCGAGACAGTTGGAATCCCAGCACACGGGTGCAATGGATTTGCCATCTGTATTGACGGGGTTCCGCTGAATCTCCATCAGGGCGCTGATCACATTCATGTTGGGACGGTACGGAAGCTCAAATTCTTCGTTGTACGAAGATGACTCCGGGCTATCCTGACGGGTGATGATAAACTTGACGGTTTTGTTGGCTGTAGCTTGTTCCGCCATATCGTAGTCCCCTCCTCTGGTGACGATGATTGGTGTTGCTGATGCGCAAAATGGTTTGGTGCACGGGTGGCGCTTCGTCAGCGGAATGCCCCTCTGATCGCTGTTATCCCCGGATTTTTTTGATCAACCCTTTCCAGGGTTAAAATCCGGTGATAAAGGCGAGCGCTTCGCTTCTTCTGGGCATTTCCGCTTCCTCCGCTACGTCGTGCACGCAGGGTCACTTTGCTGGAAACTGCACTCCATTCATGCTGGATGGGCAGTATTGAAGTTCTGAAGCATCGCTAAGGCGCTTTGCTTCTTCTGGGTATTTCCGCTTCTTCCGCTATGTTGTGCACTGGGTAACTTTGCTGGAAAACTGCACTCCATTCATGCTGGAGGCAGTATTGAAGTTCTGAAGCATCGCTAGGGCTTTGCTTCTTCTGGGTCTTTCCTTCACTTTGATGGCAGTAACTTTGAAGAAGCTTTGCTTCTCCAAAGTTGTCCTGCCTCTTCGTTCAGGTGCATAATATTTAACTTTATAAATAAATCCGTGATATTTAATCCTTGGAGTAATCCCGGATACGTGGTGGGATCAAGGATACGTCTACTGGCTCGTACGAAATTTTCGGGCCTTCCTTCGACCAGCTTGCGATAGTCGTTTTCAGGAACTCTTCGTCATTACGTTCCGTGAATTCCGGTTTGTAATGCGCGCCGCGGCTTTCGTTACGGAGTAGAGCACCGAGAGTCATTGCTTCTGCCAGTTCAATCATGTTCCACAGTTGGCGAGTGAATGCTGCGCTCGGGTTATTCCAACCGGAGCTGTCATACATATTGATTTTGCCATAACGCTCTTTCAATTCCTTGATCTTGCCAATCGTGGCTTCAAGCTTGTCGTTGTAACGCACAACCGTCATGTTGGCTGTCATCCACTCGCCAAGCTCTTTATGAATGACATAGGCATTTTCCGTGCCCTGCATTTTCAAGATGCCTTCGTACTTGTCGCTTTGTTGTTTGGTGTGTTTCTCAAATACGGAAGATGGGATATCTGCGGACGATTTTTTAAGTCCTTTGATATATTCAGCCGCTTTTGGTCCAGCCACCATACCACCATAGATCGCAGATACCAATGAGTTTGCACCTAGACGGTTCGCACCATGGTATTGATATTCACATTCACCAGCTGCGAACAGCCCCGGAATGTTAGTCATTTGATTGTAATCTACCCACATGCCGCCCATGGAATAATGGACTGCCGGGAAGATTTTCATTGGGATTTTACGCGGGTCATCACCCATGAACTTCTCATAGATCTCAATGATTCCGCCGAGTTTAACATCCAGTTCCTTCGGATCTTTGTGCGACAGGTCGAGATAAACCATGTTCTCGCCGTTCACACCCAGACCCATATCTACGCAGACGCTGAAGATTTCACGAGTCGCGATATCACGTGGAACCAGGTTACCGTAGGATGGATATTTTTCTTCAAGGAAGTACCAAGGTTTTCCGTCTTTGTACGTCCAGATCCGTCCACCTTCACCACGCGCGGATTCAGACATGAGACGTAGCTTGTCATCCCCTGGAATGGCTGTTGGGTGAATCTGAATGAACTCCCCGTTTGCGTAATTTACACCTTGCTGATACACCGCACTTGCCGCTGTACCTGTGTTAATTACAGAGTTGGTCGTTTTACCGAAGATGATCCCCGGACCACCACTCGCCAGAATAACCGCTTCTGCAGGGAAGGTCTGTACCTTCATCGTTTTCAGATCCTGAGCCACGATCCCGCGACATACGCCTTCATCATCCAAAACTGCCTGCAGGAACTCCCAGTTCTCATATTTCGTAACCAGGCCAGCTGCTTCCCAGCGACGTACCTGCTCGTCTAATGCATAGAGCAATTGTTGTCCTGTTGTCGCTCCGGCAAACGCCGTACGGTGATGCTTCGTTCCCCCGAAACGACGGAAATCAAGCAAACCTTCCGGTGTCCGGTTGAACATTACGCCCATACGGTCCATCAAGTGAATGATGCCAGGTGCTGCTTCGCACATCGCTTTAACAGGAGGTTGGTTCGCAAGGAAGTCACCGCCGTATACCGTATCGTCAAAGTGTACCCATGGGGAGTCACCTTCACCCTTGGTATTTACCGCTCCGTTAATGCCGCCTTGTGCGCATACAGAGTGGGATCGTTTAACAGGAACCAGTGAAAATAAATGAACATGGACTCCGGCTTCAGCCGATTTGATCGCCGCCATCAATCCCGCGAGACCGCCGCCCACAATAATTACATTCGTTGATGCCATTGCTGTTCACTCCCTTATAAGTCAGCATTTATACGCTAAATGCTTAAATTAGAACTGTTTTTACTGCGTCAATCATCGAAGTAGCTGTTTGGAAATCAATGCTCCGGAAAGCAAATAGTGAAGCAATAAACATGATGGAAACAATAGCGAACAAGCTCATACATACGTAAGAGGATACACGTTGCGCACGCGGACCAACCGTAATTCCCCAGCTAACAAGGAACGACCACAGACCATTGGCAAAGTGATATGACGCCGCAACCACACTGATCATATATATCGCAAAGGTTATCGGATTCGTCACCGCATCATGTATGACGCCGCCAATCTCTTCATGGGATACATTACCCAGCGCAATCTGTACTCGCGTCTCCCATACGTGCCAGATGACGAATACAAACGTAATAATACCGCTTACCCTCTGTAACGTGTAGCGCCAGTTGCGCTCATTACCGTAACGCCCAACGTTAGGCTTGGCCTGATAAGCAATGTAAAGACCATAAACACCGTGATAGAACAACGGCAGCCAGATAAGTAATGCCTCGATCACAATAACAAGAGGCAAACCGTTCAGAAATGCAACGGCACCGTAAAAAGCTTCTTTGCCGCCTTCAACTGCCGTGAAGTTCGTCACCAAATGCTCAACAAAAAACAAACTGAGCGGAATGACGCCAAGCAAGGAGTGCAGCTTTCTGGAGTAAAACCCTTTCATAAAATGTCGATCCCCTTTCGCTAAATACAACGTTTTCATAAATGATTTCACTTATCATGACACGAATCCTTTTCCATGAAAAGGTTCGACAAATTGTTCCGTTTTCCCCAGGTGTGAACAACTTGTGTCACGGTTCATGTTACTCCTTTTTTTCTTATAAGGGAATTGCAATATAATTATTAAATGTTATAACCTATAGGTATAAGCAGTGAAACATTGGGTTTACAGGCTATACAACATGGAAAACGATTGAGCAAGGGCAAGAATCACATTCATGGAAAAGAGGTTATTGTTCATGTTTGAGGAGTTAAATGCATTTGCAGCGGTCGTGGAGCAGTCCAGCCTGAACCGTGCATCCAAGTTACTGAACTTGTCCCAACCCGCACTCTCACGCAAAATCGCCAAATTGGAGGATGAACTCGGAGTTGCCCTGTTCCACCGCCGTGGCAAACGGCTGGAGTTAACCAGTGTGGGCCAGTTCACCTATACCTACGCTGTAGAACAGAAGCAGCAACAACAGAAGTTCCTCACCATGCTGGCCCAGTATAAAGACGAAGAACAGAGCACCATTACACTTGGAGCCAGTCTGACGACGCTTCAAACTACGTTACCACCTCTCGTCAATGCCTTTATGGAGAAACATCCAAATGCCGAACTGAAACTGTTGACGGGTAAAACACATGAGATTGTGTCGTTTGTGCGTGACAAAAAAGCCGATGTGGGCATTGTCGCCTCCTCCATCAGCGAAGTGGGGCTTAACTGTGTGCCGCTCTTTGACGATCACCTGGAACTGGTTGTGCCGCTTACACACCCCTTGTCCGGTAAGGAAGCCGGGATGGAACATTTGCAGGATCTGCCGATGATCACGTTCTCCAAAGGCACCTGGTATCGCAAATTAACGGACGATCTCTTCCAGCGCTGTGCCGTGATGCCGGATATTCGTATGGAGATTGATTCCTTCGAAGCGATCATCCGACTTCTGCCTTCCGCCAAAGCTGCTGCTCTATTGCCCAAGTCATATCTTCGTCCACAATTGCTTGCGGACAATGATCTTGTTTCTGTTCATTTGCCTCAATTACAGCAGACCCGCAGAACAACTTGTATGATCTATGGGGAAAAAGAGGACCTCAGCGAGACCTCCAGACAATGGGTCAAGGAGACGGCTGCACTCTTTACAGCAAAGGCGCCATTGCCCTCACGGAGGGCTACGACGCCTTTGCCTTGATCTGAATCAGCCAGGTTCTAACGCCTGGCTTCCATATTTAACTCATGATAATTATCAGCTCTCTTGGCTGATAACCTCTTCTTCAAATCGGTCGATATCTGCATTATTACCAATAATGACCATGATATCCCCCATTTGAAGCGAATCCAGTGCCGTCGGAGCGATAATGACCCCAGCTTCTTTCTGTAACGCTACAATGCTACAACCAAAACGTACACGTGCATTCAGGGTCGAAAGGGTTTTGTTGTGCAGACAGGCGGGAACCTTCATCTCGACAATACTGTAATCATTGGATAATTCAATGTAATCCAGCAAGTTCGGGGTAACCAGCTGGTGGGCAACCCGAATGCCCATATCCCGCTCAGGATAAACGACACGATCGATCCCCAGTTTATCCAATGCGCGTCCGTGAAGGACGGATATGGCCTTGGCCACGACCGTCTTGACGCCCAGCTCTTTTAACAGAATCGCGGTGAGAATGCTCGTCTGAATATCATCCCCGATAGCAACGATACAGCAGTCAAAATTTCGAATACCCAGGGAGCGTAGCACTTCCTCATCTGTGGCATCGGCTACAACGGCATGGGTGACCAATTCACTAATGTCTTCGACGACTTCTTCATTTTTATCGATCCCGAGCACCTCGTAGCCGAGTTCCATTAATTCCTGTGCCAGACTGGAGCCAAACCGCCCAAGCCCAATCACCGCAAACTGTTGTGTTTTCATTGTTCTTCACGAACCCCTTATCCAAATCAATTTCAAAACTCACTAAAAATAGATTTATCCAATAATCATTTTGCCTTCCGGATACCTGTATAACTCTTTACCCTTTTTCTGCCCAAGTGCATACGCTAATGTGATCGGTCCAAGCCTTCCTGCAAACATCGTAAAACAGATCAGGAGTTTGCCCAATGTAGTCAGTTTCAGCGTCAGTCCGAGCGATAATCCAACGGTACCAAAGGCCGATGTCGTTTCAAATAAGATCATCATAAAACTGGCGTCTTCTGTGGTACTCAGTGCCATCGTCACAGCTATGATGAACAAAAGCGCTAGCAATGTAATGGTAAGCGCCTTGAAAATCCGTTCCTGTACGAGCCGGTAGCGGAAAAATACGATATCTTCACGTCCACGCATCATGGCGATGACCGCTCCAGCCATAATCATAAATGTCGTTGTTTTGATCCCGCCTCCGGTAGAACCCGGCGAAGCACCAATAAACATCAGGATGATCATAAAGAACTGTGTTGCCTGTCTGAGTCCGGCAATATCTACCGTATTGGCTCCTGCTGTTCGCGGCGTAACGGACTGGAAGAATGAACCGAGAATTTTGCCACCCCAGTTCAGGCCACCCAGTGTCCGCGGATTGCTAAATTCAAATACGAAAATGACAAGTGCACCAAACACAATCAACAATCCAGTCATTAACAGTACAACTTTGGAGTGCAGGGACAGCTTCCGCGTTTTGCGGTAATCCACCAGGTCTGACAACACCACAAAACCGATCCCGCCAGAGACAATCAGGAACATTGCTGTAAAATTAACCAACGGGTCATACACATAACCGGTCAGACTGCGGAAATCGCCAAACATATCAAAGCCCGCATTGTTGAACATGGAGATCGCATGCCAATAGCCATAATAAATCGCCTGTCCGACTGGCATGTCGAACGACCAGCGGATGGCAAACAACGTGCCACATATCCCTTCGATAATGAGTGAGTAGATCACAACTTTACGAATCAGCCGGACGATGCCCTCCATCGTGCTTTGGTTCATCGCTTCCTGTAGAATCAACCTTTCCCTGAGCGAGATCCGCCGTTTGAACGCAATGGCAACCAACGTGGACATCGTCATGAAGCCCAGTCCGCCAATCTGAATCAAAATCGCGATCACAACCTGACCCAGCACCGAGAAATGAGTCCCTGTATCGACCACAACCAAACCAGTGACACAAACAGCCGAAGTTGCTGTAAAGAGCGCATCAATAAATGCAAGACTGTCACCGTTACGGCTGGATACCGGAAGCATTAATAGCAGTGTGCCAACCAATATGATGCCAGCAAACCCTAACACAAGAATACGGGGTGGCGATAATCGCATCCATTGAACATTCAGTTTCACTTGAGTATCTTCCACCTCTTCTAAAATGAAAATAACTCCACACCCCGTGGAGCCTTCTTCATTTGAAATGCTGTTGCCAAACGTTAAACAAGTATGATTCAGATTAAAACGACATATATAATGAAGTTGGAATATATCCTATTCGTTCCCTTGTTGGGCGAAAGACATGCGAATCATTGCACATTTGTTTCAAAATTATAAGCGCTGCGACGTTTGTAGACAAAACGTTTTTTGTGTAAATCGGATCGAATTCAGCCAAAAAGGGAAGAACTCAGATATGGCGACGGATGGATCAGATTCTTTCGGTCCTTTTCATTCATTTTCAAGGATTTACACCTGTTTTCGTTACATCATTGGCATTCGTTGCTTGGCCTGTGCTATGTTAACTTTAATATCCATATTAGTGCGTGTTCAAAAAGGGCGGTTTTCAGTACCAAGAAGATGGGATAAAGATAGAAATGGAGTAGCGGAGCGTAGATCGAGCTACGTGAGCAACGGACATTTCGGCTGAATTCCATATTCGATGCTGATGATGCCGTTAGGCAACCTTCGTAATCAAAAGCGGACTTTTTGAACTACCTCTATCAATAAAGGAGGAACACCATTACATGAATCCCTTAGGGCAGCCTTTGCTACTCAAGGCTAACTTCAAGCGGCTGGGGTTGCTTGCGGCGATTGGCCTGATTCTATTTTTTGTATTTCAGATCTTTCCTGCAACCTCATCACAAACGACAGAAATTTCGTCTACGTCCTTCATAACCAAGGAGCAGGCGAAGCAATCCGCACGATCATTTGCAGCTTCTGTGAATGACTATACACTGCCAAATAACGATGCAAAAACCCTGGTCACCTACCAGACACATTCGGATATCTACGGATATATGGCCAAAACCAAACAACTTGATACCTATAACCAGAAATGGGAAACAAGCTATCCTTACGATGTATTCCGCGTTCGTTTGCCTGATCAAGACAAGGGCGGTTATCTTAATGTTGACGTACATATGAAAACAGGAAAAGTCGTCGGCTTCAAACGGGAACTGCCTTCTTCTCTCTATACCGCCATTGAGGCGGAGCAGGTTAGTGGACGAGTGACCACATCGCAAGTACTTGCTGAAGGCAATATATCTCTGGACGAGAAACAACAGCTCGCGGCTGGCGTTCTGACCGAATTCGGTTATGAAGTGCCGGCACTTCAACTGGAGACTCGCGATGGTGAAGCGGGACTGAAGTATGTGGATTCTGAAAAAGCCATTGGAGACTCTAAGCTTGAATTGAATTTTACGTTTGAAGAGGGTGCGGTACGATCCTTCGATCCTGGATTCTCTGTCCCTGAATCCCATACCGATTATGTGAAAGATCAAACGCGCCAAGCTAATTGGATGACTTATGGCGGTTATGCATTCCTGACCTTTGTTCTGGGCGTGCTGGCAATCATCTATAGCATTCTGACCCGAGCACATACGTCTTTCAAACGCGGGATCATTCTCTCGCTGGTGTATTTCGCAGCTTCGGTAATTGGTACGCTGAACATGATTCCACTCTTTCAGGCACAAGGGCTCTCCAGCTTCATGTTAGCGTTCCTGATGTTAATGCAGGCGGGAATTACACTGGTCATGAGTGCAACCATCTATCTGTCTCTTGTTGCTGGTGACGGCATGTGGCGCAAAATAGGTCTGAACCCATGGCCTCGTGCCAAAGAACCCGGATATGGAAAATATGTACTTCACAGCATGGTTGCTGGTTACCTGTGGGCATTCATTCTACTGGGTGTGCAATCCATCCTGTTCTTCATTCTGGAGCGAAGCATTGGCACATGGTCAACGACGTCAGCAGATCAATCTACATTTAATATGACCTATGCCTGGCTCTTCCCGATCATGGCTTGGATGGCCGGTATTGGTGAAGAAACTGTTTATCGACTGTTCGGCATTCGCATGATGCAAAAGATTGTGCGTAACACGTTTATTGCCTGTCTGATTCCAACCATCATTTGGGCACTTGGACACACATTGTATCCGATCTATCCAGTAATCACCCGTCCCATTGAGCTGTTGGTGATTGGATTGCTGTTCAGTCTGATCATGCTGCGTCACGGCTTCATTGCCGTTGTATTCGCCCATGTGATCTTCGACAGCTTGTTGATGGGACTCAGCTTGGTCTTTATGGGCGATGCCCTGAATATGACAGCCGGACTCTTCTGGATTGTACTCCCGGCCATCGTTGGATATGTGGTCTACAAATTCAATCCAAAACAAAAAGAGAAGCCGTATGTTACGACTCCTCATCCCGAAGTGCTGCAATAATCTGATTTGCCAGTTTGTCACCAATAGATAGAGGCCGGAAGTCTTCAACGCTGGCCTCTTTTATTTTGCGCAAAGAGCCAAAATGCTTCAACAGCAACTTACGCCGCTTTTCTCCAATACCCGGAATGGCATCCAAACGTGATGTCACCATCGATTTGCCACGCTGTTCCCGGTGGAACGAGATCGCAAAACGGTGGACCTCTTCCTGTATCCGCTGCAACAAGTAGAATTCCTGACTATCCCGTGGCAGGGAGATGACTTCCGGTGGATTACCGATCATCAACTGCGAAGTCTTATGCTTCGCATCCTTCACCAGACCACATACCGGAATAAACAGCCCCAGCTCATTTTCCAAAATATCGACCGCAGCCGAGATCTGTCCTTTACCACCATCGACCACAATCAGGTCAGGCTGGGTCAGGTTTTCTTTTAATACCCGTTCGTAACGGCGACGGATGACCTCTCTCATCGTTTCATAGTCATCCGGCCCTTCAACCGAACGGACCTTGTACTTCCGATATTCCTTCTTATCCGGTTTACCATCGGTAAATACGATCATGGCAGATACCGGGTTTGTACCCTGAATGTTCGAGTTATCAAATGCTTCAATACGGTGAAGCTGATCCAATCCAATAAAACGTCCCAGTCCTTCGGCAGCTTTGGATGTCCGTTCTTCATTACGCTCAATCAGACGGAACTTCTCTTCCAATGCCACACGTGCATTATCCACGGCCATGGTGATCATCTGGCGTTTCAATCCACGTTGCGGTATGAGCACTTTGATCTCCAACCACTCCTGTAAAGCAGCAGCAACCTGGGTTGGGTCTTCCAGTCCTGATGGAAGCTTTTCAGTAAAAGCAGTTGTATCCGTTATTGGAGCATCCTCTTGCATACTATCAGGTTGTTCACCTTCTGCATCTGTGGAACCTCCGTAAGCTGCACGAGTCTCAGCAACCAGTGGCTGGGAAGCGTTACTGCGCTCCACTTGTCCCATCTGCTCGAATTCTACCGTAACTGCGGCAGGCACCGATCCCTCATCATCAGATACTGTATCCAAACTTTCGTTATCCGTTGCAAGATCCTTGGGCATTTCCGGTAACAAAATTTCTTGTGGTAATGCCGGATTATCGCTGTAATACTGTGTTACATAGGACATGAAATCACTGTACGCCTCACCGTAAAACGGGAAGGTGGAGACATGGCGTTCGATCATTTTACCCTGACGCATATATAGAATCTGGACACACATCCAGCCTTTATCAATGGCAAAACCAAATACATCACGGTCTCTGGCATCGGCCATCGTAATTTTCTGTTTTTCCATCATCGCATCGATGGCGATTACCTGGTCGCGCAGTTCCTTGGCACGTTCAAAATAAAGATCCTCCGCAGCCTCTTGCATCTTACGCTGCAAATCCTTCTTGATCTCTTCGTGACCACCACTCAGAAATGAACCAATCTCTTGGGAAATCTGGTCGTACTGCTCCTTCTCCACTTCCTTCACACAAGGCGCAAGACACTGTCCCATGTGATAGTACAGGCACACTTCTTTGGGCATTACACCACATTTGCGCAGTGGATACATGCGGTCGAGCAGTTTTTTCGTTTGGTGTGCCGCATATGAGTTCGGATAAGGTCCGAAATATTTGGCTTTATCTTTCAGCACGCGCCGAGTTACTTCCAGCCGGGGGTGCTTTTCATTTGTAATTTTAAGATATGGAAATGTCTTGTCATCCTTGAGCAACACGTTGTACCGCGGCATATGTTTCTTGATCAGGTTACACTCCAGAATGAGTGCTTCCATGTTACTGCCAGTCACGATATATTCAAAATCACGAATTTCAGACACCAGACGCTGGGTCTTTCCGTTATGACTGCCGATAAAATAAGAGCGTACGCGGTTCTTCAGAACTTTAGCCTTACCAACATAGATAATGGTGCCTTCACTGTTCTTCATCAGGTAACATCCAGACATGTCTGGCAGCAAAGCGAGCTTGTGGCGAATCTGCTCCAATGCTTTCTCCTGATCCTGCAAATCATTGATGAATTGATCCATAATTCGGTGAATCCTCCTTCCCGAAAAAAGTATAAATAAAAGGTTACACTAAGCCATTCTGATTACAGTACCGTCTTCCAATCCGTTATCGGATTGTCTCTGAGTCACCTTTTTTATAAGAAGAAACTAAAGATAATTCACACTGACACTACGATGACAGAACAACCTTCCAATCCCTGTTATCCCCAGATTTTTTTCATTCCCTTTTCTCAAGGGAAAAATCTGTTGATAGCGTATGCTTCCGATGCAGCTTTCTTTCAGAAAGCTTTTAGGGGAACGCTTCGCTTCTTCAGGTTTTTTCTGTCCTCTCCGTTACTGTGTAAATAATTAGTTCCATCTATATATCAGAGATGAATCCGGGATAAACGCGAGCACTTCGCTTCTCCAGATCGGTTCTGTACTCTACATTCAAGTGT
Source organism: Paenibacillus sp. FSL R5-192 (assembly GCF_000517845.1). Taxonomy (NCBI): domain Bacteria; kingdom Bacillati; phylum Bacillota; class Bacilli; order Caryophanales; family Paenibacillaceae; genus Paenibacillus; species Paenibacillus sp. FSL R5-192. The sequence continues at coordinate 141,096 of NZ_ASPR01000048.1, read as the reverse complement.
AAAAAATATTTTTACTTTATATTGTCCTATATAAAGGTATTCGACGCAAAACGCCCCCGGTATGTAAACCGGAGGCGTATGTGTAAGCCTGTAAATTATTGGTGTTTTTCGATAATTCCTTTGAGCGCATCTTTCGAGTTCAGACCAACCACTTTATCTACCGGTTGACCGTCTTTGAAGAAGATCAAAGTTGGAATGCTCATTACGCCAAAGCGGGAAGCAGATTCCGGATTTTCATCCACGTTAACTTTAGCAATTTTCACTGCATCGCCAACTTCTGTGGACAGCTCTTCCAAGATTGGAGCGAGCATTTTACAAGGACCACACCAAGGCGCCCAGAAATCAACAAGAACCGTTCCTTCGCCTTCTACTTCAGCGTTGAAGGATTGATCGGATACGTTAACAATAGCCATGAAATTGTCCTCCTTATATATACTTACGGTTTATTTTAACCTGTAACGTCGTGAACGACACTTCCAGTATAACACAGGTACGTCAAACTTGTGAATTGAACGCTGCAATGTTCATCTTCCCAACATCAAATCTTCACAATTACAGGATGTGGCATACTAACTGCAAAATCTTTACAAACGCTTTCTTTTCCAAGTATACTAAAATTACTCCGGGTTTCAGCCCCCATACGGGCAAGCTGTTTCCCCATAAGGAGGCAATAACATGGATGCAAATGTGCGGATCAACGACCCGCGTGAACATGTGAACGAGGAACCCCGCAACGATCTATTTGATCTGATCGCGGGTGTTGCCGGCATGGCCGGCCTGATGACAGTGATCTTTTTCGGTATGGTTATCTTCAAATTCCTCACCGAATAAGACACTCACAGGTCTCACGCAGGACCAGAAAAGCCCGGTTTTCGCGACAATGCGAAAGCCAGGCTTTTTTTGGGACTACTTTAGCTTTTGATTGCAATCAGCTCAGCTTCTAAATCGTAAACTCCACCGATAATTTGAAGATTAACCTTGTCCAGAACCGTTTCGTTCAATTAGATCGGTTCAACGTTTACCGCGCTGATTCTCACCCCGAACGGAGATAACATCCACAAATGGACGAATCCGGTCCATGAGACGCTGCCCTTTATTCATTTCCTCGCCGTCCCGGTTGGTGAAACTAAGGTGTTTCTCCAGCCCATCCAGATTGTAATTGGACGTATAGAACGTAGGTTTACGATTCATCCGATAGTTCAGAATGGACCCCATCACATGATCCCGAACCCAAGGGTTCAGATTCTCTGCCCCGATATCATCAAAGATGAGCAGATCACAACTTTTCAAAATATCCGTCATTTCCTTCAGCTTCTGCCCTTCACTGATCATGGATTTCAGATCCTCCACAAAGTCAGGCATATAAATAATGACACCCGTGTGGCCTGCAACCGCCAGTTCATGCAACAGGTAACACATCAGAAACGTCTTGCCCGTCCCGAATGTTCCTTCCAGAAACAGTCCTTGCGGAGATAATCCATTCTCCTTGGTCTCGCTAATATAACGAAGCACCTGATTTACTGCCGGAGCACGCATCCGATCCTTGCCCATAATCTCCACGTCGTTGTATCCGGCACTGAGCGCACGCTCGTCCACATAGAAACTGCGAATGCGTTGCTTAATAATATGTTCATTTTGCCGAGCGATATGTTTGGAACAAGGCGCTTTTATATCTATGATTTCGGGTTTACCGTTAAAATGTTCTACTTCCAGTTTGCAAAAGTGGCCCTGAAAATCGTTAGGACAGTTGTCGAGTCCCGGACAATTCGCACAGTTCTTAGAGTCTTTGGCGTACTGAAACAGCTTGCTCAGATCGGTCATGAGCTGTGCATCTTGCAGTTCAGGATGACCTGCGCGGAATTCACGTACGTACGGATTTTCCATCAATTCCGCCGCAATCCGCCGCGATTCCTCACGAAAGGCAGGGTTCAGCTGCTGAAGCAGTCCTCCCAAGGATTCCATGGCTTCAAGCCCCCTTAATGTTTCAATATAGAATGAACAATGAAGTGTACCTGTGACCATCTTGATGGCATAGGAACTTTCGATCATTTGCAATTCTACTGTTCATTCTATAGAAAAACAACCAATAACTCAACTCATAGATCTGGTAAATAGCGTAACCCTTCTGCCACCGTACGTAATGCCTAGTTTATAGTACACTTGCAGTCCTGTACCTTTTAGTGTGTGTTCAAAAGTCTGTTTTTCGACTCTTTAAACAACTTTGATCAGCAGCGCAAGCCGACAGTAACGATCTCGCATGAGCCTGTCTGTATGGTCCATTCTTTATTGGCAAATGATAATGTTGATGCCTCTTCTATGCTGCGGGCATGAAGCCTTTCGCCCTCTTCCTCCAAGATGTTGCTTTTGTATGCCGTTTCGAATGACTGTGCATTCGCTTGCGAAGCAGCAAGCTTCAACGTAGCAGAGTCGGTGGTCATATTGAACCAGCGGAGCATCACATCGCCGGAATCTTCATTCACCTTGATTGAAGAAAAAGCCAAGCCGTCTCCTTGCCATGCAAACGGTGTGTTGTTAGGTGTCAGATAACCTGGGTGTACTTCGGTTTGTGCCAGCGTCCAAGGAACCTGGAACTGATACGCCTCAATATATGCACCTGATGCTGCACCATTGCCATCATGCGGAATGATCTCGATCTGAAATGTATGTTCACCAAGGCATTGTGCTTCCGGTGTCGGGAACAAACCCCAGTCTCCGAGTTCGCCCACAGCACGAAGCAGCGTTACGGCGATGGTGTTACGTCCATCTTGAAGGACTTCATATTCATTCAGACCCAGATTGGCTACGACCAATCCCGCCTCTTTTTCACTCACATCCACAAAATTCTGTTGATGCTGTGTATTGCTTGGATTTTGCCACTCCGGTGCAGGCTTGTTATCACGTGTTGCAATTTCGAACATGGAATCCACATGATGAACAGCAGATACAAGATCCGTTGGGAAAAGGGCGCGCACCCGATGATCCTTCGCCTGATTGTTGAAGATTGTCTCCAATTGTACTCCTTTTCCACTACTACTAAGTGATATAACAGTACGGATCTGAAGTGGAATCATTTTAGTTGAACGCTGGGCTTTGCGATGTGGATAATAAATCAGTTCTCGCTGTTCCTGATCCAGCATCTCATCCGCAGACTCCGGTATTTCCCAATGATGAATCACTTCGAACGAGGCAGAGTATGATGTATCTTCTAATACCCGAATCTCGGCCTGAAGCGCTTGTGTTGTCCGCGCCACTTCGTTCTCTGGCTGTTTGAACATGTATTCATTACCGATATCGCCCACATTTTCGTACACGCCAAGGTCCTTGTAAGTCCGGCCTGTTCGTTTGTCTGTGAGTGTGAATGAACCATTGTCTGCAATCGTGACGATCATATGTTGATTTTCCATGCCACGTTCACCACGCAACAGCGTAGTCGTTTTCGACGGAGTACCACTCTTAGCATCATCCGCAACGTTGACCAATGCATAGGTTTTCAGGCCAAATGCAGCTACATTTTCTGTTTCAAAACGAATACGAACGCGCCGACAGCTATACGGCTGACGGAAGCGATCATCAGGCAGATCATAGCCAAATTGCAGACCCAGATCCTCCACCGAACATGGAATGTGGTTACCATCTTCATCTACCAGTATGCGGTCTGACAGGTCAACGGCTTTCATCTGCGTCGCCATCTCTTCCAACGTATGTCCATCCCGGAAATACAACCGAGCCGCGTCCAGTTCCATCTGAACCACACCGCTGCGTTCCCAACCCGTTGTATTAAATACCACAACAGGTCGAGCCTGCTCGCCGTAACGCTCAAATATGGAGGTATCGACAGCTGTAGTAATCTGGCTGGTGCTCTCTTCAATTAAAGCCTCTGCTACATGACGGCTCTTATCAAACCGTGTCACCATCTCGCGATGCACCTCATCCACACTGCATCCACAGATGCTGTCATGCGGATGATTTTGCATCAGCGTTTTCCAGGCATACGTCAGTTGATCATGTGGATAGGCATGTCCAAGCAGATAGGCGTAGGATGCCAGGGGTTCAGCCACTTTTTCCAGCATAGTCTGGCCCAGCTGGTTCATCTGTTTCAGATAGACACGAGCCGAGGCGGTGTTCACCAGGGTTCCCCAGCCATCGGTACGCTGACTGCGCAATTCGCCTTTGACCGTGGACAGTTCATGTTCAGACGATGCTCTCAAAGCTTCCAGATAATCCGGAAAGTTGGAGTGAATGAACTCGATATCGGGATGTAATTGTTCAGCCATGCGAATCGCTTCTGGCAGGTCTCGCTGAATCGGCTGGTGATCACATCCGTTCATGTACAACAACTCATTCGTTGATGCATATTTTTCAGCGTCTGCAAGCTTGGTTTCCCAGAACTTGCGGGCCGATTCCTCGTCTACTGGAACTTCATTTCCGTTGGAGTACCAGTTGGCAAACAATACGCCGAGTACTTTTGATCCGTCTGGTCCTTCCCACATCAGCTCCGAGAAGCTTGATTCATATCCGGCATCCGATACCGTATTGTTAAATCCCGTCGGCTTCACACCACGTCCAAAAAACACATTATCAATGCCTGATTGCTGCATCAGCTGTGGAGTCTGCCCGACCAATCCGAATGTATCGGGAAAGTAACCAATTTTCGAAGGGGTGCCGTAACGTTTGGCGTCCTTATGTCCAACCTGCATGTTGCGCACATTGGCTTCTCCGCTCGTCAGAAACGCATCCTGCAAAATGTACCATGGTCCAATCACAATCCGCCCATTGCGGATATGTTTCTCCAGTCGTTCCTTCTGCTCCGGTCGAACCTGAAGATAGTCATCAATAATAATCGTTTGTCCATCCAAATAAAAGCTTTTATAGTCCGATCCCTCATCAAGCTGATCCAACAGTGAATCGACGAGCTGAATAAGACGCATATGATGCTTCTCATACGGCAAGTACCATTCCCGATCCCAGTGGGTATGCGAAATAATATGTGCTCTCTTTTTTTTGGTCATCGTGTTATCCCACCTCTTTCCTCTTGTTGTACAATCTCAACCTCATCAGGGCGATACACCGCAGTCAGCTTTCCGGAAGCATCCGTGGCAAACAGCACCGAACGATTTTTCTCCAGTTGGAACGTATACGATACACCTGTACGTTGATCTCTCACGTGAACTTCATGGTTCAAGGCAAATTCCGATACAAATACATACATATTTCCTTTTGGAAAACTCAGCTTCCGTCCATAGATCCCTGCGATATCTCCGCCAGATATCCATTCCAACTCCTGTTCGATGCCCGAAATCTCGGTTGCATAACGATACAATTCAGCAAGTGGCTCGTCCCGTCCATTTAACTCGAGCGGCAGTGGAGTCCAGATTAATTTTCCTTTACCCAAAGGCAGAACGTGTACTTCATCTGCTGTACCATTATCTCCATGAAGCAACGTCTCCTTTGCCACCTCGGCGATACGACGCCGTCCGTAGGTCACCCGGTGATTCACGCCGTTAATATTCAGCAGTTCTTCCCGCTGTACGTTACCCAGACTGCGTTTACCTACGATATGATCGGCCCGGTCAGTTGCCTTCCAGTATGCGTCCAGTCCCAGCGGCCCTGTAATGAGCAGGCTCGTGCCTTCCTTCTCCGCAAACGTGAGCAATTGTTGAAGTGCATCGCTCTCCATATTGTGCGGACTCGGTACGATAATCAGTTTCGGTGGCTGCTGCTCCAACGCTTCCAGATGATATTCGGATAACGCACGGAATGGCAATTTCAGATCATAAGACATCACGCGAGTAAGCTTTGTTGTGGCATCATAGGCCAGGGCACGGTTGGAGAAGTCATTGGAATACGGGAACACGACTGCAATATCCTCCAGCTCGCGGTCTTCAAAGAGATCACGAATGCCATGCATGAATCGGCCAAAATCATAAGACACATCCGCCTCGGGTTTCTCCGTACCATCTGCACGAAGGGCCCCAATATGGGACTCATTGGCATTATCCATATAGAAGTTGGTGTTCCAGATCCATTGCACGGCGCCAGCGCCGCCTGTCGAGAAAGCATAGGCGTACTTTCGTTCGAGAATACCACGAAGCTCCTCTTCCGTACGTTTGGCTCGTCCATCTGGAGTTTCCACATACATGATGCCCGTCTCCTGAATGAGATTTGGCTTATGTGGCGTTTTAGCGAAAATGCCATCCCAGATCAGATCATCGTTTAACCACCAGGAATGCACGGTTGTATAATCCACTTCACGTTCATAGAAGAACGGAGAAGGACGCTGTGCACCAAGGGCTTCGTCCTGTCCCACAGTGACCAGATGATCGGGAACCAGGTCTTTGATCGTACCTACAAGCTCTCTTGCCCAAACATTGTGCATCTCCATAGAGAAGAGACAGTAATCGAGCCAGCGTGTTCCCTTTTTGGCCTTGTGCATGTCCTGTACATCAAAGTTAATCTCTTCCGCCTCCGGGATCACCGCGGCAGCAAAGTTCGGAAGCTGCTTCGGTGACATGTTCCATGCCTCCTGCAACGCCTCAATCGTCTGATGCCGTTGTTCAAGCCAAGCGATAAAAGCCTGCTGTTCATACGAATCCCTCGCCGAGCGTGGGCCAGCTGAGAAGATACGTACTGGATCGAACATCGATGGCTCATTAATCAAATCCCAGTCCACATGTGTTGTATGCGTGTGACGACTGACGATACTGCGGATGAAACGTTTCTGTGCTTCGACACTCTGCGGGTCCAAATACGGATTCGTGCCTTCCCATGTCTCTGGTGTAAAGGAGAAGAAAGTGAACGTGACCTGCAAGCCGTGGCGTTTCGCCGTTAAAATAAATGCATCAATGGCACGAAGCACATCCTCTGCCATATGTCCGTCTACCTGCATCATGTTGCGATAGGCGGTCCAGATTCCCGTCCGAATCCAGTTGATGCCGGCTTTTGCCATCTGAGCCATGTCTCGATCCCAGACATCCGCATTGGGCAGAAATAAAAATTTCCGTGCCACATCGGAGGTCATGTAGGTCATACCCACAACAGGGAGAGGACGTCCGTCTTTTACAAAATAATCCCTGCTGCGGGTAATCACTTCCCCTTCTGCCAGCAGTGCAGCATCCTGTCCCCAGAAGCCTTGACGCAAGGTCCGAACTTCACCGTCAGGAGCCTGCGCCTGGCATACGATCCGATACAGCCCACTTTTAAGGGAAACCGGGAGAAGTATACGTTCGAAACGCTGCTCACCGGAAAGTTCCATCTCCAGTCGATGGCTCCATACCTTCTCCGTCGTGCCACTTGTGCGATCTTCATGCTCGACCGTTATGTCAAACGTCCACAGCTCGGATTCGGTAAGTCTATTGCCTGCACGCTGTAAAATCTGGCCTTGCAACATGAGTACAGCCCGCTCATCTGGCTCATACGAAGCATAATTCGTTTTGAGGGATAACTCAGTTACACCTTGCGCACAGAATTGCGCCCATTTCACAATCTCGGCAGCGCCATCCTGCGTCCAGAATGAGGTGGTCAGCGGCAGATGCACAAACATCCAGCGTGAACCTACGAAAGTCCCGCGCGAATTTTCCCACAGAACAACCGGAGCGGCGACACTGCGCCCGTCTTTACTCATGCCACGAAGCAATGGATAAATCTGCGTACTCATCGGTCCTGATGACCCCATCTGGTGGGGCAGATCACTTGTTTTGGTTGTATGTGGAATCAAATTCCATGTATCTGCCTTCTCGAACAGCCCCTCTTTCCCAGTGAGAAGCGGGATCTGTTCGGATGAAGTGTACGATTGCACATTGGCAGAAGATACGTTCAGTGCCTCATGAATATAGAGTTCCTGATGATACGCGGTCTGCTCGGACTCTACAACCCATGCCCCATTTTCATATCGAACCGGACGTTTGAAGGGTGCGCCCCCCACACTGATCAGGCTTCCGCCCTGATGCAAGTAAGCGGCAATCTCCGTCCAGGCGGACTTTGGAAAATAGGGTGCATGCAGATTGACCAGACATCCTTTACCTGCTGTGGTCTTCAAAGCCTCTGCGAGTTCTTCGGCGTTTACAACGGTGATCTCTTCGACTGCTTTCCATGTATTCAGAGCCTCATGAGTTGGAGAAGCACCTTCCATCGGAAACGCAGGATCAGCGAAGATAATCAGCTTTTTATCATTAGGTTGGATACTCATAACAGGCCATCCTTCATCGATCTGTAGACCAACTGGGAGAACAGGCTGTTGGACCATGCAAACCATTTTCGTGTAAAAATCGTTGGATCATCGGCGTGGAAGCCTTCATGCATATAACCTGTATCCGCATCCGTTGCTTCGAGCATGCGAATAATCTCCAGTTTCTCCTCGGCAGACTGCGCAGTCAGTCCTTGCATGGACAATCCCATATGCCAGATGTAATCTGGTGGGGTGTGCGGACTTCCGATCCCTTTGGCAACCTTACCCTCATAATAGAACGGGTTCTCTTTGCTCAGGGCAAAACGGCGCGTATTCTGGTAGATCGGATCCTCCGCTGTGACGTAACCCAGATATGGAATGGACATAAGTCCCGGTGTACCCGCATCGTCCATGAGACAGTGGTTGCCATAACCGTCCGTCTCGTACGCATAGATCGGTCCAAATTCCGGATGACGATAAATCCCGTACAACTGAATGCCGTGATCCACATCCTGCTCCAGATCCTTCAATTCCTGCAAAAGTTCCATATCCCGGAACACCCACTCGGCAAACTCCTGCATTTGACGCAGAGCGACAACCGCGAACATGTTACCAGGGATATTGTAGTGGAAATCACACGCATCATCACTGGAACGGAAACCGGACCAGATCATCCCCGTGTAGTTGACTGGCATACCTTTTCCGTGATTGCGCAGGGAATCTGTTGGGATGCCGTTATTACGAGTAAAGCGATATGGAGATTGTTCCATGTGATGCTGTTCGACTTTAAACAGGTCCACGATTTTACGCATCGCTGCTTTGAAGCTGGAATCGAAAATGTCAGTCAGCTCGGTTTCCTTCCAATATAAATACGCCAGGCGTACAACAAAACATAATGAGTCGATCTCAAACTTACGCTCCCACACCCAAGGTGACATCTCGGTTTCGTCCGTGGTGTTCCAGTGCCAGTCGTTGGCCGTCTCATTGAAAGCATTGGCATACGGATCGATGTGAACATACTGGATATGACGTTTGATCAGCCCGCCAATAATGCGTTGCAGGTCCTCGTCTTCTTTTGCAAACGGAATGTAATGTACCACCTGCTCCACGGAATCACGCAGCCAGGAAGCCGGAATATCCCCTGTGATAACAAAAGTCGTACCGTCCTCCATCAACTTGGTTGTTGTCTCGATGGTGTTAGGGAAGCAGTTTTTGAATAATTGAAGCAGTTTTGGTCGGTGAGCCAGTTTCTGTTCTGCTTCTTCGAGCACGGCCTGAATGGATTGTGGCAAAGCAACAGGTGGCATAGGTATTTTGGGTAATCTGAACTGTTCCATGGATGAGTGCAACTCCTTAAACAAATTGAATGGTGTAGCTATACAGGATGAAACAAAAAATTTACACGGGACCACTGCGCGGTCAGAAATATCCTCCGATCGCTGTTATCCCCAGATTTTTTTGATTCCCTTTTCTAAAGGGTAAAATCTGGGGATAAAGGCGAACGCTTCGCTTCTTCGAATTCTTTCTGTCCTCTCCGTTATCGTGTAAATTTTTAGTTGAACATGTATAGCTCAAAAATATTTCAAAAAGGTTTACCGCAGTAGCACGGTTTGTATTTGGTAAGGTTTAAAAGATAATGTAATCTGGCCATTGGTATGGGCCAGTGGTTTGATCGGTTCTTCCAGTGCGTTGGAGTGGTACGCTTGCTCAAAGGCATGCGGCCATTGCAATGTGATGTTTTCGCGTTTTCCTGACGATTCATAGAAACGAAGTATGGTGCCTTGTCCATCCTCTGCCAATTTGACGGTATCCAGAATGACATGGTTGCTGTTGAATTTAATCCATGAGCCTGTTGCTGGACGTACAGGTGCCGCATGAGTAGTTGCATCTGCAATTGGATCGACTCCATTCCCTGTGCTTTGCTGTACTTCTTCCCTCGGCTGTACCTGCTCTATCTGTTGCTCTTGTTGTATCTGACCCTTTTGTTGCACTTGTTTCACTTGCTGTACCGTCACCTCATGATTCAGCTCAGCTGCCTGACGTACGGTGTGTGCAGTTCGCCAGTCTCCGTCATGTGGATACAGGGAATAGGTGAATTCATGTTCTCCCAGATCGGCTGTGCGATCAGGCCATTTGGGTGCACGCAGTAGGGACAAACGAATAGTGCTTCCCTGCACGTCATACCCGTATTTGCAATCATTGAGCAGACTCACGCCGTATCCATATTCGGACACATCCGCGAAGCGATGTCCACAGACTTCATACTGGGCTTGTTCCCAGCTTGTGTTGCGATGTGTTGGACGTTCCAGTGCGCCAAATGGAATCTCAAACGTAGCCTTGGAGGTCACCACATCAATCGGGAAACCAACTTTCAGAAGTTTGTGATTTTCGTTCCAGTTCACCTGTGTCTGGAAGTCGATACGTCGTGAATCATGATAAAAGACGATATCTTGTGTGATTTCCGATTGAGGTAGCTTCCAATGGAAACGCAGGATATCCTTCGTTGTACCCGCCAGCACCAGCTTTTTCTCCAACAGTTCCACTTCGCCAGCAATCTGTTCTTCATAACGACTGTCGATATCCCATGCATCCCAAAGCGTTGGACGATCGTGGAAGAAGTGAAGTTGATTGCCTCGTTCACCCGGCTTCAACATCTCACGCTCTGCGGTTTTATCCCACAGGCGGGTGATCTCCCCACGTTCATTGAACTGCACATGGTAAAAGGCGGTATCCCATGTATCATTAAAGGTTGGTTGTGCGGCAAGGGTGGTCATTTCCCGTACATTCGTTTCCCTTGTATTTTCCGGTACAAGCCAAATCGTCTTATATCCAAACGCCGGAATGTCTGTCACGAGAATAGACATGTTGCCATCCTCCCGATCCATCCGCAAGCGCTGACCTTCTTCATCGATGCCGTAGCGATCCAAGCCATCCTGCACAGGAAGTTGAACGACTGCACTCCGTTTCCAGCCCAGGCTGTTGAATACAACATAGGCTACTGAACCTTCAGGTCCCTCTGTGTTGATACCCGTTGTCAATGCAGCAATGCCTTGATCCAGTCCGGTTCTGCCCAATTCAAATACCTGTACATATTCCTCATTCGAAGTGACGTAGGACTCCGTAATTGCCGAGCCCGGAATAATATCATGAAATTGATTCAGCAAAATCAGCTTCCAGCCTTCATGCAGATTTGAACGCACTTCAGCTTCTGCATCTGCCTCCATATCTGGCAGAGCGAGTGTATTCCACAGCTCAGCTTCTCGATACAGAACCTCCGCTTTCCGGTTGTTGCGCTTATTGCGCGCATGGGTCGTGTAGGTTCCCCGATGTAACTCCAGATACAGATCGCCATGCCACTTTGGAAGTACAGGTTGCTCCTTTTCAATTCCGGCAAAGAAAGCTCCAGCTGTGCTATATCGGCTCGCAGGCTGTCCAACCATCAGGTCTGCGCGATCCACATACTCCAGCATCTCGCGTGTTACGCCACCGCCGCCATCTCCGTGTCCGTATAGAAGCATTTGCTCCGGATGTGCTGCTTTCTCACGGTAGGACTGCCAGTGATCATGAATGTCCTTCGGCAGGGTGTGTTCGTTAACCCCATGATTGAGGTAGGACAGGATCGGTGTGCCGTCAATACCCACCCAATGGAAGAGATCGTATGGAAACACATTTGTGTCATTCCATCCGAGCTTTGTTGTCATGAAATACTCCACATTGCCATGCTTCAAAATCTGCGGCAGGGAGGCACAGTAACCAAACGTATCCGGTAGCCATTCAATCTGTGATGTCTTGCCAAACTCCTCCATGTAGAAACGCTGACCATATAACATCTGGCGAATCAGGGACTCCCCGCTTGGGATGTTCAGATCGGGCTCAACCCACATGCCGCCCACCAACTCCCAGCGACCTTCTACAATCCGCTGCTTCACCCGTGCATACAGCTCGGGATCATGCTCCTTCAGAAACGCATATAGTAAGGGTTGGCTCTGGGAATAAACATAGTCCGGATATTCATTCATGAGTGCATCCACGGTGGAGAAAGTACGGCTCGTTTTGCGTACCGTCTCACGTACAGGCCACAGCCAGGCAATATCAATATGGGACTGTCCCACCATATGCTCCAGACCTTCCGCGTTTCCGCCAATCTCACGCACATGATGCTTCAGATTATTCTCAATCTGACGAATACCCTCACCCTGCTCAATCTCTTCTGTTGACATGCCTACAAATTGATCCATCGCACGATATACCAGTTCTAACAGGCGAACCCGCCGAAAGTCACTTTCCGGTAGCAACACAGCCGAATCACGGACAATAATGACGGTATACATCAGACTACGAACCGCTTCATTGGGTCTCACCAGCAAGCTCGTAATTGATGTGATTGGCGGCTGAATAACCGCCTGTTGATTCAACGGGTCTACAGGTTCAGGTACCGGATCAAACATCTCGATCTCCAGTTCTGGAGCGTTTCCGACTTTGGATGGATCAAGCGTGACGTAGGTATGATTACGGTCAAGGCCCTGATAAGAGTTCCCATTTACCCGAAGCAAGCCTTCTCCGCCTGTCTCAAATACAAGCCCATAAGGTGTTTGCTGCCATGTAGCAGGAATCTCCAAACGTGTTCTGAAAAAATAAGTCGTTCCCTGTTTGCTCGGAAAACGCTCAAAATCTTGCCCTTCGGGGTACTCACCCTGATCCTCATACTGTCCTGGCACATGATAATAAGCGCGGGTAATGTCCCAGTTGCGCAGCTGTAATTGCTCCAGCCACTGATGTTCGGACAACTCGCGAATAAATCGTCTGATACGTTCCAACGTCTTACGCCTCCCTTACGGTCAGTTCGGCTATTTGCGTATCGTTTACGCTGCTGCCGATATGAATATGGAATTGTCCCGGTTCAACGACAGGCTTCAAATCACGACCAATATACTGCAGTTGCTCGGCCCCTATGTGGAATTCCACGGTCTGTGTCTCTCCCGGCTCCAGGTTCACTTTTGCAAACCCCTTCAGTTCCTTGGCCGGACGAGTTAGTGAGCTGACCATGTCAGAGATGTACATCTGTACAACTTCTGCACCTGCATAACGGCCAGTGTTGGTCACATTCACCGATACCTTAACTGAATCACCAGCTGTCATGGACGCAGCACTCAGTTTCGGCTCGCTGTACTCAAATGTGGTATAACTCAGTCCGTATCCAAATGCATAACGTGGCTCCAAATCCTCTTCCAAATACCTTTTGCCTCGGGACCGTTTGCCGTTATAATAGATCGGTAATTGGCCGACATGCTTCGGAATGGAGATCGTCAATTTGCCTGACGGATTCACATCACCGAATAAAATATCTGCAATGGCACGACCGCCCTCTTGACCCGGATACCACGCCTCCAGAATTGCATCGGCATGTTCATCCACCCAAGGTTCAGTGATGGGACGACCATTAATGTAAACAACGACAAGTTTCTTGCCGAGCTTGTGAATCTCCTGAATAAGTTCCAACTGTACTCCGGCAAGACCCAACGTCATCCGGTCGATCCCTTCGCCACACTCCATATCATTCCAGGAGTTATCCGACACATTGGAAGCCCCCGTCTTCAGATCAATTGTTCCTTCTCCAAAGTCACGTGCACTGGAGCCACCAACCACCATAATGACCGTATCCGCTTGACTGGCAACTTCGATCGCACGCTCGAATCCTTCTTTCGAATCACCTTTGATCCGGCAGCCTGGTGCATAAAGAACCTGATCTGTACTGCTGTCACCAGTCAAAGCACCAACAGAACTCTTCTCCGTTTGCCCATCCACATGACTAGCCAGCTTACTGCGAATCCCATCCAGTACCGTCGCCACTTTCGACTTCGGTTGCGGAGATGTGTAATCGCCCAGTTGATTGTAGGCCTGATCCGCATTTGGGCCGATCACGGCAATCCGGCCCACATTTGCTAACGAGAGAGGTAACGTTTCAGCCTCATTTTTGAGAAGTACAACCCCTTCCGCAGCCAACTGGCGTGCCAGTTGAATATGCGCTTCACTTCCAATTACTTCTGCTGCCCGATCGGCATCCACATAAGGCTGTTCGAATAAGCCCAGTCTGAACTTCAACGCCAGCACGCGAGAGGTAGCCTGATCCAGAACCTGCATATCAAGCTTGCCTTCTGCCACCGCCTGCACCAGATATTGCCCAAACATCTCACCGGACATTTCCATATCGATGCCTGCCTCAATCGCCTGTACGGAAGCTTCCATTCCATCTGCCGCGACATCATGCCCACTTGCCAGCATGTTGATCGCACCACAATCCGTAATGACCAGACCGTCAAAGCCCCAATCCTTACGCAAAACATCTTCCAGCAATTCCGTATTCACGGTGCAAGGCGTGCCATCAATTTCGTTATATGCTGGCATGATCGACGCAGCGCCCGCTTCCACCGCTTTGCGGAATGGATAGAGATCCACTTCCAGCAGCTCGCGCCAGCCCATATGTACAGGCCCTGCATTACGTCCGCCTTCTGAGCTGCCATAACCAACAAAATGTTTCAGCGTTGCCGCTACTGTATCTCCACGGTCAAGACTTTCACCCTGAAGCCCTTCTACGGAAGCAACTGCCAGCTCTCCAATGAGAAACGGATCTTCACCGAAACATTCCTCCGTACGTCCCCAGCGCGGATCACGCACAACATCCAGTACCGGAGAATAGGTGACCGCACCACCTTGAGCACGTGTCTCCCGTGCTACTGCCCGGCACATCTCCCGATACAGATCCACATTCCAGGTGCTCCCCAGTAAAAGAGGGACAGGATAGACCGTTCCGTCAATAGCCATATGACCATGCGAGCACTCTTCCCCGATCAGAATGGGAATCCCCAGTCTGGAATGTTCTATTGCATAACGTTGAATCAGATTGACCGCCTCAGCGCCTTCTCTGGCGGATAGTCCATTTTCCAGCGTAACGCCCGTCCACGGATCTGCGCGAAGTGCACCATAGAGGGAGCCGACGCCCCCATTTTCCACTTGCTGTTTAAAGGATTCGTTTAACGTGATGTTCCCTTGATCATTCGTATATGTCTGCCAGCCAAATGGCTGCGTAAGTTGACCTACCTTTTCTTCCGTAGTCATCAGGCTCAGCAGGTGTTGTACCCGTTCCTCTACGGATTTGCTTTGGTCCTTATAAGTCATCAATCTGCATCTCTCCAATCCTATAACGTGATCCGGTTATTCTTTGACCGCGCCCACCGTCAGACCCTGTACAAAATAACGCTGGAAGAACGGATAAGCGAATATAATCGGCAACGTAGCAAGCACAACCATCGCCATTCGGGACGTATCCTGCGGAATGGACTGCATGGCTGCCAGACTCATCGAACTGTTAGCAGAGTTCTGCTGGATAAATTGGATACTCGACTCAATCCGCATTAACATAGATTGCAGTGGTACCAGATTCGGATTATCGATGTATAACAGCGCATTAAACCAATCATTCCAGTAACCGAGTGTACTGAACAACCCGATGGTTGCCAGTCCCGGCAAGGAGAGTGGAACCACGATTTTCATAAAGGTATAGAACTCACCGGCGCCATCAATCTTCGCCGATTCAATGACTGCATCCGGTACACTGGTGGAGTAGAATGTACGCAGGATCATAATATAGAAGGCATTCATCGCCAGCGGCAGAATCAGTGCCCATAACGTATCTTTCAACCCAAGCAGCTGGGATACGACCATATAGGTTGGAATCATCCCGCCGTTGAACAGCATGGTAAGAATTGCAAAGATGGAGAAAAATCTCCGATATCTGAAGCTCTTGCGGGAAACCGCATACGCATACAGTGACATGAGAATCAAACTGATAATGGTACCGAGTACCGTCACCAGGATGGTAACTCCATACGCCCGCAGCAGCGTGTCCCCACTCTGCCAGACAAACTGATATGCCGCGAGACTCCATTCTGCCGGAATCAGACGATACCCATCACGGGCCAGTGCTTTCTCGTCTGTAAACGAGATGATAACTACAAATATAAAAGGAAATACACAGATCAGAGCAAATAGACCGGCGATGATGTTCATGATCACGTTCCATCCGTTGGATACGTGGTGGAAGTCGCGTTTTTTAACAAGCCCTGCTTGAGCCATAGTGGTTCACTCCTTTCCCTGTCCTAGAATAGGCTGCTGTCTTTATCTACTTTGCGAACAACATAGTTGGAGATAATAACAAGCACAAAGCCCACCACGGATTGATACAATCCCGCTGCTGTACTCATGCCGATCTCACCACTAGTTTTCAAACCTCGATATACATACGTATCAATAACATTTGTCACGGAATAAAGCGTACCCGAATCCCTTGGCACCTGATAGAAGAGTCCAAAGTCGGCATAGAAAATGCGGCCTACGGCCAGCAAGGTCATAATCGTGATGATGGGCGACAGCAACGGAATCGTAATATTGCGAATCTGCTGCCATTTGCTTGCTCCATCAATCATGGCTGCTTCATACAGTGATTTATCAATCCCCAGTATGGAAGCCAGATAGACAACGCTGCTATAACCTATGGTTTTCCATAGCGCTACGAATACCAGAATATACGGCCAATATTTCGCCTCGGAGTACCATTGAATTGGTTCCATCCCAAACCAGCCGATAATCTGATTCAGCATCCCGCGGTCCATGCTCAAGAAGCTGAATGCGAAGTAACCAACGATAACCCAGGATAGAAAATACGGCAGAAACATACCGGTTTGATACAGTTTGGCGAGTCGTTTATTCACTAGTTCCGAGAGCAGGATTGCCAATGCCACAGCAAATACCAGTCCCAGGAAGATAATGGCGATGTTATAAAAGAGGGTGTTGCGTGTAATGAGCCATGCGTCACTTGTGCTGAACAGGAATTTGAAATTGTCCCAGCCAACCCATTCACTCTTCATCAGACTTGCCCAGAACCCTTCACGGCTGAATCGATATTCTTTGAAAGCAGCCACTGTACCCACGAGTGGCAAGTAGGAGAAGAAGAAGAACCAGATGGCGCCTGGTAGCACCATGAGCAACATGACTCGGTTTCTAATCAGGTTTTTCAAAAATGTAGTCATTGTGGAGATCCTCCTTCAGGCTTGAATGAAAAAGGACCGGACGCGATAAGCAGCCGCCCGATCCTTACGATGTACTGTTACTTGTTTTCCGCTCTCCAGGCATCCAGCTGGCTTTGGGCTTCAGCCATTACTTTCTCCAGTCCGGCTTGATTGAACTTCTCAATCACTTGATCCAGATTGGCTGCCGGGTCCAGGGTACCTGTCATCAGTGCTGCCCAATATTGCTCTTTCACGTTCTGTACCGCCGTTAGTTCGGCAGATACATTGCTTGCATCAAAGTTAAAGCTGAGGATCGGGGAATTGACACCTTCAGCGTTAAACTTCTTGAACTCATCCCATTTGTTATCTGGGTCATTGCTGTTCAGATAGAGCAGCATGTTGTTCCCAAGGGAGTATGAAGGCATATCGTAGTTTTTTGATTCAGGCAGATTTTCCATATGCGTGTCATCCACTTTTTTGTAGTGTGTGCCCTCAATACCGGAGTCCACCATATTACGCAGCACAGGATCTGTATTGAGCAGGTTCAGGAATTCCATCGCTTTCTCCGGATATTCCGAGTTGGCCGAGATGGCCATGATGGAACCTTGTACAGATGTATTTGTTATAATTGCTTCACTTGCCGGTGTTGAAACGACTTGATAACCGTAACTTGCAGACCATTGATTGTCCGCGAGCGGCTGAGTCTGTGCACGATCCAGGAACCAGTTGCCCGATGTTGTCAGGTCGTTCGTGGAACCTGTTGTTGCCGCTTCTGCCGATACATAACCAGCCTTGTAGTATTTGTGCATCGTAGTAAGTGCTTCTTTCATTTCAGGTGTTTCCAGTATGTTTACAAGCTTATAGTCTGTTGTATCCAGCTTGATTGCCATTGGCAGATTCTGAATGACATAGTCATAAGGCACGTAAGGAACATAGTTTTTATCCATGGCAAATGGTGTTACACTCGCCTCGTTTTCCTTAATTGTTTTGAGCAGAGGCTCCAGACTGTCTAACGTACGAACGCCAGAGATGTCCAGCTTGTATTTATCAACCAGCATTTGGTTAAAGCGCCATACCTCTTGTTGTGGCAGCTCTTTGTTAGCTGGAATTCCGTAATTGTGTCCGTCTACCTTGGAACCGCTTAGGAATGCAGGATCAATGGTCTTGGTAAGATCCTGACCGTATTCAGCAAGCAGGTCATCCAGTTCAAGGAATGCACCTTTTCTGGCATTTTGTACATAATCGAATCCACCAGAAGAAGTGAACAGAATGTCCATTGGCTCACCGGATGCTACGTTAACCTGCATTTTCTGCGGGTAGTCACCCCAGTCAACCATCTTCATCGTTACCGTGGCATTAATTTTCTCTTTGGTATACTTGCTCACTTCTTCCATCACTTTGTTGACGTCTTTCTGAGGGGTACCAATGGTATACCAGATCAACTCTACCGCGTCATCTCCAGCTCCCCCGGATTCTGAAGCATCTTTGCTTCCTCCACAGGCACTAAGAACAAGTGTAACGGCCATTAACAATGCAAGAACGAGTGAGAAGCGTTTTCTTTGTTTACTCATTTCTTTGATCCTCCCTTTTCGTGTTCCCTTAGGCTCTACTTACTAACTGCTTTAACCTTATCGAATGAAAGCATTTACAAAAAGAAGATAAACTTAAGTTTTCGAGGTACAAATTAAAGAGAAATCTTCCTTAGGCATCTATTTTGTACCTATTTAAATAAATCGCTTACATGAAAGAGACATGCCGGGTAACGTATGCCATGATTTTCATCCATGCCATTCCTGTTCCCGATATGTCTCTTGGCTCTCTGTCCGCATGGTTGGATCTACCCGTCACCGAATTAACCAAACACCTTGAAATCAGTCGGTGAAATTCCTACATATTTGCGGAACTGTTTATAGAAATACCCCGTCTCCCAATACCCTACATTTCGGGCGATCTCATGTACCTTCAGATTGGAATTGCGTAATTGCTCCTTCGCACGTTCAATTCGGTATTTGTTGATGTATTCGGCAAACGTCTCTCCGGTCTCCTTATGGAACAATTGCCCCAAATACACCGGATGCAGATGATAGTGGGCACCCAGCAGCTTCAGGGAAAGCTCTTCTGCGTAGTGTTTGTCGATATGCTGAAGCACCTGGTTCACAATTGGATTTTTCAGATCCTGCAATAGGGACTGGATCGTCTGCGACCCAACCTGCTGAAGCGCCCGCACAAGTTCATCAAAAGTGCCACTGTCCAGTACAAGTTGAAGCCCTTGTTGGTATATGGCAGACTCATCAGAATGTTTGATGCTTTCCAGCTCCATTTTGAAGCGAATCACAACTTCCAATGCGGTGTTCTGTAACTCCCCAGGTGTAAGCCCATCGCGATGCTGTTCAAAATCCATGCGAATCCGGTCGGCAAGTTGTTCTGTATTGCGGGACAGAATGAGTTTGGCATACTCCCTCCATTCAATGAAAAAGGTCGCCGTTGAATTTCCGCACCTTTCCAACATGGCATGGTCGATCACTTTAAGGTCGGGATAGATCATCACATACTGGAGTGCTTTTTTGGCCTCCGCATAACTGGTCGGCGCTTGGTATAACCCTTTCATCAATCTGCCTGCTCCAATGCGTGCCGCCGGATGGGTTACGGTTATCTCATCAGATAATGCCTGCAAGCCATCCATCAACTTCTGTTCCTCGTCACTCGTACCCTGAATATTGGCAATAATGACGATGTCTCCATCGATATCATGAAATACGTTCAGATGGCGTCTGTCTCTAAGCATCTCTTCTACACGTTCAAACAAACCGGGTACTTGCCCTTTGTCACGCAGAATGGCCACAGCAACGTCCGGTGCATCCAGCGAAAGATTCATGAACTGGGCACGTTCTTCAAATTCAGTAGCTGCAATCTGTCCTGTAAGCCATCGATGAAGAATGTTATCTTTCAGAATCTGAATACCATACGCATCATCGGCTTGAGGTGATACCGTATGATCCAGCTTGGACGCCGTGTTGCTCAGCGTGGATTCCAGTTCCTCTACATTAATCGGTTTGAGCAAATAATTTTCGATTCCCAGCTGCATGCCTTCCTTCAGATATTCGAACTCATTGAAACCACTGAGGATAATGACCTTAAGCTCAGGTTGTACTCGCCTTGCTTCCCGAATCAGGTCAAGACCATTCATGAGTGGCATGGATATATCCGTGATCAGAATGTCCACGGGCTGAGAAGAGAGCGCCTGTAACGCTGCTTGCCCATTACCTGCATGGCTCACAATTTCCATACCAAATGAAGACCAATCCACAATATCGTATAAACCTTCAATGATGAATGGCTCATCGTCCACAATAAACACCTTGTACATATTACACACCTGTCCCTTCTGTATGTGGATAACGCACCCTGATCCGTGTTCCTTCTCCGAGGGTGCTCTCTATGGTGATACCGAACTCTGGCCCATACAGGAAGCGCAATCGACTATGGACACTGCGCAGCCCAAACATCTGACCAGACTCTTCAGGACGTTCCAGTTCTTCAAGGATTTCCGTCAGGCGTGCCGGATCAATGCCTTTGCCATTATCTTTGACTTCCACTTGCACCACATCATCTGTCTCTTCCACAACAATGGATAATCGGTTATCCAAACGTTCTGTCTGAATGCCGTGTACGACATAATTCTCAATGATAGGTTGCAGCGAAAGTTTCACCACAGGGTGTTGATAATATGCAGCATCGATCTGGATCGTATATATGAAAATATCCTTGTAGCGGATTCGGAATAACTCCAGATACAAGCGGCAAGCTTCCATCTCATCCTTCAGCGTATAATTTTTCTTTTGCTGTACCAGGCTCTTGAACAATACGGATAAACTATAGATCATCTCGCCAACATCTCTCGCCCCTTGGGATATCGCCCTCATCCGAATCACTTCAAGCGTATTGTAGAGAAAATGAGGGTTGATGCGCGCCTGTAATGCGACCAGCTCGGTCTCCTTCTGTTTGATCTCGGCTTTGTAGACCCGTTCAATATACAGATTCAGCTCATCCAGCATGTCGTTGAAGCTATGTGAGATCTGCCCCAGTTCATCATCTCGCGGATCGTCGATTCGAGCCGTCAAGTTGCCATATTTCACTTTTTGGGTGAAGCGGATAATTCGACGGGTTCGTTTGGCAAAGTTAATAATGAAAAATGCCGGAACCAGCACGGCAAACAAAATACATACGATACTGATCGAGATAATGGTATTGCGAATGCCCGCATAGGTTTCAGCCATCTCTTCTACCGGAACTGTGCCTATGACCACATAACCCTGATCCGCGGAGACAAACTTGTTCACGTACATGTTCTGCTCCTTTTTCATTGAATCCATATCGGTCTGATCAAACAGGGAATCGGCTACATTCACGTAGGGGTACTTCTTCCCGTAATAATGATTGTTGGAGTCAAATAACACTGTCCCTTTCGCCGATAACACCACGATTTCTCCCTTGAGATTACTCTCGTAGTTATCCAGCGCGTTACCGATTCCCTCCGAGTCAAAGAAGACAAGAAACTGGCCTAGATTCCGAAGAGTCTGTGTATTGTTAATCGGTACGCGAATGGAGTAGAGCGCAGGGTCCCATTGATTAATCTCTTTGCGAATCCAGTAGTTGGGTGCACTGATATTGGGCGTTTCCATCGCCATCACGTCCGGAATATAGGAATGAGCTACATTGGCGTCCAGCTTGCGGAACTGCTTGTGTTGATTAAAGGTAGACAAATCCTGCTGCTCAGCGCTATATAACATGAGTTGGTTAATCTGCGAATTACGATCCATAATGTTCTGAAAATGTTTCAACACATCGGCCGAATAGTCGTCCTGATTAGCGTAATATCCATTGGTCATGTGCTGAACATATTCAGCGTACGAATGATTCATCAGGTACGTAATGTTGGCTGAGAGTGCCTCATTCTGATGCATGTCCCTCACCATGTTTTGTACCGATTCATACTGCTGATGAATGTACCGATCCACATGTTCCATCGCCGCTTTCTGGATCGCCAGTTCCCGGCGAATCGTGGAGTCGGACACCGACAGGAAGATGATATAAGATAACGTAATAATCGTGACAATCGATATCATCGAGAAAATCAGGAGCATTTTCATAAACATATTATTTTTGAAGAAATTATTGTAAACGCTAACAATTTTCAATTCGCATGTTCCCTCCGATGCTGTTTTCCTGACTTGAATTATATCATCAGGCTTCTGACATTAACTTGTCACCTGCAACTTTTCTTTAGTTTATATCTGTGTTTCTTTAATTTCACCCTATTTAAAAACGCTTTCATCCACTATCGTTAACCATAAGTTTAGCTTTGTGTAAAAGAATACCTTACATTCATTCCACTTGAAGGAGGAACAGCATGACACGCAAACTCAAACCAAAAGGCCTCATTCCCAAGGTCACTGCCATGGTCCTGACTACGGCTCTGCTTGGACAAGTTGTTGCATCATCCATTTATGCCGGAGACACGCTCCCCTACACCGGTGAAAGTGCCAAAGGGGTGAATCAGCCCTATCAACACGGGTACACCTCGGCCCAGATTCTGAACTGGACACCGGAAAGTGATATCCATGGTGATCTCCTTCGTGCCCATGTTCCCTTGCAGCCCCGTAATGAAGCGTTCGCTGCCACACAGGCTTATCCTGAGCTTAGTCCGGACACCCAGCTATTCACGATGAGTGGCGATTACGGCAATGCATTCTTCGATAGCACACCTTATACCAATGAATTCAGCCAGTATCTATTTAATTATTGGCAATATACAGACTATTACAGCTATTGGCACGGCATGGCTTCTGCGGGAGTACCTGAGGAGCTGTACGATCCGAGTAAAGAGTGGACGGAGAAATACTTCGAGTTTGGCATTTTGAACATTCCTAATCCGGCCTACACCAATGCAGCCCACAAAAATGGCGTTAAATCCATTGCCAACATCTTTTTCTCGGACAATGACCGTGGGCCACAAACCTATAAACAAATGCTGATCCAGGATGAAAACGGTAATTTCCCTGTGGCCGAGAAACTGGCCGAGATGGCAGAATACTACAACTACGATGGATATTTCTTCAATCAGGAAGAGGTTGCCCGGGGTGTAGCCCCTGAGGATATCGCTTCCTACAAGAAATTCATGAAATATCTAAGAGATAAAGGCCTGTACGTTCAGTGGTATGATTCCACCATCAACACAACAGGCAAAATTCAATACCAGAACCAATTCAATGGGCTCAACAGCCCCTTTGTACAAGATTCCGTTCTCGGCAGAGTCTCGGATTCCATCTTCCTGAACTATGTATGGAACCACAAGATGCTCCGCGATTCCCGTGATCATGCCCTTAGCCTGGGACTGGATCCACTGGAAACCGTATTTGCTGGTGTCGAAGGTGGACATGACAAATTCGGCCGCTGGAAGCAATCTTATGACCTGCGCCATAATCTGGATGAGAACGGTCAACCCATGAACAGCATCGCGACATTAGGTGCCGACTTCACCCACAACGCCCTGGATGAAGAGATGGGCGATGGCAGCACCAATCACCGAGCTGAGGATGAGTACCAGTGGATGACCTTTGTACGTGATCGTGCCTGGTGGTCAGGGCCAAATCAAGACCCGACAGATGCACGTCGTAATGCATCTGCCGATCTGTCGGATGTGTATGCTTCCGGTGCAAATTGGGATGGAATTGCCGCTTATCTGACCGAACGCTCCGTTATCAATGGCTCCAATTTTGCAACCAGTTTCAATACGGGGCACGGTCTGAAATATTATGAAGACGGCGCGGTCTCGAACGATAAAGAATGGTCGAATATCAACATTCAGGATATCCCTGTCACTTGGCAATGGTGGATGGATAGTGAAGGCGACAAGCTCAGTGTTGATTTTGACTATGGTCCCTCTTATGAGAAAGGCGCAAGGTACAACTATGACTCCATTGGCGCGTTTAATGGCGGCAGCTCTCTCGTGGTGAACGGCACACTGAACGCGGAGAACTTCCTGCGCCTGTACAAGACCGACCTGTCCGTCAACGGGCAATCGAAACTGGAACTGACGTATAACAAACCGTCGACTAGTGACGCTTCCTCCCTGCATGTTGGGTTGATCTTCGAAGATGATCCATCCAACGTGGTCAACGTAAATGTGCCTAATGCAGGCCAGCATACAGAAGGCTGGAAGACAACTTCGCTGGATTTGAGTGCCTATCAAGGCAAAACCATTGCCGCTATGGGATTATCTTTTGACCCGAATGGCAAAGCAATTGAGAATTACCAGATGAACATTGGCGAGATCCGCATTTCCGACGGTTCAGCGGCTGTACCGGATGCACCGACCGGATTCCATATTGCCAAAGCACTGACCAACACCGATGAACTGGTTGTTGCATGGGACATGAAGGACTATTCAGAGGTCAAACAATACAATTTATATGAAAATGGCGCCTATGTAGGCGGCGTGTATGATTCCACTTTTTATATCAAATCGCTAAAACAGCCATCTGGTGAACTGTCTATCCGTGCGGTTGGTGCAGATGGTACCGAAAGTGAAGCAACCGTCCTGCCTTACGATCTGAATGCAGCCGTTCAGGATATTGATGTGAAATTCAAAAAGAATGGCGATGCTATTGTAAGCTGGAAAAACCCGAAGAAAGTGAAAGACTCGGGCAAAGACAAAGATAAGAATACGGATAAGGACAAGGATAAAAATAAAGACAAAGGAAAAGGCAACAAGTCTATTCAACTCACACTAGAAACAGAATACACAAAAGAGCCCTTCACCAAGTCACTTCAGGTCAAAAAAGGAAAACAATCTGTCGTCCTGACCGGACTTCCGACCAATGGTGAACATTACGTGCTGAACATCGCCATTGGCGGGCAGAATCCGGTTACCCATACCGGACAGCTCGCAGATCTTCAGATTACACCATACGCCAAGGAAATGGTCACGGTAAAAGATGGAAAGTACACATTAGCCCTCCCGGATCTGGAGGACTGGTATAAGATCTTTGTATATGAAAATGGGGTACCACGCGAGTTCGGAGTCACTTACGTTTCGCAGAAATTCCCGTATATCATTCGGGGAAGAACAAAGCTGAGTGAACTGACCTTCACACCAGCGTCCAGCAACAGCTCTTTGAAGCTGGTCATTGAGGATTATGCAGGCAATCAGGCCAGTACGATTTTGAGGTAACACTACGAGGTATTTTCGTGCCCGCCTGCATACAAGTTGAGATAAAAACGTACAGCCCTTCACTTCCAAAAGGAAGTTGAAGGGCTGTTTTTGTTGATCTAACAATAAATATTCAACCCAACAGCTATTAAACAGCATTCCCGTTAGCATAGTCCTTCGGATGAAATTAAGGATAGATGCTTGCGCAACTGCTTTTTGTCTATTTTATCCACGGCTGTTCTGGGCAAAGTATCCACAATGAACAGTTGAGTCGGCCATTTGTACGGAGCAAGGTGTGGCTCACAAAACGCTCGCACCCGCGTCAGATCCATACTTTCACCATCTTGTAACACTATGAAAGCGACAAGTTCCTCGCCTTCGTCAGGAAGAGGATGTCCAATTACGGCCGCCTCGCTTACCGACTCATGGCTCACAATAACATGCTCCACTTCGGCACAGAACACATTGGAACCGTCCACAATAATCATATCCTTCAAGCGATCAAACACATAAAGGTAACCTTCGGCATCCAGACAACCGACATCCCCAGTTCGAATCCAGCCATCGGACATGGTCTCGGCAGTAACCTCCAACTGGCGCCAATACCCCAGCATGGTCTGTGCACCTCGAACAACGATTTCTCCAGCCTCGCCCGTAACTGTCTCACTTCCGTCCGTATCTAATATCCGAACTTCAAAGGCCTGCTCACCTTGGGCAGCCAAGTCAGCAGGACGACCTACGGATCGAAGGCGATGGGGATCGCCCATATGCTGAGCAGGAAAAAGGCGGCTTATGGACATTCCACATTCCGCTTGTGAGTAGTTGTTCACAATGATAACTTCAGGAAATTGCGATACGACCTCCTGAAGTGTATCCGGGGAAATAATGGACCCTCCGCAGCCAATAAGCGAAAGACTCTTCAAGTTTCTACTTCCTACGGATACCTCGCGGGTAAGATCACGTAGCAGTTGGCCTACTGTGCTGAGTTGTGTAATCTGATCACGTTCAATAGCTTCCATAATGCGGTGTACATCCGCCGGGTATTCGTCTAGAAATACAAGACAGCCTCCGGCAGCCATGGTCGCCCACAGCTGGAACTGACCTACCAGATGGGATAAGTTGAGCACTAACACACGACGCTTGAGATCATGACCGAAGCCTGCAGAAGGCGTAAGTTGATTCCAAGCAGCCATACCACGATGCGAATGCATGACCCCTTTTGGCCGACCAGTTGTCCCACCCGTATAAATCATGACTGCCGTATCGTCTACACTTCGTTTGAAATGGTCTTTTGGAGAGAACGCGGGTTCCTGCTGTAAAAGAGCAGCGAGCGAACTGTTATTCGTTCCTTCTTCGTCTGTCGTGAACAGTTTTGGACAATACCCAAGAAGCTTTACCGTGGCAATAGCTGCTTTAGCATGTTGCTCATCATGAATAACCATATGTGGTTCTGCATCCTGAAATATCGCAGCGAGTTCAGGCACTGTTAGCAAAGGAGACGGCACGAGCGGTATAGCTCCAATCTCAACTGCTGCATAAAACGCAACAACGAGCTGGGGATCTGGATCACCTAAAAGGGCAATACGATCACCGGCCCGGAGTCCTTCAACATACAGGGCATGACTGAGTCTTTCAACTAGACCGTAAAGCTCCCCATAACTCATCGTTTGCCCATGTCGCATTAACGCAGGTTCCTCAGGGTACAGACTTGCTGCAATTGGCAATCGTTCGGATAGAAGCAAGCAATTACCCCCAACATTTAAATTCCCATTTTTTCCGTTAAGAAAACTATGGAATAAAAAGAGAGTAGCATATATCTGGAATAATAAGTAATCATTATCCCCTATTAAAACCATAAATTCTCCTGATATTACAGTTCTGCCCACATATGATCCTTGCCGTTAACCTACTTGCTAGCTTAATTAGGCAGATCAAATTGGGCTCCTTTTTAAACTGAAATACAACATTTCTGTTTATCATTACGTTTATTTAGGAAACGAGTACCCAGGAGGGGATTGTCATAAAAGTAAAGACAATGCATTTTATTTTCAGTGTTGTAGCGTTATTTTTACTATCAGCTTGCGCAGGTGGTGTTACTGGCTCTAGTCAGCAGAATGAACTAGGTGAACCTTATCGTATGGCGTTGGAGGAGTTAATTTCAACAGATACGGCTCTTAATGAAAACATGGAGTATATCTCATTGGATTTTGATAAAGGAATTTCATTAAAGGATTCTGATAAGAAAAGCATTGAGGATTACCTTCACAGCAAATATAACGTAAAAATTTATAACCTAACCTATGAAGAATTGATTGAAGAAGGACTGTCTGAACAGTCTGAAAACACGCTAAAAGGGATTTTACTGAAAATTGAAAAGCAGGAGAAGCAATCAGATAATAACATTGCCATAGAGGTCAGTAAGTATCGTACCAATGAGGGGTCGCTCTCTGCAAAAATAACTTTAACCTATGAGGAAGGTAAATGGAAAGTTGCTACTCATACTCCTACAAGGGAAAGTTAAAAGATATAATTTCTTTTATCAGTGAGAGTACTAGGAAAAGTTTATTATGACAATTATGGAAGTAGCCCTTTTGGGCTTTTTTTGTCCGTATTTTCTGGAGTACATCCCCCCCTAAAGGTATACCAATAAGGATTGTTAGCATTTTTGCAACGATCCCTATTGTCATCCGTTAGTTGTAAACCGCAGTTGATTACGTTGATTCTTTGAGCATTAGGCTAACGTTTCCCGTTATTTTAATGAACCTCAATTATGCATTTGAATAATTAATCGAGACCACTCCTGGTTAACTACGGAACGAAGGAGTGCCCCAAGTACCCGAAGAAGAACTTCGGCTCGTGCTCCTAGTTTGTATCCTCCCATAGTTGAACGGAAAAGAAGTATCTTTATATACTAAAAGTGAGACCTTTACATCTAAAGTAACCTTCATCTTGTTTAACAAAAAGTTCATAACGTCTCTTTAACCATTTAAATGACCTACTCATGATGTTGATGTTTGTAATTATACATGTATGAGCGATCCGTTAGGACGTCCAAATTTTAAAAAAAATAATCCCAACCTTTATTTCGCCTGGCACACTATATAATTGTCAGGAATTACAGATGCAACTATGGAGGCAAAAGATGGATTCAATTGGTAAAAACGAAAAAGAAGCGGCGGAAGCAATTCGGAGCTATGTCAAACCGATTTTCGGTTTTGCCTTAAATCGTATCAAGCAGCGGGCCGAGGCGGAGGATCTGGCTCAGGAGATTATGCTGCAGTTGTTAAAATCCTTCTCTGGGGTGCGGGACATTAGAAGCCTTGACGCTTACGTCTGGACGGTTGCCCGATACACTTGGGTGAATTGGTTGAAAAAGCGTGCGCACGTTCCCCAAGCGTTCGAAATCAACGGCATGTCCGAACTGTCTGCTGCCCCTTCCCGAGAGCCGCTTGACCGGCTGCTGGTAACCGAAGCTTACCGCGAGCTCCGTCGAGAAGTCGCGTTTCTGTCCGACATCCATCGCCGGATCGTGGTCATGCATTACTACGACGAGCTTAAAATCAGCGATATCGCGATTGCTCTGAACATTCCTGTCAACACGGTGAAGTGGCATTTGAGCGAGGCCAAAAAGAAGTTACGGAAAGGGATGAAACGTATGCGTGCAACAGGAACTTTAAGTGTCAATCCGATCAGCATGGGGGAAATGGGCCATTCCGGTTCGGCCGGCAGCCTTGGCGAAACCAACGATTTTCTTGGACGCGCCTTGGCGCAAAATATCGTTTACGCGGCTTATCATAAGGCGCGTACTGTACATCAAATCGCGGAGGAGCTCGGAATGCCGCCGTCTTTGCTGGAAGGCGAAGTCCGGCACCTGGCCGATTACAATTTTCTCATCCAAACCTCTCCCGGTAAATATCAAAGCAATACCATCGTCTGGGACCTCTTTGAGTTAGCCGTAGCTGGTCATCAATTCTGGCAAGATTGCGCCGCCGAAGTGGCCGATGTTCATTTCGACGCAATAATGGAAGTTCGCCGGCAAGTCGAGGATAGCGGAGTTTACGTTCCGGACGGCGACTATAATTTCCTGCTCTGGACCTTGCTGCCCAAGAACATCGAGGAGCAATCTTGGCGGAGCATGCCGGCTGGCGAAAACTTCGATGCGGTCGCACCAATGCGAAAGGACGGAGGTCAATATATTGCCTATGCGGCGTTAAATCGGAGCCACTATGCCGATCCGGGTTTTGATATGAGTAGTTACGTCACCTTCGGTCCGTCGCTCCGCTACGTCGAAGACTCTCCTTTATACTTGTGGCAATTCAATACGTACTGGAGCGACCGCCAGATGGATTGGCGTTTGCTGGAATATCGGAATGTCGAGATTTGTCATGCGTTCCAACAAGGGGAACTGCCCGACAACGAAGAGAACGCTGAGCAATATTCGTTCCTGCTGGAGAAGGGGTACATCCGCAAGACGAAGGAGGGGTACAAGTTCAATGCGGTCTGGATGGACTCTCCGCAAACGTTGGATCGGTTGAACAAAGCAATGCCGGATTTGTCCGCTCTGTATGCGCCTGCTGTCGGCAAGCTCTACGACAAAATGCTCAACCTGTTCCTGCAAAATCAGCCGAAGCATTTGGAGCCGCAACTTGCTTACATGGTGAGAGGCAACACCGGCGGAGGCCGGCTTGTCGCTTATATTTTGAAGCATTTGATCGATAACGGGAAGTTAAAACCGCCGTTGCCGCACCAGCAGAAGACGATTTCAACCTGGATGGGGCCGGTCAAGTAAGTCGGTTCGGAAATGATACGAAGAATAGCCCTTCCCGGACGGTGGCCATTTTTACACAAAACTTTGTCTGTCCTGTCCAACGAAGTGATTAGGACATCGCTATTTCACACGGCCCCCTCCTGAACGTATGGAAATGATTAAAAAACTACCCATGACGCATGTGCGTCATGGGTAGTTTTTTAATCGCAATCGTATCTGCCAGACTTCTCCTTTACCTTACGATTTTTATCTCTCTTGTCCGCAACCAACCGCGAGAGGCCAGATGCTCCACATACTCAGCAGATCTATTCAGCAAAACTGTCCGTTAGTTGAGTAAAAGCAGCCAATCACAATGATCAGCTACTTTCTTGTTGTTATTGAGCTAACGTTTCCCGTTAGTTCAAATCGTTGGGGGGGGGTATAAATTGAAAGATTCCAATCAAGGTGAGCTGAACTTGCTTTCCCAGAAAGCCAATACGTTTTTTAGCTCCTGCATCTCTTTCTCCATTGGTAATCCTCACTTAATACCACATAGCCGAATTGCCTTTACGCTTTGCTTTTTCGGGGTTTAAAAAAAGTGGAGTGGCGTCGTGTAAAATTATTTTAAAACGATGTGGCTTTTTACCTCCCTTCGGTGTCTAATGAATTGTAAGTTCAGGAGGAGGTATTACTGGTGTCACGAGCTCAAGACAAAAAGAAAATCCCTGTTCTTCCGGAGGATCAGGAGCACATCCAGCATTTCGAAGCCATTTATAATCAATATCGAGATAGAATTCGAAATTATATTGCAGTAAAGACAAATTCGGCAACTGCCGATGACTTAACGCAACAAGCTTTTTTAAAAGCAATGGAAAACTTTCATTTGTTTAAGTATAACTCCAGTATATTTACTTGGCTATTCAAAATCGCTCAAAATATTGTGAAAAACGAGTATCGCACGAAATCACGAAATAAAGAAATATTGCACGAAGTAATCGATTTTCAGTCCCAATCGATATCCCTCGATATTGCTAGAGATGTCGATATTCGTCTTGATATTAGTGTTGCATTAGCCCGATTGAATGAATTAGATCAACAAATCATATCATTGCGTTTTTTCGTCGATTGCACTTTATTGGAAATATCCAAAATCATCGGGATGCCTCAAAGTGCAGTCAAGAACAGACTCTATCGTGCCTTAAACAAACTAAAAAAAGAATTAAAAGAATGGGGTGACATTACAATCATGTCTATTAAAGAATTGATATCAATTGTGGATAAAAACGAGGCTCCCTCCAAGAATGATGGTATGAACAAGGTATACCATGACTTATTTGAAGAGTTGAAAAGCAATGTAGATCGAATTATTATAACCTATCGTCATCGACCTTCTCAGAAAATCGCTATTGAGATCTATCCGGATCTGCCCACTTTTCATCAAGCAATAAACGAGCCGGATGCGCCCAATTGGTTTATGGGAACCTATGAAGACAATAAAATTAAAATCGTATCCCCACTCAACCCAGGCCCTGAACATACGTATCAATCGGTACTACGGCACACTCTAAGCTTGTTTACGATGTGGTTAGTGAAGGATATTAATCCGTTGGCACCGAAATGGCTTACACACGGTCTCGGCGGGCATGAAGCCAAACAAACGTCACAAGAATATATCCAGTATAGAACTTCCGAATCGATTCAAAATAACGCTGTCCCTAGCTTTCAAGCATTAACTAATGATACCTGGGATTTCGAGAAGATAGGGGGATATGCATTCTCGCACTTGCTCGTAGAATATCTCATCCATTCATACAGTTTAGATGCGCTCAACAAATTCATACGCGATGCCACTGATTTTCAAGGCGCATTTCAAGTATCGGAAGCTGAGCTGCACGGGATGTGGGTGCAATATTTAAAATCTAGGCTATGTTAAATTTTGATACTAGTATTTGACCATAACAAAACCACCTTCGAAAAGGTGGTTTTGTTATGGTCTCCCGTAGCTCAACAGTACACTATACATGTTCTATCTAGTACAGCCTTATAGCCCCAATCATTAAACTATCCTGCCCGTTAGCTTAATAAGGAGCTCATCATCCTAATATAATTTTTCGTGTTCTCTACTTTCTGTAAAGGTATACCAAAAAGGATCGTTAGCATTTTTGCAACGATCCTATTGTCAGTCCGCTAGTTTAAATAAGTAACTGATCACTTCGATACCTTGCCGACTATAAGTCCTAGGGATATTAAGATTGCATCTGTTTACAAACTGTATTCCAATTATAGAAAGGAGACCTGAGATGATTCGCCTGTTAGCCTTGATTTTATACACCAAAAGGAATTACTTATGTAAGGTCACAGCCACTCACCCTAATTAGAGCGTCTCAACCAACTTCTGAATCTTTGAGTGGGAAATTAAATATACAGGTCCCATTATTTCTATTTTGCCGTCCTTTACACGTATAGCGCTCTCCTGTTCTGCCGCATAAATATCAATCTCTTCAGACAAGGGGAACAGGTAGCCTTGAACAAACATTGCGTAATCGCGTTGAGAATGAGATTCGTAAGCAAAATGATCAAAACCAATACCATTATAAATGGTACTTGTTTCAACTTCATCAGTGTTATTCAAGCTTAACCATTTTGCAGCCATGTTTAACGCACCGGCGCTGGCACCCATTATAATGGCATTGCTATTCTTAATAACATCCGATAATTCATATTCCGCCAAAAATTCGTTCTGCAGAACAGGATATCCACCGCATAAAAAAATGACAGAAGCGTTCTGAATGAATCGCTGGGCATCTTCCTTCTGCATGCGGTAATCAATGAAATGATATTCATCAAAAATAATATTAGCCTGATTCAACCATGTCCATTCAGAAACATCATCAAAGTTAACTTGCTCATCTTTATAACCAGACGGATTAGCACTAATCATAACAAGCGATTTTCTGTCTTGTATATCCTCCTGCAAACAATGGACCAGCTTCTCAGGAAAAAAATGATTAAACCAACTGAAATAGTAGTGAGTTTTCAAACTTAATTACCTCCATATGTATTATTTACATTCATCCATAGGATTCATAGACAACCTCTTTTTATATGCATTATACAAAATAACCCAATTTATTGATAGTACATTTACCATAGCTATAACCACATTAAAAAAAGCCCGGTTCTTCACCCGGGCAACATACACTTTTGTATGGGTTACTTACTTATAAATTCTACCATCTTCTGATGCAATTCCTTCTCGGAACATTGAAAGATACCATTAAAATCCTGAGGGTCACGGATCAATTTGTTTAAATGGTCTATTCCATATCGTTGAACAACAAACTCCACAAATAGGAACGAAAACTGAAATCCTTTCATCGTTTCGAAATCCCAGGTATCATTATCTAATTGTTCGAACGTTGGGATCTCTAAATTGTGAATAGCCTCTTCTGTTGTACCTTCAATATAGTCCTGAGTCATCAGCTTGGCTTCATATCCACCAATTCCTTGCCTTATCCATTTCGGAGCCTTCGGATTGATTTCACTTATTAGCCACATGGTGAACAAGTGAACCGTACCTTTAAGAATCGATTGATAGGTATGCTCCGGTCCTGGATTTAATGGAGATACAATTTTAAGAATACTCCCTTCATAGGTACCCATGAACCAATTCGGAGCATCTGCTTCTCCGACCGCTTGGTGAAACGATGGCATATCAGGATATACTTCAATCGTCACTTTTCGCGATGGATGATAATTGTACTTTAGCGAAATTCGTTCAATATGATCACTTAGTTCATTGAACAAATCATGGTGTACTTTATTGGGCTGATTGTTCAATCCCTCGTTTTCACCCTTATTAACAATTGAAATCAGATCTTGAATAGACATGATCGTAACGCCTCCCCATTCTTTCAGTTCCTTTTTAAGTTTTTCCAAAGCTCTGTAGAGTCTGTTCTTTACTGCACTCTCACGCATCCCGACAATCTTAGAAATTTCAAGCAATGTGCAGTCCACAAAAAAGCGTAATGCAATGATTTCCTGGTCGGTTTCATTTAACTTTTTCAGCGCAACTCCGACATCAATTCGAAAATCAACATACTTCGTAAATTCAAGGGAGATCGACTGTGATTCATATCCCGTAAAATCAAACGGCGTTTCTTTTTTTCGCAATAATCTTCGATATTCGTTTTTCACTGTATTCTGAGCAATCTTGAATATCCATGTAAATAAATTTGATTTCCCTTGGAATCGGTGAAGATTCTCGACTGCTTTTAAAAACACCTGTTGAGTCAAATCATCTGCAACCATCGGGTTCAATTTCAGGGAAAAGTAGTTGCAAATTCTTTGACGATACAGCTCATAAGTGTTTTCAAAGTTAGTGATACGTTCCTGTTTATCCGGATAAACAGGTTTTGTGTCATGAGCTCCTGACATGGTAAGAACCTCCTCTTGATTTACAATGAATTAGACACCAGAGAGAGTCAGAAGGCCACATAAATATAAAATAAATATGTATTCAATCTTTCAGGTTTGTTACTTACAGGACTAATCACCCTTTTTGAAATCTCACTTCATATCATCTCTATGATTTCATATCTTTACAAATTTATAATGATAAGCAAAGATTGGAATAGTTCTGGAGGGAATCACATCATGTAACCGCCTTCCCAAAATGAAGGAGAGATAATAATGAAATACACCAATGTTTTATTATCAAGCGTCATTGTTTTAGGTAGCTTAGGCACGTTATCAACTGCATCATCTTCACTTCATACTTCAGATAAAATAGCACATATTGTTGCTAACTCAACATCTGTGAACTCTTCGACATACCAGAGTATATCTAAGTTTGAAAAAACAAAAGGCTCAAACAAAATTGTCTGGAGAGGTGACGACATCACGATAACCGCGAACACCTTAAAGCTAGATGTTGCTGCTGATTTTGAGCAAAACATCATTGACACCATCGTAGTTACTCATGGTAAAGAAAAGCACACCCTACAAACGGGAGATTTTGAAGTTAAATTATTGGATATAACTAGTGTTGCTGAATCTCCATCGAATGAATGGATTACTATCCAAGTAGAAAAAAGTGCTGGCAGCAACCTCATTCTCATGAACCTTAAAACAGGAAAGTACACGATTATAAACGAACGTCTTGAAAAAGCAGGTAAACAAAATGTAGAAACCATTTCATCATATAATTGGTCACCAAAAGAAGACAGCATTGCATTTTCTTATGGAAGTACGGATAAAAGCACATTAGCAATATACGACACTAAGAAAGACAGCGTTGTTTATCTCCCACGGGCAACCAACTATATTAGCACCGGTCTAATATTATGGCATAAGAACGGAAAAAATATTGATTATATTAGTGAGTATCCTTCAGATCAATGGATTCTTTTCAGATACGATACAGGAAGCAAAAAAGTTAAGCCTGTAAAAAGAATCACAAAAAAGGAATTTCAACAGTGGTTTAAATTAGATAAATATCCTACAAAATAATAAAAAAATTGGATTAAACGTAAAATACGTTGCTTCAGTTCAACTTATATAGCAAAAAGGCGAGTCTCCATTAATCGGAGGACTCGTCTTTTTGGCTTTATTAAAAATATTTAAGAAGTTCCTTTTTGCTTACTCGCCTGCATCTGCTGGGCAAATCGCATCATCTCTTCGAACTCTTCCTCAGATACGGCATCCCCATCGGTGCTTATGTCTTGTACAATCGGAATTTCGGGCTTGGCTTTGGTTCCTTTGCCGTATGTACGGGTACGGGTTCCAGCTGCACCAGCAGCCTGTTTGCCTTTGACCTTGGCCTGATCACGAATATATTGCACAGCTTTCTCATATGAGTTCACCTGCTTGAGCAGCATGTTGGAGGCAATGGCCTCAACGAAGTTACGGTTAATCCGTTGCTCGCCGCCAGATACAAGTAATGCCATCAAATAATGAATCAATACATTGATGACTTCACCCGGCAACTTGTAACTCAGATCAATTTTCTCAAATATATCGATGAGATTGTCCGGTACTGCACCTGGGAAGAACGTCTGTAACAGACGTGTGTATGGCTCATTGCGCAACATCATATTATATTGATGAATATCACACTTGGTCATAAATTGTGGAGGTACTTCGACGTAATATTCCATCTGCACTCCATGCTCAACAGGTGGTTCACCGGAGTCTTCTTTCCGCTCTGGCTCCTCCATATGCTGTCTCAGTGCCACGACCTTGGCCGCCTGTACAGTCTGTTGCTCATGACGCTTCTTCGTCTGTCTGAACTGCATGCTCGCCTTATGCTGAAGATCATCCAGAATCAGCTGGCCCTGTGGACTGAAGATATCATCTTCATCCAGCAGACGGCATACATCCTGCACACTGAGGTTAAACTTGTTTACTACATAATTTACAATGCCCAGTTGTTCATGATCGAACCGCAGCTGTTCTACATGACGACGATTGACCGACTCCCGTGGAAAACGCAAAATAATGTCGGCATAGTTCAAACTATTTTCTTCCGCTGCATCATTCGTGCCTGTCCGCTGGGCCGTAGTTGATACTTCCGACAATGCTTGCTCCAACTCGTAATCAATCACATGGGTATTCAATTCAAATATATCGTAAAAGGGAACGGAAATATTCTCTTTATTGGCTGCAGGATAAGGCGCGTCCCCATTTTCCACTGCCGAGAAACCCGAACGCAGGGAAAGGACGGCGAATTTGCCTATCTTGTCACGAAGCAGCAGTGTCAAATGCTGTGTCCGGAAAAACTCTGCCGGAGAGAGCGGCGGTTGCAGCTCATATTCGTAGATGTAATCATCATTTTCCGGTATATATAGGCGTGATGTCTGAAGTAGCCCCACTGCCTCAAGCTTGGATGTCTGCTCTAACAAATATTTGCGCCCTTTCTCACTTGGCTCCAAGCCAAGCGTCATGAACAGCCTCCGTTGCTGTTCAAGCGGCGAATAACCGACCTGTTCACCGGGAAGATGCTGAAACAACAGCCGATACAAGCCAACCGCAAAAGCACCTACCATGGGCTGATATGCTCCTGTAAGCATACGGTCATCCAGGGCGCTAAGTCCAAACTCCCTGTATACGCAGTAGCGATGATGTTCAGTATAATGGTGCAGATTCTTCATGCGCATAGCCTGATCTCCTTCTCCCCAAAAGTATGTTTATCTATTCTATCATAAATGTCTGATCCTCAAATGCTCAAAAACAGGTAAAAAGATGGCCTGTTCTCGTTCCGTTTCGTCCTAGGTCGACATCATTCACGTTTTCGCCGAATTCAGCAAATTTCTAAAATAAAATGTCGAGAGCCGCTAGAATACTATAAAAGCTGTAGCCGCAGAATACAAGGGAATATCTAAAGAGAATGTTCTCCAGATGTATATGAAGTACAACTGTACAATAATCCTTCTAAATATAAATGAATAGCAAAAAAGCCTCCCCTTTGTACTCGTAAGCGTTTACGACAAAGACAAGACTTTCACGCGATTACAGTGGCATGTGTTACCTCTTTCCAACAATCTAAAACATTCTGTACCCACCCAAACGCAACTTCTGGATCGTCCAGCCACTGATTATCGCACCAGCCAGTCCAGCGATGCCCGTCATATAGTCTACAAGCTGGAAAGAACCCAGATGTGACATCAGAGATGACGACTGATCCCATAGAGAGTACACAACAATAGGCAGAATTACAATAATGAACAGATAGGAAGGAAACCAAGTTGTCTTCATCAGCATGTTCAGAATGAAACCGATACCAAACATCATAACGAAAAATAATACCATCAATACCAACACAGGTATAAATTGCATCGGGCGACATTCACCTCTTCTTTCATACATTCAGGTTTCACTTCTGGATAGTAGTTAGTGTACCGCAAAAAATGTGGCGAAGCAACGAACTTTCTGGACAAATTTCCCTATATTTATACTCTGTTCATTTGCCCTTCTGCTTCATGTTGGGATACAATGTAAACGATAAAGCAATCACCCGTCCCTTATAGTGCGTGTTCAAAAAGACTGGTTTTCAGTACCGAGAAGATGGAATGAAGTTAGAAATGGAGTAGCGGAGCGTAGATAGAGCTACGTGAGCAGCTACAATGTTTCCTAAGGAAACATACTTCGTAAGCCTCCCACTTATTTCGGCTGAATGCCATATTCGATGCTGATGATGCCACCAGGCATGATTCGTAATCAAAAGCGGACTTTTTGAACAACCTCTTATAGGGATTTGGAAATATACCTTGCAGGAGGAACACAACCAATGAACGAAGCCGCATCAACACTGGAGGGCTGGTACGCCCTGCATGATTTTCGCTCGATTAACTGGGCCGCCTGGAAAGCAGCAGATGATGAAGAACGCGCTGTAGCACTGGACGAGCTTCAGGAATTCTGGAAAGAATGGAAAGAAGTCGAGGATTCATCCAAAGGAAGTACCGTTGTGTATACGGTTGTAGGTCAAAAAGCAGACCTCGTCATGATGCACCTGCGTGAAACGCTGGAAGATCTGAAGGCTGTTGAGAACGCGTTTAACAAAACGATGTTTGCCCAATACACAACCAAATCGTATTCATACGTCAGTGTAGTGGAACTGAGCAACTATCTTGGCAAAGAAGGCGAAGACCCGATGCAAAATCCGGATATTATCGCCCGTCTGAAACCTGTTCTGCCACAACGACAATACATCTGCTTCTATCCGATGAACAAAAAACGTGAGCTGAATGACAACTGGTACATGCTGTCCATGGACGAGCGTCGCACCATGATGCGTAGTCACGGCATGATTGGCCGCAGCTATGCGGGTAAAGTAAAACAGATCATTACCGGCTCTGTCGGTTTCGACGATTGGGAATGGGGCGTTACGCTATTTGCAGATGACGCACTTCAGTTCAAGAAACTTGTCTATGAGATGCGTTTCGATGAAGTTAGCGCCCGTTATGGCGAATTCGGTTCGTTCTATGTGGGAAGTCTGTTGAACGAAGGAACACTGGAAGACATGCTTAAGCTGTAGAAACAGCACAAAGCACAATAAAGCACCGCGACATCTCCTGTAAAGGATACTGTCTGCGGTGCTTTTTCATCTATCAATATTCTACTACGTCAAGCTTGATTTAGATCTATAATGTTTGAACTATTTATTTACACAAAAACGGAAAGGACAGAAAAAACCTGAAAAAGCGAAGCTACAAGCTTTCTGAAAGAAAGCTACATCGGAAGCATACGCTATCACCGGATTTTCCCTTTAACAAAAGGGAATCAAAAAAATCTGGGGATAACAGCGATTGGAAGGTTATGTCTCTAATCCTCGTCCTCTTCATCTACCGCTTTCAGCGATTCGAGGAACTCGGCTGTGGCCCGATCACGGTCACGCCCTTTCTCTTTAAGCCGCTCAATCGCAGGCAAAATGAGAATATCCACTTCTTTCTGCACGATGTAGGCCAGATCATATTGATCCTGTTCCTCCAGATAACCACCGACCTGCATCAGGGCGTTGTATCGATCCAGCTCTTCACGTGTTAATAGTCCCCGAACCTGAACACTGCAATGTCTCATCCAAAAAACCGCCCTTTCTTCAGGACTAACGGAATACCACCAATGATGAACAGATAACGCAGATCAACCAGCTTCTTCAACTGAGCCGCTTTCCAGCCCTTGTATTTCTTGCCGCCCACAACGGCAATAGCTTCACCTTTACCCAGTGAGGCAACCGTGCCTTTGCTCGTAAATACAAAAGGTTGTGGCTGTTTCTTGCGAATGGATGCCACAACGTTCTTGGCGCAGTTCACACCCTGCTGCATCGCAATCTGGGCTGTTGGCGGATAAGGCCGTCCTTCAGCATTGAACACAAGTGAATTATCACCAATGACATAGACATGCTCATGCCCCGGAGCACGCAAGTAGTCATCTACTTTCACACGTCCTCGCATCACTTCAAGACCTGCCTGTTCAAGCAGTGAGTTACCGCGAATACCGCCGGTCCATACGACTGTAGCAGCATCGAGTTTTTCACCCTCACCCACAATAACCCCGTCCGGGAGACATTGCTTGATTGGAACACCAATTTTGAAAGTAACGCCCTTCTTCTTGAGCACATTCATCGCATGTTCTACCAATTCCGGGTCAAATCCAGGCAAGGCCGAAGGCGCTGCCTCTACATTATAGATGTGCACATGTTTCGGATTCACGTCGAACTCCTTGCACAGATGTGGAATACGATCTGCAAGTTCAGCTACGAATTCAACACCACTGAAACCCGCTCCACCTACGACAAACCGAATACGATTTCGTTTGTTATCGTTTTTGTACATCGCAAATTGATATTCGATGTGTTCTCGAATCAGTCTGACCGAGTTAATACTGCGGATTGTCATGGCGTGATCGAGCATCCCCGGAATACCGAAGGTCTCAGGCTCACCGCCTAGTCCAATAATCAGATAATCATAGGATAACGTGCCGTCCTCCAGAATAATCTTCCGATCCTGCAGACGAATCTCCTTCACGGAAGACTTGACCAGATCAATCTTGAACTCATCAATCAGCTTGGAAATGGGCACTCTTGCATGCTCAATGGTATCCGTGCCGGCTGCCGGCATATGTAGATGTGTAGTAATATAATGATAATCATGCCGATTCACCAGTGTGACGTCGGCCTCGTTATAGTTCAATTCCTTCTGCAGCCGCTGGGCTGTCAGAATCCCGCCATAGCCCGCGCCGAGGATGACGATTTTGGGAATACTGCTCATGTCTATACCCCTTCCGGTTTCACTTGCATCAGCCCGATCTTGGGTGAGATGCAAAATGCACATACTTACAAATATTGATGAGGTCTTGCCCATTATGACGACAAATGTTAACTTCGCGAATTTATTTAAACGTTTGCATCAATTTCATAACTCACTAAAAATGGATTTTATGAAACTAGATATCGACATATTGAACCGTTTTGATCTATATCTAGACTTGATTGAAGCAACTAAAGGGTTTATGAAATTGATACGTTTGCACGCAAGTTATCGTTTCAAGTTGTGAAATTAACCACAAGATTCTACAAAACACGGGATCTGTCTTCATATTACATATTGACTCTAAATTAGACAAAAAAACACATAGTACAGGTCAAGGATATCTGTATTTCTAGTAAAGATCAAGGTTTTTTTTGTTATTTTTCATAACCTTTCATTTCCAATTTCATCCTATTCTCATCTGATCTTCATCAATTGTTCCCAGTTTCGTGACGCCGCTAACTTTGCAACCCTGAATACACCGTTTATAATAGGAAAGACAGTTCAGCACCCATGCCGGTTACGATACGTAGCCTGCACATTCTTTCTGTTAACTACCTATTAAAATATGAAAGGTGTTGTTGATTCTTGACTGCACAAAATTCCAGTCATGATATGACTGATTTACTTATTATCGGTGGAGGCCCTGCGGGTCTGTTCGCCGCGTTTTATGGTGGGATGCGTCAGGCATCCGTTACACTGGTTGAAAGTATGCCACAGCTTGGCGGACAGCTTGCCGCTCTTTACCCGGAGAAATACATCTATGATGTAGCCGGATTCCCGAAAGTAACAGCTCAGGAACTGGTGAATAACCTCGTTGAGCAAATGAATCATTTTAACCCGAATATCCGCCTTGAAGAAAAGGTTGTATCGGTGGAGAAAAAGGATGAACAACATTTCATCGTGAAGACGGATGAGAATGAATATCATGCCAAAGCCGTCATTATTACAGCTGGTGTAGGTGCATTCGAACCACGTCGCCTGGAGCTTGAAGGTGCTGCCAAGTTCGAGAAGAGTAACCTGCACTACTTCATCAGTGATCTAAATGCCTTCGCTGGCAAAAAAGTACTGATCAGTGGCGGCGGTGACTCCGCGGTAGACTGGGCACTCATGCTGGAGCCTATCGCTGAGCAAGTAACGCTGATCCATCGCCGGGACAAGTTCCGTGCACATGAGCACAGTGTCGAAAACCTGATGAATTCCAAGGTG
Source organism: Paenibacillus sp. FSL R5-192 (assembly GCF_000517845.1). Taxonomy (NCBI): domain Bacteria; kingdom Bacillati; phylum Bacillota; class Bacilli; order Caryophanales; family Paenibacillaceae; genus Paenibacillus; species Paenibacillus sp. FSL R5-192. The sequence continues at coordinate 98,894 of NZ_ASPR01000048.1, read as the reverse complement.
AATGTCGTTACACCGACCGAAATCACGGAACTTCATGGGGATGACACGATTACCAAGGTAACCCTTTCTCATGTGAAAACCAAAGAAACTCAGGAAATCGAAGTAGATGACGTGATCGTTAACTTCGGATTTGTCTCTTCTCTCGGACCGATTGCCGAGTGGGGTATCGAAATTGACAGTAACTCCATCGTTGTTGATTCCCGCATGGAAACATCTATTCCAGGAATCTTCGCTGCCGGAGATATCACAACATATCCGGGTAAACTGAAGCTGATCGCTGTCGGATTCGGCGAAGCTCCAACAGCCGTCAACAATGCGAAGGTGTACTTCGATCCGGATGCCAAGTTGTCCCCAGGACACAGCAGTAACATGAAACGCTAGTTTTGCTGAAATAACATATATTGATACAAAAAAGGGTATCTTACTCCTGAGTGAATCCATATCAGGAGGGATACCCTTGTCTTATATATGCCCGCTGTGTAACGGTCTGGTTGTACCGGAGCAGGCTTGCCCCCACTGCCTTCAGGGACTGTTAGAATGCGGCAAATTGGATGATTACACCGGACCATACAGCCCCTACGTATTCCAACCTTCCTCTGACACGGCAGACGAAGTCGAAAACGTTTGCAATCATGTGATGTACTGTCACCATTGTCAGACGAGCACGCCATGGCCAGTCTCACTATGGGACTTGTCCGGAAACCTGTAACATTGCCTGCAATGAGGATCTCTAGTGAAGAATGGCAGATACGTCGGTACCCAGTTTGCGCTTATGGATTTCTGCCAACAGCAGTGCGATGAAATCTCGTTCGAGATTCAACTCAATCGCTTTATGGTAGGAATCCAACAACATCTCATCGGATAACATAGCCATTTCCCGCCACAACCTTTCCTTTTTTTTCCTCAAAACTATCATATCAGAGATTCATATAGAGAACAAGCGTTCTTGTTATCCACAACGATATGTGGAAATCCTGTGCATAGTTTGTTGATAAATGGAAAAAATATAGAGTAATCAACGTGTATAGTGTGGACAATATTTATGCACAGGGAGTTTGTACTACTATCAGAACGTTTATCAGCGTATTTTTTTTGGAATAAATTCATAGTTTCAAGACTTGTTGCGAGTAAATTACCCGGTAATGTAAAATTTCAAACGGTTTTCATACCGTTTTCTTCTATATATTATCGGTTTTTCTTGAATTTTCTTGAGTTTTCCCATTCATTTTCTATTGGGGTCTGGTATTCACTTCCAGAATCCAGATCTTGCCTGAATAATCCAGTCCATAATCAAATCCAAGCTGACCTACACCAGGGAACTGACTTTCCATAATGTACGTACATGTCATTGTAAGTGAACGCATCTCCCGGCGTTTGTGCCGACCGGATATATGTGGCAGGGATAAACCAAGAGCTCGCCTTCCTGATAACATGGTGCCACCCTTGCTCAGATTCGTCACACAGAGTCCGGGACGAGCGAGTCGTCCTACTAATGAACGGAATACCCAGCCTCGTTGGGTTTTGACAACTTTGACTCTGTAATCAACAGGTCTCCCTTGAATTGTTGCCAGATGAATGCCTTGCTGGATCAAGTACTTGCGTCTAGCCTTTACACGCACCAGAGAGCGATACATCTGGCTGAAACTGGCGAAAGAACGGGTCGTTTTCATATGGGTGTATCGATAAGCCCCACCGCTGGCCGATACCCGGATGACACCGTAACCTCCGCCTCCTACAATAGGTTTGACATACACCATTCCATAACGACTGAGCATTTGCAGCAGATTACCCGAGTTGAATGCCTTGGTCTGTGGGATATGGACAGCAGCTACCGGATATTTCATCAGAGCCGCTGTCTTCCGCCATTTGCTTGCAAGTTGTCTCGACATGGGTTGATCTCCTTCCTTGAAACAATAGTCCTTCCTTATACATACTCAACAGAAGCCTTGCTTTCTTGGATGTCTGTCCACGGCAAAGGCCCCTTTTTCATGTAACCTGTCCCAGGAGTGATGGCGGAAACGGGAACACGCGCCCGGTTTACTTTTCAAACAAGTCAATCTGTCGTATGCTACTAAGGAATGGCTTGGAAGGGCTTAAATATGAGGATCTAAGGAGCGTTAAGAACAAATGGAAGCATTTTTCAAATCACTTTATGGCGTAGCCTATTTTGCAATGTCGATCGTTCTGGTAGCTGTTACGGTACTTCTCTTTGTCACAGGTATTCGACTGTTTATGCAAAAGCGTAATCGCGGCTTTGCCGTGAGTTGTCTTATATTTGCCTGTTTCATCGTCTTTATCATTGTTGTTATGTTAACTACGCCCTTCTCTGCCACACCGCCGGGTTCACCGGAAGCCATGGCTGCCCTTCTTCACTTCGGGTAGTTGAACCTCTGTAGAAGGAGATGCTTATGACACGTACTAATGAAACCTTAGGAATTATTGATATCGGCTCGAACTCCATTCGTCTAGTTATCTATGAACTGGACCAAGACGAAGCCTATCGCATCATTCATGAAGACAAATACGCCGCTCGTCTGAGCAGCGTTGTTGAGTCCGATGGAACCATTCTGCGCCATTCTCTGGATAAAGCCATCACCATCTTGAGTCAATTCAAAGCGACCTGTGAAGCGTATCAGACCAAACTGATTCGCGCAGCAGCTACCGCAGCTATTCGTAATGCAAGCAATGTCCTGGAGATTATTGAATGGCTGGAGACAGAGACGGGGCTTACCATTGAATGTGTATCGGGAGATCGGGAGGCCTATTATGGGTTCCTTGGTGTCACTCAATCCATTGATCTGGCAGACGGTTACGTCGTGGATATTGGAGGCGGCAGCACAGAGATCACGGTCTTTCGGGATCGGAAAAGGTTACATAGCATCTCCCTCCCTATTGGTGCTGTGAATTCACATGCCCGTTACGGGGGCGAAGATCAGTGGACTGAGGAGAATGCAAATGCATTATGCAACGAAGTCACTGAGGCTCTACGTGGACAGGATTGGATTCGTGAGCATCCTGGTCTGCCACTCATCGGACTTGGCGGCACAATGCGTACACTCGCCAAAGTGGAACAGAAGCGCACCCAGTATTCTTTGCCTGTCAGCCATCATTATGAGATCAGTGAGGAAGCGATGGAGAACATCGCTCGCTCCTTACCACATCTCACCTCAGCACAGCGCAAAAAGGTACCTGGGCTCGCCAAAGATCGCGCTGACATCATTGTGCCCGGCGTACTGATCCTACGAACTGTCTTCCAGATAATACAGGGAGATCGTTATGTGGTTAGTGGCGCGGGTCTACGAGACGGGTTGTTGCGTGATTACATGGCTGGAGGGCAGCCGGTCGTTCCAGACGCGCTGAAGGACAGTATCCGCAACTTTATCCATTTTGGTCCACCTATTCCAGAGAAACGTCTGCAACGGATTCATCAGGATATGGTTACCCTGTATACAGCATTACAAGGTAACCCTCCTGATCAAGCAGATGCCCGAATCCTGTATGCATCCTCCATGCTGCACATGGCAGGTAAACAGATTAACTATTTCCGTTATACACAGCACTCGGCCTATTGGATCATGAATTCAAGCATTTATGGACTTTCTCATCGGGAGACCATTCTAAGTGCCAGTGCAGCTGATTATCATCCCAAAAAAAGAACGCCCCAACTGCTGAATAAGCACCGGGACATTCTGAAAAACTCGGATGAGCGGCATGCTCATCGTTTAGGCTCTCTGCTGCGCGTAGCTGAAGCCATCAATCGATCCGAGAGCATCGCTGCGATCAAAGCAACAAAAGAAAACGACTCGCTGCAGGTGCAATTCACCTGTACAGCTGAGCCGTTACTGGAACTTGATGGCCTGGAAGAGGCCGTCAAGGATCTGAAGGAAGCCTGGGGAGTTACGTTAACGCACTCCATTCAGCAGGCTTCCAAGGGATAATACCCATGGCCTCCGTCTGACTTCTCAGCGGGGGCTTTTCATTTTCTACAAATACATAATTGCCACCAGGCATAAGTTGTCTCGCTTTGACATTATCCATAAGGGACAGATTAAGGATATCCACTAGCATCTTTTTCAGCTCTGGATCAAATACGGGACACATCAGTTCAATTCTTCGATTCAGGTTACGTGTCATCCAGTCTGCACTGGAGATGAATACATCCGGGTTGCCGCTATTTTCAAAATAAAACAACCGTGAATGCTCCAGAAAACGATCCACAATGCTAATGACCCGAATATTCTCACTGAGCCCCTCTACCCCCGGACGCAGACAACATACACCACGCACAATCAGATCGATCTGCACGCCTGCTTGAGAAGCCTCGTACAATTCATCAATCATTTCCTGATGGGATAAGGAGTTGATCTTGGCAATGATTCTGGAAGGTTTGCCTTTCAGCGCGTGCTCTGTTTCTCTACGAATCAGTGCAAACAACTCATCCTTCATACCATCCGGAGCTACACGGAACGCCTGCAATGCCTTCGGACCGGAGTATCCGGTAATCTCATTGAACAATTCGGATGCATCTTCCCCAATAATTGGATTAGAGGTGAACAGTCCCACGTCCGTATAAACTTTGGCTGTACTCTCATTATAGTTACCGGTTCCTACATGAACATAACGTCTCAAACCCTGCTGTTCCCTGCGTACGACAAGAATGATTTTGGCGTGGGTCTTGAGTCCAACCAGTCCATATACCACGTGACATCCGGCCTTCTCCAGCTTACGGGCCCAAGCAATGTTGCGCTCTTCATCAAACCGGGCTTTCAGTTCCACCACCACCGTGACCTGCTTACCACTCTCAGCGGCAAGTGCAAGTGCCGGAATAAGGCGTGAATCGCCATTGACCCGATATAATGTCATCTTGATGGCCAGAACTCTTGGATCTTCCGAAGCCTCCAATATAAAATCAGTGACCGGTTCAAACGATTCGTATGGATGATGCACCAGTACATCGCGTTTGCGCAGCAGCTCAAAATGACTCTCTCTTGGCAGAAACTCAAGTGGGTAGACTGGCTTCACCGGACTGTATTTCAGATGTGAGAAACTTTCCAGACTGTCCACGAATCCCGCCAGAAAACTCAGATCAAGTGGTCCATCAATTTCATATACCGGGTCCTGAATATCAAATTCATCCTGCAATTCCAATAAGGCATCCGGACGAAAATCCTTGCACACTTCCAGTCGTACAGGAGCCCCGCGGCGTCTTCGGCGCAATTCTTTTTCAATAGCCTCAAGCAGATCTTCCGCTTCTTCTTCATTAATAAAGAGATCCGCATTACGGGTCACTCGGAATTCCTGTGCAGCAAGCGAGATATACCCGCTGAAGAGTGTATGGATATGATGTTTGATAAGATCTTCAATCAGTATGAATGTTTTCTTTTTGCTATTCGCCCGAATGGGAGCCTGAACTACCCGCGGCAGATTGGAAGGCACCTGAACAATAGCCATAAACGGCTCGCCCTCTTGCTCCCCTTCCTTCTGTAACATCACGGACAAATAGACAGACTTGTTGTGTACCAGTGGGAACGGACGACTCTGGTCAATCGCCATCGGTGTGAGTACCGGAAAAATAATTTCATGAAAGTACTGGTCCATTGCGCGCTGCTGTGTCACATTAAGATCTGTATATTCCTGAATGTTCACGCCTTTCTTGGCGAGTAGACGAATGAGTTCACGATACGTTTTATACTGTTCGGCGACCATGGTCCCGGTTCGTTTGATCAATCTGCGGTACAATCCCGAAGGCGTGTATCCTGTAAAATCTTTTTGCGTGAATCCGGCCTTGATCTTCTCTTTTGTCTCTGCCACCCTTACACTGACGAACTCGTCCAGATTACTAGCGACAATGCCGAGAAATCTCATGCGTTCCAGCAGAGGCGTTGTTGGATCCTGGGCCTCCTGAAGTACGCGCCGATTAAATTCAACCCAACTCAAATCACGATTAACGTAGTTGCCTGTTTTGACGTCTCTATGCATGTATGGCCTCCGAATGTGTTGCATATCTATTCTTGGTTAGAAGTTCTCATATAATTGTACTATTCGTAATCAACATCAAGCGTCAGCGCAGTGTAAACGCTACGTAAAATTTATGTAAATGATACCTCATGGGCGCAACTTTTTCCATCCCTTTACAAAGGTCAATAGACAGAGTAAAGTGAAGTACAGTGTGATTTGGTCCGGTTGCTTGTTCTCATTCCAAATATAGTTGATCAAAGGAGTATATAATGAAATCCAACAAACCTAGAACATTACAAAAAAATATAGAGTTTTTCACGGCTGCACTATCCCAATGTATGGTAAGCGCATGGCAGGAAGACCCGGCTGGCGTCTATTGCGAGGTCGGTTGTGGCATTGTGGAGCGGATCAGTGAAGACAGCGTGCGCATCCGAAACAATGACGGAACAAAGAGCCATTATGCACGAGATATCACAATGTTCCAGACCGAAAAATAATTTTGCTTAAATACGTAAAAAAGACTAGCTTTCCCAAACAAGGTGTTGTATACTCTTGCCACAAGGAAAGGAGGTGCGTCAACATTTCTAATGTCATGTTGAACGTGTCCCTTACCCGATCCACTAGCTCAAATTAAAAGAGTCTGGTGGAGGCGCGGGATACGGATCAATGTTTCAAAAAGCGCCACGGGTAGAAAAGCCGTCTTCGGACGGCTTTTTGTTTTCTCTTTTTCTGTAGAGAGGTTGAGAAAACACCCAAAATATTGGAAATGGACCCTTTAGTAGAGCAAACCAGGATGGCTATAATTAGGATGCAACTCAACCTAAATCCGAGGAGGCATCTTGTAATGTTCAAAAATGTAAGGGGTTTCAAGACATCCATCATGTTGGCTTTTGTTTTGTTATTCACCTCCATCATGTTGCCCGCAGGTCAGCATGCCAGCGCAGCACCAAGTTTCGCCAAAGGAGCCGACATCAGTTGGGTTCCCGGAATGGAAGCCCAAGGCTACAAATGGAAAGATAAAAACGGCGTACAGCGCGACATCATTGATATTTTGAAAAAAGACTATCAAATCAACTCCGTTCGCATTCGAGTTTTCGTTAATCCTTCGAATGATTATGGGAACGGTTACATGAATAAGGATCGTGCGGCTGCACTCGCACAACGTGCCAAGAATGCTGGCATGAGTGTAATGCTCACTCTGCACTATAGCGATTCTTGGGCAGACCCTGGTCAACAGACCAAACCTGCTGCCTGGAAAAACTATACGTTCCAACAGCTCATGGATGCGGTATGGAACCACACTCGTGAAGTTATGACGGCGATGCAAAGCAAAGGCGTTACCCCGGACTGGGTACAGATCGGTAATGAAACAAGCAACGGCATGTTATGGGAAGATGGCAAAGCATCCACCAACATGAAAAACTATGCGTGGTTGGTGAACACTGGCCATAACGCAGTAAAATCCCTGAGCAGCGGCACCAAAACCATTGTGCATCTGGCAGGTGGAGATGATAACGCCCTGTATGTATGGAACATTGGTGGTCTGATTAATAACGGAGCTAACTTTGACATGATCGCCATGTCCCTCTATCCTTCAGCTTCGGGCTGGAACACCGCTGTGACAAATACGGTAAACAACGCCAAGGATATGATCAACCGTTATGGCAAAGAGATCATCATCTCCGAAATTGGCATGGACAATAACCAGGCTGCAGCTGGTAAAAGTTTTGTTGCCGCGATGAAAAACCAAATTCGCAATCTGCCAAATGGCAAAGGTAAAGGTGTATTCTACTGGGAGCCTCAGGCTACACCAGGTTATAACAGTGGATATGGTAAGGGCGCTTGGCAGTCGAATATGATGCCAACGGTTGTCATGGAAGGATTTATTGACTAGGTACGGTGGGTAGAAGTGCGGACTTTGGAGCAATGGTGGCGTTCCGGTGGCGGATCGTTCTTATGATCGCTGTTATCCCCAGATTTTATGAATTCCCCTGATAAGGGGAAAATCCGGGGATAGCCTATGCTTCCGATGTAGCTTTCTTGCAGAAAGCTTTCAGGCGAACGCTCCGCTTCTTCAGAATCGATTCCGCCCCCTCCACTACGTTGGTGCTCTATGAGGCACTTCTAATACCGTGTGTAGGCAAATGGTAAGTAGTAAGGTAAAACAAGAGCTTGAGGCGCTGTTCCCGGGGGGATTAGCGCCTTTTGGCGATGAAGTGCATTGAGGGGGAAGCGTGGTCGGCGTTCCGGGATCGGATCAGGCACTTCTACAGCGTGCCGCAATCAATCGAGGAGGAGTGCATCACTCGGGCTGGAGACTGATGTTCTTTTGGCTTACATATGAATATAATAAGTTTATTGAGATAACACATAGGATCAACTTCTAATTGGAGAGGAGGCATAAGGATGAGTTTTTTAAAAGGGTTCGGTCAGTTAGCTGGGGAAGTTACCGGGAGAGTGTTGGGCGGCAGCGTGAGGGTTGTTGGTGAAATTGCGGGAAGCCCCTTTATCAAAAAAATCGGGAACGGCGTAGAAAAAGCTACGATTAATACAGGCAAAACCGTTGGACAACTGGCTAGCGGGACATATGATCTTGCCAGTGGTGCAATTCGAAAAGATGATACCGCCATAGACGCGGGGCTTGCCGATATTGGAGGTGCTGTAACCACTACTGCAAAAGGTGTAGCGATATCAGCAAAGTACGTATATAACAGCGGTAAAGATGTTGTTGTGGGCATGAAAGAGGAAGATAAGGATAGAGTGAAGCTTGGTGCCAAGAATCTTTTAGCTGCTGCTGCGGTAACAACACTCGCTGTCGGTGTCATTGATGCAGTTGATGGGGCTGAAGGTGTAGATACGTAGGATTTGGATTAGATCACCAATAACACAACAACTGAAGAAATACAGCCTAGCAGGGCAACCAAAATATGGAGACAACTAAATGAGATTTTTTCAAGTAAAATCCGTTGTCTCTTTTGAATTAAACACGAGTAGATGAACACCGTAACCACAACGGGCAGATATAAATGAAGATCCGGACCATCCATGCTCGGTAATAGTTTATTAATATATCCACCTATCGTCTCGTTGACCATCATGAACCCATATATACTACCGATTATTGCTGAAACTGCAAACTGAAATAGTATCTGAACTACTGCCTTCTTTACAAAGAATGGATCACGTTTGCGGTAACGGTTATTAACCATCATATATCTGTCGCCTCCTCGTTTTTCTATTACTCTTTTTGGTTACTATTTTTGATTACTACTCCTGTATTTTACCATAACGTTGATCAGCCTTCCTTTTTAGTTTTTATCGACCTATCGCTCCCCCACAAACAAAAAATTGCCCTCTCCACCTCATTGGCAGAAAGGGCAATTATGTCGATACCAGATACCTCTGTTCAGCTTACCTTAGCGAGTCTCGTAGCACGTATCGATGCGGCAGCGTATACGATAAGCGCTGTCCAGATGAGTGCGAAACCAACGAGCAGAACTGGCGAGACCGTTTCCTTGAACACAAACACACTCAGGATCAGCATAATTGTTGGCCCAATATACTGCACAAAGCCGAGTGTGGACAACGACATTCGAGCAGCCGCCCGTGCAAAGAACAGCAGCGGCAACGCCGTCACCACACCGGAAAGCAACAGTTCGAAGAACATCGGTGCAGGTAGCGTCCATGCCGTTGCTTTTCCTACAACAGCCAAGTAGATCCAGTAGCCAAGTGCGACGGGCAGAACTACAGCTGTCTCCGAAAATAAACCCACAGAAGCGTCTTGCTTAATCTTCTTCTTCGCCAGACCGTACAAGCCAAATGACACGGCCAGCGAGATCGCAACCCAAGGGAAACGTCCGTAGTCGATAGCGATGATAAGCACCGCGACACCAGCGATGGCAATCGCGAGCCATTGTCCACGGTTTGGCTTTTCATGAAGGAAGACAACCGCCAGCAACACATTTAGTAACGGGTTCAAATAATAGCCCAGACTTGTCTCAACGACATGACCGTTGTTAACCGCCCAGATGAAGATAAGCCAGTTAATAGCAATTAGCAGCCCACTCGCGGTAAGGGACAGCAGGGTCGAACGACTGGTCAGAATACGCTTCATGTCACTCCAACGACGTTGGACGGCAACGAAAATCCCCATAAAGACAAATGACCAGACAACCCGGTGCGATAAAATCTCGCCTGCTGGTACATTTTCAAACAACTTCCAATACAGCGGGAGAACTCCCCACATGATATACGCAATGATCGCGTTGATTAATCCACTATTCATAACTGTATCCCCTCTTATTGCTCTGATATCTCAACGGATTATACGCCTCGATCCTCGTTTAAGTAAAGGGGGTAATAGGTCATACAGGAATCCATGCCTAGTTCAAATGACTTTTTTTTTGAGCAAAAGCTTCACGTTTAGCGCTACCAAATTATGCTTTGCGCTTTTTCTTTCTTACTCTCATGATGAAGGTAAAGATCGCCGCAAATACGACCACACCTACGATAAACAAATCAACATCTTGCTCAAACATAAACCACATTTTGTGTTCTACGTTCACTTGTTGTTTGGGTGGATATCCTTCCCCAAATAGCTCAGTTGCTTGGTTCAAATCATTCATTTCGATGGTCAAACTGCACGGACTACTACTTAATTCGCCATCCACTTCGCTAAAGTATATTAAGTATTTGTTACCTTCCTTGAAATCAAATCCCCATGTGAAGTTAGTTGCAATAATTAGTTGAGAGTCAACTTCAGTATTCCAACTCCTCTCAACTTCCACTAAAATATATCTAATTTTCTCTTTGGTTCCCGTAAACCCCTCTTGCTTCAAGTCGACCTTTACTTGCTTTACTTCACCATAAACAGCTCCATCATATATTTCTAACTCTTCTTGGGGGCTTCCCGATTCAACACATGACAAAGCGTTAACATCTTGTGCATTTGAGATAAAGAACACGCTAGATATAAAAAAAATTAACGTAATTATACGAAGTTTCAGTTTTTCCACCTTCTTCTCATAATGTTAATTGGTACATCTTTATTGACCTGTTTAACAGGAAAAATGTTGCATTTCCCCTGGCCGTTAGGTGAATGAACAAAGAAGCAACCAATCGGACACAATTGTTTGCTCCATTTGTCTTTATTAAGTTATCATTCAAGACTAATCTAAAAGAAATAAAACTAAGATATTTTTCTTACAGCAAACCATAACTCAACAAAATTCAGTCCATCTTTAACTCCAGTAATTTCAAATTCCATTCCGTCGACCTGTTCATATCCTGTAGTAGGAAGCCATTCAGAAAAGAATCGTCTATGTATGGTAGCGTCACATTAGATCCTATTTGAGTTACCTTCACTTTCCTCCAACATGAAACACACCGATTACGGTTTCACCATCCTTGTCATACAGTGGAATATCCCATCCGTCTGGTGATCTGCTGTTCTGTATCGCAATAGCTTCTTCAGGTGTTTTTGGTTGCTCGCCATCCATGTCTTTTTTCAACAGATATCCGTCTGTACCATCCACACCAGTAGCCAAGATTAAGTCAGGTTCCGTTTCTGGAGAAGTCGCATATGCGGCAGAACCATATGTCTGTCCATTCTTATTTTTCGGATAAAAAGAAGTGATGTGAAATTGATTCATCTTATTTTTAACGTTTGTATATTGGGATAACCCTGAACCACTCGATACACTAATCATAAAAACCGCAAAGATCAATAATATAACTCCTTTGGAATACATCTTCACAACTGTTCACTCCCTTGTACTTTTGAACTCGCAGCAATTCCAATGAAGAGAAGATGGTTTTCACATAATCTCATTCCCTTCCCAACTTTAGAATAATATAACATAGATTCAAAGGAGTAGTTGGAAGTTGAACGATAATGATCTAACCTGTCTAACGTTATTGCAGAACATCCCTCTTCGATAACATAAAAAAACGGACACCGATCTGTGGAGATCTGCGTCCGTTTGTATTTCCATATTATCATTTAAAAGTGTTACTTCACTTCGCCAACAACGGTAAAGCGCTCGTTTTTGTGTTGTGGATTTTCGATCTCATCAACCAAAGCAATCGCATAGTCTGCATAGCTGATGTAGCTGTTGCCTTCGCTATTCACGAGAATAACATCGTTGCCTGCTTGATATTTGCCGGTGCGTACACCTTCTGGATTAAAGAATCCAGCCGGGCTCAAGAATGTCCATTGAATACCCGAAGATGCTTGCAGATCCTGCAAGTTTTGGCCTTGGTTCGTTGCAGTTGCTTTGTAAGCATCCGGGAATCCTGGGGATTCAAAGACACGCAATGTTTTGGACTCGTCTGTGAACAGGCTTCCTGCTCCACCCACAACGATCAGACGAGTGTTTGGTGCATCTTTCAGGATGTTGATCAACGCTTGTCCTACTTCCACATGCAGGTTTTCTTTACCCGCTGGAGCACCAAATGCATTTACAACCACATCGAACGCTTTAAGATCTTCAGCTGTAAGATCGAATACATCTTTCTCCAGCGTATTCAGGCTTTTATCTTCCAATTTGGATGCATTACGAACGATTGCTGTTACTTTATGCCCTCTGTCTGCTGCTTCTTTCAAAATTACACTTCCTGCTTTGCCTGTTGCACCAATGATTGCAATGTTCATCATGATCTCTCCTTTAAATTATCGATATTGTTTATGTTTGAACTTTATATTGTAACTATAATTGTTACAACTAAGTTTGTCAACCATGCACAATCAGTACACGCAAAAAAGCCCCTGATATCATGCCCGTGCAAAACGGATACAATTCAGAGGCTATCTATTAAAGGGTTGCAAACTGCTTATTTAAAACAAGATTGGGAAACCACTTTACAACTCCGTTTCTTAACAATCCTTATCCGGCACACCCGCATCTTCCTTCGTACGGAAAGAAGATCCACATCCACAAGTGGCTACCGCGTTCGGATTATGGATGGTGAATTTACGCTTAGCTATTAGGAAGGCTTAACGTCCGTCACTACGCGGTTTCTGGCATGTGGGCGGGATTGTGAATCCACACGACTACTTGTTAATTACGCGCCACTATGACGCATAATCTCGTTACCGCACTCTACCCTAGTGGGCGTGGACAAGTCAACAAGGTTTTAAACTACGTGGCAAGCAGTTGTTTAGTAGATTTACAATATTTCACGTGGTAAAATATATAAGTAGTAGAATATATGTGAAGGGCGGTCAATCGGTTGAATCTTGTTGAAATGTTAGAACTAGCGAATCAAGAAAAAGAAACAATCGTTAAAGAGAGAGCAGACAGGCAGATAAAAATACGTCGTGCTCAAGAAAATGTAACTGATGCGTTTCGTAATGTGTTCGATGCGCTAAGTCGAGCTGGGATATCAACCGCACCAACTTCTATCGGGAGTAAGAGCGCTCAGATTGACGTATACAAAGTCCCACTAAACCTGAGCATCAAATATGTGTATGACGCTATCGAACGTGATCCCGACTTAGATTTGGTAGAATTTGTGAAGGATATGGTTCACAAATCATATAGAAGTAATATTGGACTAAAAAACGAAGCATAAAACGGAGAAACGGCGCAGACCTCATTGGAGTGGGAACTGCGCCACTTTTTTAGTGGTCAGGTTGTTGTACCTCGATGACTTGCGCATGGGCCCTTGGGGGTCACACAATTCCGTTCCGTTTAACCATCTTGCTTACCGCATAAATATACCGTCGCAAAGGATTGCGGATATGTGATTATCAATCCCGCGTTATTCATTGCATATACATTCCCACTCCTATATGCTCATAAACCGTATAACTGCGCGGACTAAAGGCGTATATCGGCCGTAACCTACTGGCAGTTTATACAGTCGGCCATCCGTGCATTATGCATTCGTTATGTAGTCGTCCAACCCCGAAGTTTACCCGTGGCCACCCGCCAGGAGCACGGTGTAGGTTTTTTAATACCCACTCATCGCTACCCTGTCCGGTATCGTACAGCAATCCTACGCTATCCATCAGCCGACTAGATCGTTCAGGTCCACGATATCTCTGCGGATTTCCTAGTCTGTCGATAAATTGTGCCATGTATTAGAGTATCAGTTGAGGACATTATTGAGTCATTCCAAGTATCAATAAACCGAATCACTAATAAGGTTAAATCTAAATAGCCCTCTATACAAAATCTATGAGATGAAGGAGTATTAACAGATGGCCTTAAATACAGCTACTAAAATTAAATTCCAACAAACGTTAGATACAGGGGTATTCTCATCGGAAGATTTTGAGTTTCTCGAAAGTCAAAGTTATGACGATGCTGTCATATCAATTATTTATAGGTTTAACAAAAAATATAAGATGAGTATTACAATTGGAAGTAATGGCGTTATAGAAATAGAGCAATCTCCTGGTAGTATATTGGATAAGGAAAACCACTCAAAAAAGGACACTTGGGGAGTAATAACCTCTATAAAAAACTGGCTTGATCTAATGGAAACGGATATGAATCTATCTCCATCTAATCGGATATTGGAAGAAAAACACAAAATTTTCGAAGAAACTTTGAAACGGATAGAATCATCTGTAGATAAAATAGATAAGGACGTTCTTTTCACATCATCCGAATCGAAAGAATTAGCGATAAGATTAACAAAGTTAGAGGAAACATTTAAAGTTAAACTAGAAGAAGAACATCAAGACAAAAACAAACTCAACCAAGAGATCGCGAATCTTTCTAAAGAAATCGAACTTTTAAAAAATCAACTCGACTCATTCACTAAAGGAAATTGGGTTAAAGCTTTTACAACTAAAGTATATACTTGGAGTCGTCGAAACCCAAATACTGTAAAAGCATTAGGTGGAGCAGCTCTTGAAATGTTACCGGCCGACATAAAGGAGCACTTCCCAGTTGAAATTCTTCATCTTGAAGAAGGGACATCTTCTGATCATAACATAGGTTCAGAATAACCTGTGAAACATGCATCCGAAACTATAGTTTACCAACACTTACCGCCAACATACGCAAGACCCGGACGCAGTCTATAATAACTGCGTCTTTTTCTTGTCTACTCCGGAGGCACCGTTAAAAATGAACTCGTTCCCCCACTCACTCCGATATACTTCAACATAACCACGCTCGCATGCGAAGGATTCCTTGCAACGTGGCAAGGAATCCTTCGCTACGGTATAAACAAAAAAAACGCAACAGAAATGCTATCAGCTGCGGTTCAGAATACTTTTATTTTTCCTCGTTCAGATACTCTTTGAACGTTAATGCGCTTCTCGTTGTATTTCTCACCATCAATTAAGAAAATAACTTCATTCATAACTGGTTTACGTTCACAAAGTAACCGTAATGCTTCGTGTAATCCATAAGCGTCCTTTCGCGCAGTCCCTCCACTTTCTTCGCGTTGATTATAAGGTCTAACGCTCGCTCTAATGTAAGCTCCGGGAACAACTTTACATCACGCGCGCCGACCGGGGCACGTCTTTCTCGTTTCGTTAACGCCATAACAAAAAGACCTCCATAACGTAATTAGTACGAAACTAATACGTCATAGAGGTCGTGATTCACAACCCTGAAATGCAATTTCAAGGATTGATAACGTTCATCGTCCGGGGTTGTTAACCTACCGAAATACCTGCGCAATTCACAATCTGCACCGTTAAGGCTACCGTTACAGGCTTGCGTCCGTCATCCGTTACCGAATCCGCTCAAACCCGCGTCAGATTAACAATCCTTATCCGGCACACCCGCATCTTCCTTCGTACGGAAAGAAGATCCACAGCCACAAGTGGCTACCGCGTTCGGATTATGGATAGTGAAACCACCCGTCATACCGGACTCTTCAAAATCAATTTCGAGACCATCCAGATACTTCAGGTTTTCCTTCTCGACTACAACCTTCATACTCTGAATATCCATATACAGGTCCTCATCGGACTCTTTATCGTCAAAGCCCATGGCGTACGAAAATCCGGTGCAACCGCCCGGTGCTACGCCAAGACGCAGGAACATACCAGGTGTCTCTTGCTGTGCAAGCATCTCTTTCAATCTGTCAGCAGCCGTTTCGCTGATGTTAATCATGCCAGGTCACTCTCCTTTTTCATATAAAATCATGTTCAAAAAGGGCGCTTTTCAGTACCAAGAAGATGGGATGAAGATAGAAATGGAGTAGCGGAGCGTAGGCAAAACTACGTGAGCAACGGACATTTCGGCTGAATCCCATCTTCGATGCTGAGATGCCGCTAGGCATCCTTCGTAATCAAAAGCGTACTTTTTGAACAACCTTTCATTAACTCTTCTTTAAATTATACTCCACCCCGTCAAGGGTCTCAAGTCATGTTTGCCTCTTTCCGCGTTCCCCCTGAACTCCTTTTTCTTCCCAGTGTATTGAACCCCCGCGACACGAGGTTTATAATGAATAGGTGGTCGCACTGAAATGTCGATATTTTGCCATGACTTATTCAGGTGACGATCATATATAGAGTTGTAATTTTTTTCACATTTCGAGACTGTCCGCAGTCCCCAATGCATATAGAGTCACAAGACTCACTTTAATGAAAAAATTAGCTTTACGTACGCAGCACACGCTGCACCGGGTAAATAAGAGTTAGTCCATATAAGAAGGCGGCAGTTGACCGCATCTTTGCTATGTAGTTCTGTATACAGATCCTACACACAACTCAAATCCGGTTAAGAACAGGAGGAAACAGTATGTCTACATTGGTAACACCGTTCACAGACAAAAGAATGGCTGAAATCGTTGAGAAAGTGCAGAACGGCATAAGGCTGAACGTAGAAGACGGCGTATATCTGTATGAAACAGATGATCTGCTAACTTTGGGCCAGCTGGCCAATGAGGCCAACTTGCGGAAAAATGGCAAGAAAGTATATTTCATCGAAAACATGAGTCTTTATTTTACAAACGTATGTGAAGCTCACTGCGCTTTTTGTAATTTCCGTAAAGACCAGGGTGAAGAAGGCTCTTATACATTATCCGGTCAGGAAATGATCGATTATGTGGAACAGCATATTCATCCGGGCGTACGTGAGTTCCATATCGTAGGCGGACATAACAACCATGTTCCTTTTCAATATTATGTCGATTCCCTGCGTGCTTTAAACGAGAAATATCCGGATGTTACACTGAAAGCTTACACGGCAGCCGAGATTGATTTCTTCACTCGGATTAGCGGACTGAGTATCAGAGAAGTTCTGCAGGAGCTGCAAAAAGCAGGTCTGAAAACATTGACTGGTGGCGGCGCTGAGATTCTGTCGGATGAATATCGCAAAAAAATGCGTGTTGACAAAGCGAACGTCGATCGTTATCTTGAGGTGCACCGTACTGCTCATAACCTGGGCATGCGTACACATACTACGATGTTGTATGGATCGATCGAGTCCTATGAGGACCGCGTCAACCATATGGTGCAGATCCGTGAATTGCAAGACGAGACCAACGGATTCATGGTCTTTATCCCGCTTTCCATGCAGCCAAAAAGTAAAAACGCGAGCATTATGCGTCGTAACTCGGCTTATGAGGATCTCAAAACGATTGCGATCAGCCGTCTGATGCTGGATAACATCGATCATATCAAAGCATACTTCATTAATATCGGTCCACAGCTAGCTCAGGTTGCCCTTGGATTCGGTGCTTCGGATGCACACGGCACAATCGTTCGCGAACGGATTAGTCATGCGGCAGGTGCACTCACACCTGAAGGCCTTACACGTAAAGAGCTCATATGGCTCATTAAGGGTGCAGGACGTATTCCGGTAGAACGTGATACGTTCTACAATGAAATTCAAGTGTACGAATAGGATATAACTCCATCCACAACCAATATTGCACCAGCACCACTCCAGAACGCAGCTTTTATTATAGGGAGACGTTTGTATTCGAGTGGTGCAAACTGCTGAATAATATCTTCAATTTTCAATATCTACTTTTCAATTATTCAAAACCAAACAAAAGGAGCAGCTATGTTATTGCATAGCTGCTCCACAGTTTACAGCCCCATTTCAGTGGGACTGATGCAGAAAGGAAGCCGAGTCATGAAAAATTTCGTCATTCTTGGAGGCGGTTATGGCGGCCTCACCATCATCAAGGAACTTCTGGAGGGTAAAATTCCATCCGATACACAAATTATTTTGGTGGACCGCAGCCCCTTTCAGGGATTAAAGACCGAATATTACGCACTCGCAGCAGGAACCGTATCTGATTATGACCTGCGTATCCAATTTCCAGTGAGCGATAAAGTCACTTACCGTTATGGAGAAGTTACTTCGATTGACCTGGAACAGCGTCAGATTGAATTTGAAGGCCAAGACCCGCTTGTGTACGACAAACTTGTCATTGGACTTGGTTGTACGGACCGTTTCCACAATACACCAGGTGCCGAAGATTATAGCTGTACCATTCAGAGCTTTAGCAAAACACGCGAGACCTACCTTCGCCTTAATGAAGTCAAAGCCTATGGCAATGTGCATATCGTAGGCGGCGGATTAAGTGGTGTCGAGATGGCAGCCGAACTTCGTGAGAGCAGACCGGATCTAAACATCAGCATTCTGGATCGTGGTGAACGTGTATTATCTGCTTTTCCGCAACGTCTATCCGTGTATGTGCATGAATGGTTCAACGAACATCAGGTAGAGACACGCGGGCATATCGCCATTTCACGCGTTGAACCTAATGCCATCTATAACCGGGATGAACAGATTCTAACAGATGCTGTCGTATGGACTGCAGGCATTCAGCCAGTAAAAGTGGTACAGGATCTGGACGTAACCAAAGACCCTCAAGGACGTGTCGTCTTGAATGAATACTACCAAATCCCGGAATATACCGATGTGTATGTCGTTGGTGACTGTGCCAGTGTACCTTATGCACCTAGCGGTCAAGCTGCGGAAGTACAGGGTGAGCAGATCGCCCATATTCAGCATGCCCTCTGGAAAGGCGAAAAGCCCAATCCACATCCACTCAAGCTTCGTGGCACACTGGGTGCACTCGGCAAGAAGTCTGGGTTTGGGCTGATGGGCAAAACGTCCATGATGGGACGTGTACCTCGTATTTTGAAAAGTGGTGTGCTCTGGATGTCCAAGCGCCATCTCGGTTAGTCGAGATCGAGCTCGTCCCAGACATCGGCTTCGG
Organism: Paenibacillus sp. FSL R5-192; assembly: GCF_000517845.1. NCBI lineage: Bacteria > Bacillati > Bacillota > Bacilli > Caryophanales > Paenibacillaceae > Paenibacillus > Paenibacillus sp. FSL R5-192. The sequence goes on along the minus strand of NZ_ASPR01000048.1, from coordinate 79,790 downwards.
CAATTTTGGCCAGAATGGCGTTATATAGATCTTCCACTTTGTCCGTGATGACAACTTCACCATTCACCAGTGCAAAAGGAGTCATAGAACATTGGCCGCAGTTGGTGAGGCAGCCGTATTCAATCACGTCATAGTCTGGATTTTCTTCCAGTTGATCCATGACTTCATCGGTGCCAAAATGCATATTATTGGCACAAAATTCAATAATCGGTCTCATATAGGTTCACCTGCTTTGTTTGACCATTTTAATTTGTGGCCATTTGTAATATAATATAGGGGAAAGGAGTTGAAAAAAATGAGCGAAAACGCACAAAGCACCATGTATGATGAAGTAATTGATGTGCTTGACAAACTTCGTCCGTTTCTGCAACGCGATGGCGGTGACGTGGAACTGGTCGACGTGGAAGACGGCATTATTAAGCTGAAACTGGTCGGTGCCTGCGGCAGTTGCCCAAGCTCCACCATTACCTTAAAAGCCGGGATTGAACGTGCCCTTCTCGAAGAAGTTGAGGGTGTACAAGAAGTCGTACAAGTATTCTAATCAATCCTTCACGAAATAAACCTCAAGAGCCTTTCGCTTCGCATGAAGCGGAGGGCTCTTTTTTTGTGTGCATATGCAGAGAGTACATTTCATCTGTCCCTTTTACCAGATTCCACGTACAATCCTTCAATTCACCTTTTAAGTATCCTCGCGCTGTATGGTCGGACGAATCGGATCAAGTCCTCCAGATACATCCATAATGTTGCCTGTTATAAAATCGGAATGATCAAGACACAGATACGTAATCACTCGTGCAATATCTTCACCGCTGCCTGGGCGCCCTCTTGGCGTTTCCTCGTCGGTGATGCCTGCCATTTCATCAATCGTTTTCTCTTTGTTCGCACCACGAATGTCACCTGGACATACCATGTTAACCGTAATTCCATACGGAGCTTCTTCAACCGCGAGTGTCTTTGTAAAAGATACCAGACCCACCTTGGCAGCCGCATATACGGCGCGATGAGGCCAAGATCTCGCTTCTCCAGCATGACTGAAGCCAAAATGGATAATGCGTCCCCATTGCTTGCGTCTCATCTCTGGCAATACACGCTGATCCAGTAACATCGGTCCCAACAGATTTCCCTGCACAAGCATCTGGACCTCAGCTTCAGAATATTCCGCAAATAATCGTCGTTCACGGACAAATGGACCTGCGTTATTCACCAAAATATCAATGCTGCCCAGGTTGCCTTCCACCTGCTCAACCAATGAAGAGATATCTTCCACCTTGGATATATCAGCCTGGATGGCAATGCACCGCACACCCTTGGCTATAATCTGAGCCTTTAAAGCCTCAGCTTCTGTTCTGCTGTGTACATAGTTGAGGGCAATATGGCACCCTTGATCTGCCAGACTGAGGGCCGTCATTTTACCAAGACCTTTGGCACTTCCCGTTATGAGGGCAATCTTTCCCTTCACGTTCATCCCCCTCTTCAAAGAGCAGTCACTATCCAGTATAAAAGATTTATCGTCCTCCTACAACTCGCTTATCCACAAGGGATTATCCACCTTTAATTCCAGATATATTTTGACTGAGCAAGCACCTGATGAGTACGATTGGATTACTGGACTAGCATCTGTCTCTTTGGACGGTAAGGCCACCCTGGAAGTCCCTGAAAGCCATTCCTATCTGGATAAGCCCAATACCCAACGCTCGATACTTAACAGTGATGGGAAGCCTAACGGGAACGAAATCGGAAGCCTAACCAGCAATAGCGAATTCGGCTCGTGGTATGTAGTGTTCGAATACGTGAAGACAGGTCATATCCATGATGACGATCAAAATTTGAATGCCGAAGAGCTGTTAAGCAGTTATATCCGAGGCACAGAAGAAGATAACAGAGAACTTGATCCTGAATATAGAACGTACATAACGGGGTGGGAAATCGAACCGGCATATGACAGTACCAAACATCAGTTGGTTTACTCCCTTGGTTTCAAGAATGCTGATCAGCAAGCCATGGTCAATTACAATGTAAAACTCCTGACACGCGAAGGGTACATCACAGCCATTCTGGTTACAGATACGGCCAACTTTCAACAGAGCCGTCAGGCATTCGAGGAAACCGTACTTCATAAGCTGAGCATCAATGCAGGATACACCTACGAGGAGTACAATGCTTCGACTGACAAAACATCCACCATAGGGCTCAACAGTCTTCTGATGGGCGGGATCGGGTACACAGCTTCCCAGAAATTCAGTGCTCTTCTTTTGCTCAAAAAAGGATGGGCTTTGATCCTCGTTGTCGTCCTTGGGTTAATCGGCTGGATCAGATACAAGATCAAAAGCTCACACGGAGAAGAAGAAACACTCTCTCCCTCCGAGAGAACGTACCTGCAAGAAGCAGATGAGCAGCAGTATGCTGATCAGAATGAATTATCCTATTACCGCCAATCTGGACATCACTCCAACGCGGAGAAACAAGATAAGCCCTAACCCTTCCCTTATTGATCCCACGTCAGCACGGACTTAGGAAACATAAAATAAGCCGTATATCTCTTCAGAAGAGATATACGGCTTATTCTTAATAGATTCACATCATAACATACATATCGTGAATTATTCAGTTGCAGGTTCAACTGCACCTTTATAACGTTCTTTGATGAATGTTTTCACTTCTTCGGAGTGCAGAGCAGCAGCCAGTTTTTGGATTGCATCTGCATCCTTGTTGTCCTCACGGGAAACGAGGATGTTCGCGTATGGGTTACCTTGCAGATCTTCGATCAGCAAAGCATCATTCGCTGGATTCAGGTTCGCTTCAAGCGCATAGTTAGCGTTGATAAATACCAGATCCGCTTCATCCAATTGACGAGGCATCATGGCTGCATCCAGCTCAATGATATCCAGGTTCTTCGGATTGGCTGTGATGTCTTGAATCGTAGATGAGATATTTGTGTTGTCTTTCAGCGTGATAATGCCTTCCTTCGCAAGTAACAACAGTGCACGTCCACCATTGGATGGGTCATTTGGAATTGCTACTTTTGCGCCGTCTGCCAACTCATCCAAAGACTTAATCTTTTTGGAGTATCCACCAAAAGGTTCAACATGAACAGGTGTTACAGAAACGAGGTTGAATCCACGTTCTTTATTCTCTGTATCCAGATAAGGTTGGTGTTGGAAGAAGTTTGCATCCAATTTTTTGTCAGCAAGCTGCTGATTGGGTTGAACATAGTCGTTGAATGTAACGACTTGCAGACGAATACCTTGTGCTTCCAGTTCAGGCTTGATGCTTTCCAGAATCTCTGCGTGTGGTGTAGGTGAAGCTCCAACTTTCAATTCAACTGTACGTGGTGCACCTGCTGAATTGTCTGCGCCGCTATCGGCGTCCTTGTTGTTTCCGCAAGCTGCGAGAACCGCAATCAACATAAGACTAAGTAAAGCAAAAGACCATTTTTTCATGTGTAAAACCCCTTCTCTAATCATTTTGTCATGTGGCATCCGCATTATTGCATAACCATCATGTTATCTATGTGTTATTTCCTGGTGAAAAATGTAACCAAGCGATCTCCAGCCATCTGGAGAATTTGCACTAGAATGATCATCGACACTACGGATATAATCATGATTTCATTTTGATAACGGAAGTATCCATAGTTGATTGCCAGTGTTCCCAGACCTCCACCGCCAACCATGCCCGCCATCGCCGTATAGGAGACAAGCGTAACAATGGTGATCGTTATACCAGCAAGCAGTCCAGGCAGTGCCTCAGGCAGTAACACCCGTCTTACAATCTGTCCGGTCGATGCACCCATCGACTGTGCCGCTTCAATGACACCACGATCAACTTCTCGCAACGTCGTCTCCACCAAACGAGCAAAATAAGGAGCTGCTGAAATCACCAAAGGAGGTATAACGCCGAGCACCCCCGTAGCTGTACCGACGAGTATACGAGTGAATGGAATAAGAGCAACAATCAATATGATAAATGGGACTGAGCGCAAAATATTCACAATCAGGGATAGTATAGTGTACACTGCCCGTGACTTAATCGAAGCAGATCGGGCTGTCATGAACAGCAGTACTCCGAGCGGTAAACCTAAGATAACGGTAAACAAGCCTGATACACCCAAAATTTGCAGTGTCTCTATGGAAGCTTTACCAACCTCTTCCCAACGTACGGTTGAAAAATCCATTTAACGAAGCACCTCCACATCAAGTCCCTCAGCGGTTAATTCTGATATCGTCCGATCAATCGCATTTGAATCACCCTCGAACCGAACGGTCAGCTGCCCATAAGGAACCTGTTTGATCGTAGAGATTGTACCTTGCAGGATGGCAAAATCCACGCCTGTTTTACGTACCGTTCTAGACAAAATCGCTTCATACGTTTTGTTACCCAGAAAGGATATCTTCACAAGTTTGGAAGCAGCACCTGCCTGCAATTCAACGCCTGCATTTGCCAGAGCGGTCTCTTCCAGAGCAAGTCCAGCTTCATGGTCACGCATCATGAAGTCCCGTGTAATCGCATGCTGCGGCTTCAGGAACACGTCTGTTACAGGTCCTTGTTCCACAATGCCACCTTGATGAATGACAGCCACCTTGTCACAGATGTTCTGAATGACATGCATCTCATGTGTGATCAGCACAATCGTAAGGTTGTACTTTTCATTAATGTCGAGTAATAACTTAAGGATTGAATTTGTCGTCTGCGGATCAAGTGCCGAAGTAGCCTCATCACAGAGAAGAACATTTGGGTCACTTGCAAGTGCTCTCGCAATCCCTACACGTTGTTTCTGGCCACCCGATAATTGAGCCGGATATTTGCTGCTATGGTGCTCCAGACCAACCAGTGCGAGCATTTCCTTCACTTTGCGATCAATGGCTTCCTTGGGTGTATTCACAAGTTTTAGTGGAAAAGCTACATTGTCATATACCGTTGCCGAGGATAACAGATTAAAGTGTTGAAAAATCATTCCGATCTTGCGTCTCTGTTGCTGCAATTCGGTTTTGCTCAGTTCAGTCAGGTTGATTCCGTCAACCCATACCTCACCCTCCGTAGGCCGTTCCAGCAAATTAATACAGCGAATCAATGTGCTTTTTCCAGCTCCGGAATGGCCAATCACACCGTAGATTTCACCCTTTTGGATGCTCAAATTCAGCTCGGATAACGCTGTTGTAGATTTTGCCCCTTTGCCGTACGTTTTCGTTAAACCTTTTAATTCAATCAATCGCACTTGCCCCTTTCCAACCACCTACATGTATCTTTACCCGATCTAAAGGAAAACTCCCCTTAAAGTACAAAAAAAGAGCCCTTTGCAGATACAAAGAGGGCTCTTCACGTGAAAGAATATACCTTCTCATCTGCCAAAATCGTGTCTTGCACCATTTTGTAGGAATTAGCACCTAACATCTATAACGAATGATACATGTATCATGTCGTTACAAATCGGTTGCCGGGCTTCATCGGGCCTGTCCCTCCGCCGCTCTCGATAAGAAATATGTTGTTGTAGGATTTTATAAGTTCATGTAGTTTATGCTTTATAATGTGAACGTAACTTCCAAAATATCAGTTATATCCATGTAACATTCGATTGAAACTCAGTATATTCCAAGTATTCCGATTTGTCAAAGGGAATTATTTCTTTTCCATATTTTGTTGATATAACTATAAGAGGCTGTTAACGTTTCACAGACCATATCGACGCCCTGACGCATTTCCTGCACATGCTGATTCAGATCCTCCAATTTCACTTTACCTTGCAAGGTCTGGTGTAACTGCCACAGGTCATCGTGCATTTCTGAGTTCATGTAGTGAATTTCCATATTACGTCGTTTGCGCAGCTTGCTCATCGGTTCACGATAAGAGTCCTTGATCTGTATTAATTGCAACGCAAGATCATGATGCTCCCTTGCATAGTCGAACTGCCTTAACACCGTAAAATAAGAAAAATGCGCTTTGGTATTTGAAGTATTCAACTGGAATATTTCATTTAATACCGTGCCCACTTTATCCAGAATGGCAAAGCAGCGGATAAAGCCATCTTTGTAGAAATACACATACCGGGCATACTCGGCTTTTTCAGTCGGCGTCATATCATCCGTTGAACCTGCAACGACCTTTTTGCGAAAATGAGCAGCAGCGAAACAGCTTTGCTCCAGTTCATCCAGTGAGGAGATGAGTCCCTGAGTCCACACATACAGTTTCCGATAGTCATGCGTGGGATCATGGTCCACATGCATTTGTCGTTGAAATAGCTCAAGCGTATGCGCCATTGCGTCCATCGCTGCCTTCAATTTACCTTCGTTTATACGTGGCTTTTCCCCCAACAACGTTCGCAGCATGTCTAACCTCCTCTTTTCCAAATCAACAAGAATTCATCACCTTAAACGTAACACATCATCCATTCCGTGTAATTGCTGCTTGCCATAGGTTGCCCTGATCCCCCTGACATCAAACAAAGTCCACCTGTCCAATGATGTACATCACTGGATGGTGGACTTTCATATTTAAAAACGATTAGCCGGGCGATGCAGCTTGTACACCAGGAAACTCATATACGTTAAGACTCCGAACAATATGGCGATATCCAGCATATGAGCAAGAGCTACGAACATGTATACTTCCGGACGGTTCATTGTCACCATCATGAAAATACCAATGACTACTTGCATCAGAATAAGAACAACGGATACCACACCCAGAGTACGCATTTCCTTGTTGTCCGGATGATTACGGTAAGCGAAGTGACCCAGGATCGCAATAACAATCACGAGCGACGCAGCAGCTGCACGGTGAGCAAAGGCAACTGCAACCCCACCCGAAAGCTCAGGAATAATCTGCCCGTTACAGAGCGGAAATCCGGAACATCCGCCGGCAGAATCCGTGTGACTCACAAATGCACCCGTGTATACCACGAGATATGTGTAAATGGTGGAGAACCAGACCAGATTCCTGAATTTTTTACTAATCCGAGGGTATTTATTCAGTCGCTCCAATCCGCCATCTTTGGCCTCCTGCCTGATGCCCAGCGCCATCATTAGAGAACTGGCAAAAGCAATCAGTGCAAAGCCAAAATGCAGTGCCATGACTGCTGAAGATTGGGAGAAGACAACGGCAAAAGCCCCCATGATTCCCTGGACGATAACAAATACCAGAGTTAAGAAAGAAAACAATTGCAGGTCACGGCGTGACTTGCCAAACCGCAGAAAAGCAACAAACGAGGCAATGGACAACAGTCCAGCCAGTGCACTTACAGCGCGATGGGAATATTCAATGAGTGAAGCCACAGTATGTGCGGGAACGAGTTTTCCGTTACATAAAGGCCATTCTGTTCCGCAGCCTAGGCCTGATTCCGTTTTGGTTACGATGCCTCCACCAAAAGTGGCCAGAAACATGACAAGACAGGTTAATACGGTTAACCATTTAAACAAAGTTAAGTGTTTCAATTTTTTCTCACCCGCTGTTGGTTTAAGATGGCGAAGAATATTCTCCGCTTGTTTCGGTACTTTGACACTTATTTCACAACTAAATCCATTATACCGGATAAAATGTTCATTGACGTCGCGCTTTGTGACAAAATGTTAACGTCTGGCGAAATAATGACCCGCAGGTCATTGAGGATATGTACAGAAACGTTTCTTACATAGACATGTCGAACACACAAACGCCATTTCCCTATTTCAAGAGAAATGGCGTTCTTTTTATTATACCCTTTTACAACATGAACCTGTCATACTTTTATATAAGTTCAAGGAAACATTTACACAATAACGGAGAGGACAGAAATAACCAGAGAAGCGAAGCGTTCGCCTTTATCCCCGGATTTTCCCTTTATAAAAGGGATCAAAGAAATCTGGGGATAACAGCGATCGGAAGGTTATTCTGGCATCGTAGTGCCTGTGTGATATTCATCATTTGAACTTATATAACATTATTTATGGATCGTGTTGTACACCTCAACTGCTCGATCTAAGAACTGCTCAATCTCTTCTCTCGACTTGCGTAGCTTGTTCACATACCGTACGAGTTCGCGGCCATCTGTATACGCCACAAAGCTCGGAATGCCAAGAATATTCTGTTCTTCACTAACCGTCCCAACCTGATCCACGTCGACCTCAATCAAGGTCAGTTCACGTGAATATTTCTCTTCAACCTCAGGCATAAACGGATCGATGTATTTGCAGTCACCACACCAGTCTGCCTTGAATACGGCAATCGTCAAACGTGGGGATTGGATGGCTACATCAAAAGCCGGTTTGGAAGTAATCTGTTCCATTCGGTCATCTCCCTTTCTGTACCTTGTCTTACCCTAAGTGAAGCAAATTGGCGAGTGGAAGTCAAATAATCAGCGCATACTTAGAATAACCACATGGTCTGTGAAATTAAACCCAGAACATCATGAAAGGATGTCACATCATGACTTCCACCAGAACCAATTCTTCCAGCGAACAACATCACGGGTCCCTCCTGCAGATGGTCCGTTCCATTCCGGGTGCTGCCCGGGAAATCTGGCGTGGCAAACAGGCTGCATGGCAAGCTTCTGCACAGCTTCGTCACCCTTTGCGTGACATCGAGTGGGATACCGATACGGCAGCTGCCTTACAGTCTGAGGTGGAGCGTTTGTTACCTGCCAGCGGCAAGTCTTTTGCACGCACGGACCAGGTTCAAAGCGCACTCGTCTGCGAAGAAGATTGCATCATTCTGGAAGAGATTAAGACACTGACTCAGGAGAATAATCGGAGTAATATCACCCGCACGGCAGCCTATCTGGAATGTTATGAGCAATATCCCGAACTGCATTGGGCACTGCTGGCCCATATGGTCTCTCGCAATGGTGGATATCACATGACAGATCTTCAGAGTGACTTAATGCATAATCTACAAAATCAAAGCGATCGCGAGCATATGTATCGGCTGCTGGAGCGGTGCAATGCACTCATTTTCCAGGATGCCTATCCCCAGCTTCTGCTGTATATGAACAGTCGCCGGATCGGACGAAGCTGTTTCCATCTCTTGTCGCACTTTCACGTATCGGCGTTTATGACGCCGTTTTGGGAACGCTTTTGGCTGGAACGATGCAGTTCACTGCTAAGTGTGGCATTAATTATTAATGAGCAGAACTATATCGAGAGCCGGGTGGTGCAGCATCCTTATTTTCAAAAAGAGGTACTATCCAAACCCGCATTCCATCTGCATAATCTGGCCGGTCTGAATCATATCGTCTTTCCTCTTGGACGGGGAGCAGGAATCGCAGGACGCGTCATTGAACATTTTGGCAAACTGGATGAGCGAATCATGTTTGGCAAAGGCCTATATGCCCTGTTGTTTGGCGTGGAGCAAGTACACACACAAGTGTTGGAGTTCGCACGTTCGGTTTCCCATCGTGGCTCGCGCGCTGAGTATTGGCCTGGCTTGTTTACCAATCGTGAAGACGAGGCGGGTGAACATACACTTTATGCTCAGGAGCTAATGGATGAAGAATGGCTTCCAGATGGGCAACGATTATATAGTCCGGAACTGCTCGCCGTATGGGGGGACACGCCTTATGAACCGATCACCAGACAGGACTGGCTTCAGACTCGGGATTGTCTCGGTTATCTGACGGCCCCGCGTCGGCCATGGCTGTTTGAGATGAGTCACGAACACCGGTATGGCATGCTGAAAACAGCACTGGCTCATGATGCTAAAGCTATCACACACTAATGCTAAAGGTCATATAGAGCAGGCAAAGACGGATGATGTGATATCCCGATGTACCGCTAATCCTCGCTTGCTGGGCTAATGTCGAGTTCAGTCGCTCAGCTCTCCGTAGCTATACAAAAAAGCCCTGTCCGCTTAACAGCAGACAGAGCTTTTATCCTATTTTCACAAAATATTGGAGCATGGGTGATGCCCCCTGCATTTTTAACCTCTTTGCCCAGTTCCACGTTGAAGACGCATAAGTGGACGAAGAATTTTTTGCAGAATACGGGGGTAACTGCCCAGCTCGTCCTTGCGCAGTACACGCAGCACAACCATGAGAACCAGATACACCACCACAACAAGCACACCAACCACAAGGCAGGTAAGCAAGAAGGATACACGCGCTGGCAGGAACAGTCCAAAGATCGTATTCCCAATCCAGTTCGTTGCAAATCCTACACCTGCTGCAAGCAACACTGTAATGATAAATCCTTTCCAACGATCTCCCATGATGGAGAAATCAACGATTTTACGAAGGACCCGCAGATTCAGGTACGTGATGACCAGGAAACAAAGGGCCGTTGCTATAATGATGCCGTAAATGCCAAAGATCGGCGCCAGAATCAGACTTGCGATCAGTTTGATCACAACACCTGCTGCGACACTGATCATCGTAATCCGCGGTTTCCCTACCCCGAGTAAAATGGAGTTGGTGGTCATCATCGTAATCTGGAAAATGGTACCGAATGTTAACAAGGCAATGATCGGCGTTCCATCCAGATTGGTAAACAGCAATCCGTTGACCGAATACGCTGCCGCACAAAGTGCAATGACAATCGGCATACCAGTCAGAATCGAAATGCGCAAGGCAAGTGTAACCTGACTTTTCAGATGCGCTTCATCCTTGCGGGCAAATGCTGCCGATATGACAGGCACCAATGATTGACTCAAAGCGATAGCCAGAATCGGAGGAATACCCGCAATACTTTGGGCTTTCGCACCCAGGATCGCAAGTACACCTGTCGCTTCATCGAGTCCGATCTGGCCACTAAGCAGTGGAACCACAAGGGATGAATCGATAAAGTTAATGGCTGGAACCGCAAGTGAAGACAGCACAATTGGAATAGACAGCTTGAAGATATCACTGTAGATACCTCGCATCGGTAACTGCTCTGCACGCTCGTAATTCAATTGAGCCGCACGGTCGCTACGACGCAGCTTCAAGGTGAAGTACAGCATGACACCAAAGGCACCCACACTTCCTAATACTCCACCAAATGAAGCACCCGCAGCAATCGTTTGGTCATCATAATTCCATTGCAGCATGACATAAGCCACGATAACGGCTGTACCTACACGGGCGAACTGTTCCACGATCTGTGAAATACCGCCTGCTGTCATGTTGCCGCGTCCCTGGAAATATCCCCGCATCATTGCAATGGCCGGGAAGAGCAGCAAGGCTGGAGCCAAGGCGCGAATGGCGCTGACTGACTCCGGTACTTTGGAGACATACGTGGCATAATAAGGTGCCGCGATCCACAATAAAGCAGACATGACTACCCCGGCCACAGCTGCAAAGATCAGGGCTGCACGGTAGATTTGTTGAGCTTCACCCGCGCGTCCGAGCGCATAGCGTTCCGATACCATTTTACTAAGTGTACTCGGTATGCCCGCCGTTGCTACAGTTAACAGCATTAAATATACCGTATTGGAGATCGTAAACGATGCGTTACCGATATCGCCGAGGATATGCTCCAGCGGCACCCGTTGAACCAATCCGAGTACTCTTGCGATCAGCGCAGCGGCCGCCAGAATGAGCGTACCCCTAATGAATGTTTCTTTCTTAGACAAACGAATTCCCCTTCTTTCCTCCACACCGGACGTGCATCCCGTTGAAGCTAATCCTGAACGTTTAGGCGAATCTTACCACCCAGATAATAAAGAGAACAATCATGACGATTTGCAAAATAATTTTCATCACAGTACTCGTAAATAGCCCCACGACGGAACCAAATCCAACTTTCGACGCTTTGGAAGGTGAAGACCCTCCGATCAGTTCCCCGATAAAAGCACCGATAAATGGTCCCAGCACCAGTCCGAATGCCGGAATGACAAATGGACCAATGATAACACCAATGGTACTCAGCGTGGTTGATAACTTGGAGCCACCGAACTTCTTCACACCCCATGCGCTGACGACATAATCAGCCACAAACAACACAACAACAATCAGAATCTGAATGATCCAGAACCACACACCAAACGGATCAAAGCTGAAGAACCAGCCGTAGACCAGAAACGCGAAGAAAATCGCTACAGCACCAGGCAGTATGGGATATACCGTTCCAGCCATCCCCACTGCAAACAGCAGCACAATTAAAATCCAGGCAATGGTTGCGAGCAAAGGTTACTCCCCCTTCAAAATATGTTCACGGATCACTTCGACGATGCCGTCTTCATTGTTACTCGCTACGATCAGATCAGCCGCTTCCTTCACCTGCTCTTGCGCATTACCCATCGCTACACCAAGACCTACCGCCTCAATGACAGCCAGATCATTCAAACTGTCTCCGACAGCAACAACTTCGGACATCTCAATGCCGAGCAGCTTGCAGACTTCAGCTACACCACTGGCTTTGGATACGCCGGCAGGGTTGATCTCAATATTAACGGGTGAGGAGTTGGTCATTTGCAGACCGCCCATTTGTTGCAGTTCCATCATGATCTGGTGACGCACTTCATCCACTTCGGTATTGAAGCCGAATTTCAACCATTCCAGACTTTCAATATTGTCGGTCCAGCGGTCACGATTAAACAGTTCTTCCACGGAGTATGCCCAGTACCAGCTGTTATATTTCTCACCAATCTCCTGCATTTTGCGAATCAATGCCGGGTCCATCAGATGACGCATATGCAGGTCATGCGGGGCTTTCCAGACCTCACTACCATTAACGGTAACCATCGGTGTCTCCAGCCCAAGCTGGACCGCATAAGGCATGGCGTGGAATACCGCTCTTCCTGTGGAAAGGCACACATGTACCCCCCGACGAATGGCAATTTGAATCCACTTGGCCGTCTCCTGTGTAATTTCATGATTATCGTTAAGTAATGTTCCATCCATATCCAATGCAAGCAATTTGTATTTCAGTTCACTCATACAGTAGTTCCTCCTAGGTTGTCTCTCTCCAAGTTGAACTCATGGATATCCATTCAGGCACTACGCGGGCAGAAAACCTTTCGAGTCGTAGTATCTTTGTTTTAGAATTACCTTTTTCTTTAGTGTGTTGAGATTATACGAGGTAACCGTTACGTGTACGGATCGTCTTCCGATCGCTGTTGTCTCCAAATTTTCTAGATTCTCTCTTCTTAAAGGTTAGAAATTCGGAGACAAAGGCGAACGCTATCGCTTCTTCAGATCGATTCCGCCCCCTTCACTACATCACCTTTGTATTTAGAACTCATAACACATACCATCAAGAAGGAAATTCATAAACAAATTTCCCTTCTCTAGATCCTTTCTGCCCTTTCCGTTCCACAATGGTTCTCCAGTTCAACTTAAAGGTTCTCTTTATCTAATTTTAAAAATTCTTTCACAACAAGATCGCCCGGCATCCGTAACAACGGACGCTCCGGACGTCACAGCTAACGACATTTTACCACAGATCATCTGTATGCAACAAAATAACCCGTAATCAGCAGGATGACGCTACATTATCAATTTATATTGCATATGTTATATCCGGTTGCCCTTGTCAAAGTAATACGACCAGACACGCAAAAAACCGCCTGCGATGCAGACGGCTTCTTATAATTTTATTTATTCACCTGTTATTCACTTAAACTTCCATTACCTTGCCGCGAATTTGCGACGAGCGTAACGGAATATGATGCCATGTTTCGGTGACAGCAGCAGTGCAAGAACAAACAGAATTCCAGCAACAGCTACCATACAGCCCGCGATGGATGCATCCAGTGCGTATGCCATGATGTAACCTCCAACCGAGGATGCTGCTCCGATCAGGACGGCGTACAAAATCATTTTGCCCAGACGATCTGTGAGCAGGTAAGCCGTTGCCGCAGGTACAATCAGCATGCCCACCACGAGAATCGAACCAACACTCTCAAATGAAGCTACGGACGTCATCGAAACGAGTCCCATGAGCAGATAGTGGAACAACACTACTGGAATGCCGCAGGCCGCAGCCAGCGCCGGATCGAAGGCACATAGCTTGAACTGTTTGTAGAACAGCCCAATGACGACGAGGATGACTAGTAAAGTGATACCTAGCATCCAGACCGCCCTCGGCCCGACATCCGTACCCCCAAGGGTTAGCGTATCCCACTGTACATAAGCGATCTCACCGAACAAAACACAGTCCAGATCCAGATCAATATGCTGGGCGTTCAGACTAATCAGAATGACCCCTACTGCGAAGAGTGCTGTGAACACAATTCCGATCGAGGCATCAGACGACAGTCCACCCGCCTGCAAACTCTGTATGAAGAACACCGTCAGTAGTCCAAACACCGTTGCACCAAGTAGCATCCATAACGAATCTCTGGAACCACTCCACAGGAAAGCAATCGCAATACCAGGGAGGACCGCATGGCTGATCGCATCACCGACCAGAGCCATTCGCCGCAGAATCAGAAAACAACCGAGGATGGCGCAGGCGGAAGAAACCAATACGGCCGTTAAGATAATCCAAAACGTTGCCATTACATCTCCCCCCGTTCCTGCTGATTTCGTTGTGCGGCGAGAGTCTGGAGTGTAGACCGCTCTTCACGCATATACGCCGACTTTGCCTGAATACTACGCAAACGTCGAGCTAATAATCCACGACGCGGAGCCAGTAAGGCTGACCCGGCAAACAACACCGTAGCCGCAAGAACGGTTACAGGTCCTGTCGGCAGATTAGGTACAAGCGTACTGAAGATAGTCCCTGTTGCACCACTCAATGCACCAAATATGCCAGCCAATACCACCATCAGTGCGAGTGAGTCGGTCCAGCAACGTGCCGCTGCTGCTGGGGTTACCAGCAAGGCCGCAACAAGCACGACACCAACGGCTTGTATTCCGGCCACCACCGCGATTACCGTTAAGAGCAGGATGAGCTGCTCCAACATGGCAACTGGCAGTCCCATACCTCTTGCAAAGCCTGGGTCAAAACTCACCAGTTTAAACTCCTTGAACCAGGCAAGACAGGCAATCAGTAATACGAGACATACGCCACCCATGACATACACATCCGTCATGACCATGGATGCCGCCTGCCCAAACAAATATTTATCGAGTCCACTTTGACTTCCGCTCGCCCCATGCTGGATGCGCGTCAGCATCACTACACCAACCCCGAAAAAGACGGTCAGCACAATTCCCATCGCCGCATCCTGCTTGATTCGGGAGTAGCGCGTAATCCACGAGATTCCGAAGGTAGCAACAATGCCAGCCACCAGAGCACCGAACAGGAATAATCCGACCGACTTCGTTTCCGTCAACATAAATGCAATACAGATCCCGGGCAGAGCAGCATGAGCAAGGGTATCCCCCATCAGGCTCTGTTTACGAAGAAAGGTGAAGGAGCCAATAATCCCGCTACTGAATCCTAACAACAGACAGCCAAGCAATATCCAACGTGTATTGGGGTCAGATAAGATGGCAACGATCCAGTTCCACATGCACTACACCTGGCCTTTCTCCGTCCGGCTTCCGATCATCGCAATCCGGCCTCCGTACGTCTCTTGCAGTGTATCCGGTACAAATACTTCACTTGTCGGTCCACCTGCCACCAGTCGTCCATTGAGTAGCAGCACATGGTCGAAGTATTCCTCGACTGTCGCCAGATCATGGTGAACAACCAGTACGGTCTTGCCTTGTTTCTTCAACTGTTCCAAAAGCGAAATGATCGCTTTCTCTGTGGTGGCATCCACACCTGCAAACGGCTCATCCATGAAATACAAATCTGCGTCTTGCACGAGTGCCCGCGCCAGAAAGACACGTTGCTGCTGTCCTCCGGACAGCTGACTGATCTGGCGGTACATGTAATCGCCCATGCCGACTTGCTCCAGGCAGTGTGCCGCCAGGTCTCGCTCCTTTTTCCCCGGACGACGGAACCAGCCTAGATGACCATACCGTCCCATCATCACCACATCAAGCGCATGCGTAGGGAAATCCCAGTCCACCGATTCCCGTTGGGGCACATAACCGATGCGGCGACGTTGTTCCCTGTACGATTGTCCGAAGATCCGTACCTCTCCATGCATCTTCGGTACGAGTCCCAGAACGGCTTTGATCAGGGTCGATTTCCCTGCACCATTTGGTCCGAGTATTCCGATGAGTTGTCCTTCAGGGATGTCGAAGGATACGCTGCTAAGCACCGGCTTTTTGTGATACGCAACAGCCAGATCCCTCACACTAAGAGGAGCCGATGTTGGCTGCGTTCCCTGCAAGTGACTATTGTTCAGTTTCGTAGGAGTTTGTTTCAATAAAGTTGTATCTTCCATAATCCTGTAACTCCTCTCTTCATGTGATTCATTATTTCAGGGCTTCTACAATCGTCTCAACATTGTGGCGAATCATACCGATGTATGTGCCTTCTTCCGTCCCCTCAGCCCCCATGGCATCCGAGAACAGTTCTCCACCAATGTTGACCGTATGTCCTTTTTGAGCTGCTCCGGCAATGATGGCTTCCATCGCTTTTGCAGGCACACTCGATTCAACAAATACTGCTTTGATATGGTTATCTACGAGATAATCCCGCAGTTCGCTAACATCTTTTGCTCCGTATTCGGCTGCTGTACTGATGCCCTGAAGCCCCATCACTTTCATGCCATATGCCTGCCCGAAATATCCAAATGCATCATGCGCCGTAACCAATACCCGGCTTGCTTCCGGAATCTCCAGAATCTTCTCACGCACCTCGGCATCCAGTACTTCGAGCTTCGCCAGATACGCCTCTGCCTGAGCCTTGTATTCTTCAGCATGGTCCGGGTCCGCCTCCACGAGCGTATCGCGTACGGCTTCTGCCGCATGCATCCAGTGGCTGACGTTAAACCAGACGTGTGGATCATATTCGGTGCCGCCTGTATCTTTGCCTGAGTGTAACTCCTCGACTGGAATAGTCTCTGTAACAGCAGTAACCAGCTTGCTTGAGGACATTTTCTCCAAAATGTCTGTCATTTTGCCTTCAAGATGCAGTCCATTATAAAAAATGACTTTTGCTTGTTCCAGCTTGCGAATATCACCTTGGGATGCCTTGTACAAGTGGGGATCAACTCCTGGGCCCATTAGCCCGGTAACATCAACATATGCCCCGCCTACCTCACGTGCTACGTCAGCGATCATTCCCGTTGTAGCGGTTACTTGCAGCTTGCCACCACTGCTTGTCTCTGCATCACTGGAACATGCCGTAAGTACAACAACCAGAACCAGAGCCGCTAGCGTGATGAACCCCCTCTGAATACTCCTCATTTTCACCATTAACAATTCAACCGTCCCCTTTCCCTCTCCTAAAATACTTGTCTACATCTAATTTTGTTGTACAAGGTATTAAGTTTTAATCAAGACTAATAATGTTTCCCTTGTGCAAATTTTATCCGAAGCCAAAAAAAAAGGCAAGGGATTATTTCCCCTGCCTGTCCAAATTCATATGTTGTTCACTTCATTAACCTGTTAGATGTGATGTAAAAGCGCTACATCTGCCTCGTTTCTTTTACATTACTCTTTGTCTTTCCCTTCGTCTTTCTTACCTTTCGGCGTTCCATCGAGACCATACACTTCATCATATGCATCGAAAATTTTTCGTGCTATTGGTGAAGCACTGACTGACCCGAATCCACCTTCTGGTACAACAACAGCTACAGCAAGCTTCGGATTATCTCGTGGTGCAAAGGCAATAAACACACCGTTCTCTTTTTTGTTCGGTCCGGTCCCCTGCTCTGATGTTCCTGTTTTCCGTGCATAATCGTATGGGAAACCGTCAAATGAACTTACTTTGGTAACCATTCCTTTGTGCACTTCATTCCAGTGCGCCTCGGCAAAATCAACTTCATTAAGCACCTTAGGTTTGATCTCTTTCACCACATTGCCGTCCGCGTCACGGATTTCCTTCACCAGATGTGGTTCCATCCGTTTGCCCTTATTGGCAAGCATCGTCGTGTATTGTGCGAGTTGCATTGTAGTGTACTTGGCTTGCTGTCCAAAGGAGGCAAATGCCAAACGTGTTAGAGCTGATTCGTCATCATTATTATATTCTAGCCTACCCAAAAATTCATTAGGCAGATCTACACCAGTGGACACACCCAATCCGAATTCCTGCATGTGTTTGTGCCAGACATCGATGCCTTTCTCTGAGCCATAATTACGTAACAAACGTTTACCCACCATATCAATCATGAAGGCATTGGAGGATTTCTCAATCGCTCTTCTCGCCGTAATAGAACCATTATATGCAGAATGCGAGTTCTTCACTTGTCGTCCGTCTTTTCCCAAAACCGCATATCCCTGATCATGATAGGTCTCTCCTGCTGTAAATAATCCCTCTTTCAATCCAATCAGCACACTTAGCGGCTTGATTACTGATCCAAGAAGTACAACGGATTCCGCCCGACTAGGCTTGGCATCATTCGGTGGGAACGACTCGGTGGTTCCATTCCGGAACACATATTTGATTTTGTCATAATCCCAATCGTTCGGATCATAGTCCGGCATACTTGCCATAGCCACCACATTACCTGTATCCACTTCCATGGCTACTGCGTATCCGGTAATTGCCTTCGGAAGTCTGCGCAATTCGTCCGTTATCGCCTCTTGTGCGGCCATCTGAATTTCCTTGTTAATGGTGGAGACCAGACTGTAGCCTTTCTCAGGTGGAGTTTGTAACATCGTTCCATCTGGCAGATTACGTGCGTCAATATCAATGGATTGGTAACCGCTTCGTCCACGGAGTTCTTCCTGGTATTGAAGCTCCAGCCCATCGAAGCCAACCTTTTCTTCTTCATGGTACACAAGACCAGGATCACGCTGGGTACTTGCCCCCTCACGGATGGCCTTATATTTGGCAATGGAATCTGGTGCTCGCTTGAACTCTCTTGTGTAACCCACAACCTGAACGGCTACACCATCCGGGTCATATTTTCTTATGTTTTCTTCCAGTACCATAACGCCCGGATAATCCGCTTTTTTCTCCATGAAAAAGGCAATTTCTTTGGTCGATAGATCCGACTTCACAAGTCTCGGCACATACCCAAACGTTTTCTGGTAATCCAGATCCAATCGTTTGATGATCTCTTCCCCGTCCGGCTGCTCTTTATCCCCTGGATTAAACTGTTTAAACACAGCCGCCAGATCATGAGCCAGTTCCTCTGCTTCCTGTCTACGTTCATCATTCCGATAATCCTCATATAACAGCACATACAGGGACTGTACAGGTTCGGAATAAGCCAGCGCGACTTCCCCTGTCGCATCATAGATGGGACCACGAACAGGTGCGAGTGGAATGTCTTTGGTATTACGACTCGTTTCCATATACGTCAGTTCAGGACCCTCCACAAATTGCACAAAGGCTAATCTGAAAATAAGGATACTGAATATGACAAATGCCGCGAAAAAAAACAGATTCAGCCTTGCGGTGGAAGGCTTGTTGACGGGTGTATCTTCCTCAGTCATGGGTTTCTTCCTCAATCGGTTAAACATGTTTTAAGCCTCTCCCGTTCCTCTATAAAAATAAAATATTTAATCCGTCTTGTGAACGCGTTCAATCCGATTTTTAATCCTTTCTCAACCAAGTCTACCAAAGGTTAGCTGTCACGTCTTTCAATATTTGGTTACATTTTCGTAAACAGAACTTTTACACTACCCCATCTACCGATTTCAATGTAAACACTGACATATCAACGTTGTCCCGCTCTCCAGATCGCGTTTACCCTTCCCTTATATAAACGTGGTACAGCTCATATGGTTACATATTAATGCAATTAAATAGTTCACTCTTTCGATTCATTCTTCACGTAAAAACAAAAAAGAGGACCCATGAAGGGTCCCCTCTGTAACCAATGCCTCACATCACTGTGTGCCTGATTCCGATTCTGAATCTTTATTTTTGTCTTTCTTCGGTACACCGTCGAGACCGAATTCCTCGTCATAGGCATCGAAGATCGCACGTGCAACCGGAGCCGCACTACTGGAACCAAAGCCCCCTTCGGGGATAACCACAGCGACAGCAAGCTTTGGATTATTACGTGGTGCATAGGCGATAAATACACCGTTATCCACCAGTTTACCGCCTACTACCTGTGTCGATGTTCCTGTTTTTCTAGCAAAGTCATAAGGGAATCCGCTAAATGCAGATACCTCGGTTGCCATGCCTCGTTGTACTTCATTCCAGTAGGCATCGTTAAACTCCACCGTGCTGAGTACCTTCGGTTTTACTTTCTCGACCACGTTGCCTTCCGAATCCCGGAACTCTCTAACCAATTGTGGCTCCATCCGCTTTCCTTTGTTCGCCAGCATTGTCGTGTACTGTGCTAACTGCATGGTTGTGTATTTTCCCTGCTGTCCAAAGGAACCATACACGAGACGAGTCAGCGAGCTTTCCGTTTCGTTCATGTAATCCCGTATGCCCAGGAATTCATTCGGCAGATCAACCCCTGTAGATACCCCAAGGCCGAACTGCTTCATGTATTCATCCCATTTGTCAATTCCGGTCGCACCGTATTTTGAATACATCTTCTTCCCAATCTCATCAATCATGAATACGTTCGAGGAATGACGAATCGCATCACGAGGATACATTGCACCATACACATGCCCTGATGAGTTCTGCACTCTGCGATTGTCCCCACCAAAGGTCGTTGAACCTCTATCCGAATAAACCGTATTGGTAGTGAAGAAACCTTCTTTCAAACCGATCAAGACACTAAGCGGTTTGATGGTGGAACCGAGTAGCACGATCGATTCAGCTCGCTTTTTAGAGTCATCCGGAGGGAATGAACGAATCGTACCATTTTGATACACATATTTGATATCATCATACTGATCATTTGTGATACTGCCTGTTCTCCAGATGTTGGTATCATAATCTGGCATACTGGCAGCAGATACGATTTTCCCCGTATCCACTTCCATCGCAACTGCAAATCCGGTCTTGGCATTCGGATGTAATCGACCGGAAACCTGATTCCGATGAAGCCAACTCAACTGATCCAGAATGGCCTGTTCTGTTTTCACCTGAACGTTCTTGTTAATGCTGGAAATCAGGTCGTACCCTTTCTGCGGCGGGGTAGAACCTGCTACACCTTCAGGCAAATTACGCAAATCGACATCAACGGATGTATATCCGCTTTTGCCGCGGAGAGCATCCTGATATTGCAGTTCCAGTCCATCAAAGCCTACAAATTCATTTTCCGTATACACCAGGCCCGGATCCGTTTGCGTTTTATTGGCCTCGTCCACCTCTTTGTATTTGTTCAAGGACTTCGAACTTCTGAACTTCTTCAGATAACCGATGGTCTGAACCGCTACCGTATCCGGATCGTAGAATCGTACACTCTCCTCGACGATCTGAATACCTTTGAACTCGTCCTTGTGCTGTAGGAAATAAGCAACTTCTTCCTCGGACAGATCACTCTTGATCAGACGTGGCATAAAACCGTTCGCTTTGCGGGAGTTCAAGTCCATCTCTTCAATAATTTTCTCCACCGTAAGTGGCTCTGAGTCCTTCAGCTTGTACTGTTCAAACACATCATGCAACCGGGTTGCAATATCCTGCACTTCCCCTATGTTAGGACTCGGTTTCCCATCAACATCCCCATAGTTTTTATACAGTGTCAGGTAGAGAGACTGAATGGGCTTGGAGTAAGCCAACTTCACCTCACCTGTAGAATCATAGATCGTGCCTCTCACAGGAGGAAGTGGTACATCCTTGGTAATGTTACTTGCTTCTTCCTGGCTAAGTTCAGGCCCTTCCACGAATTGCAAAAAGGCCAAGCGTACAATAATAACGCTAAAAATAACAAAGGAAGCGAAGAAAAATACGTTCATTCGGTAACTGAAGCGCCGTTTGTCCGTAAGTTCATCCTTCTCATTGGAATGTTTTTTCATCCATCCTACCTCTTTCATGACTTGATGCATACCGCTCAAACTGATTCTCCGCGGCATGATAACCTGGCAACGTCGTCATATTCCGGACCCATGTCCGTTGTATTGCTAAGCTGATTGATCCTTTAGATGGGTGTCGGCAAAATTCGGAGGATTAAACCAGTCTCCACTGATCGCCCATGTCGGGTCAAGCGGAACCCAGCTCTCGGAATCACTTAAATACACCTCATTCCACGCATGTGGACCGTACCCTCCCTGGCCGTTATAACCAAGTCCTGTAACAACTTTGACTTCAAGTCCTTGTGAACGGGCCATCACGGCATAAAGACGGGCATAATCAATACATACGCCTTTGCGTGTATCAAATGTATTCTGTGGATTTTGTTCATGCCATATGCCCTTTTGCTCATAGTCATCCACTTTACCATAGTCATACTGAATACGTGAACCTACCCAGTCGTAAAGCGCTCTTGCTTTGGCTTCATCTATCGATTGGCCTTTGACAATCTCACTCGCTGCAGATTCAATATCCGTCGGAATATTATGGTCGATGACTTCATATTTGCGTTGCAGGATGCCGCCCAGTTCCTTCTGCACAGCCTGCGTAAATACGGGTAGCTTGTCCTTGATAAACGTGCCGGACAACGGTTCGATAACCGATTTAGCCCCTTGCATATAGATCGGAGATGCTTCCACATATCGGCTGAACATGCTCCCAGGGTAAAGACTGACAATCATGAACAAAACTGCGATGACAATCATTCCGCGGACGGAGCCTATGATCGTGCCAATAAATGCACCCGTCAACCGACTAAACATACCTTTAGGCGCACTTTCCTCGGCTGACCTCTGCCTACTGCTAAAAATAAATGAAGAGAGAAACCCGAGAATCAGTCGGATGAGTCCATAGCTAAGTACAAATAATACAGCGAACCGCATCAGCGGAAAATCTGCAATTGCCGTAACCAACGTATAATACATCTGTTCCCATCGGTTCAACTCACGGTTAGGCATGGCTGAAGCATACTCAGACAGCCACTGCTGTACATATGGCGCAAGCCACAACGTTAAACCGATCGACAACAGAATACCAATGACCGCCATAATGCCATCCATCAGGAACCCAAAGAGTCTGCCTGCTGAACGCGAAGCCCCTCTGGACCAACCCTGCAATAATGAAGCAGCCACAATCAGCAACAGCATAATCGTGATGCCATTCAATTCCTTCAGGCTGTCCAGCCAATTCTGCAGCACGTACCGATTCCCCCTTTACTACGATGCTGGTGCTGTTTTGTTCTCCTGTGCCTGTTCGACAAACGTACGTATAGTTTCATTGTCGAGTTTCCATTCGCCAAGTGAAATTCCGCGGAAGGTCACATCAACTTTATCCGATTGAGTTCTGCCCTTAATCTCCACATTGGGACTTGTGATGGTGAACACTCCATCCTGTCCTTTGACGTATTTCGCTTTGGAAGCCTCCTTAAGCATCATGCTGGTTGCTTCCTTCTTCAATGTGTCCATCGTGCTGGATTGTACGTCTGTCACTGTCTGTTTGATCTGATCAATGGAGATGCCGCTGTATATCAGTAGAGCCGCAATAATGATGATGGCAATCGCCCATTTCAATACGGTTTTGACCACATTCAGAACAAAGAACAATATGATCAGTGCAACCACGATCACCAGCCAGTTCTGCATCACAAACTCTTTGATTACTTCTATGTTCATGACTACACCTTCCGTATTAGAATTCATTCGTAACACTCCCGAATATTATACATGATTTCCGAAGCTGCTGTCAGCTAAGCCCTCTCCCTTAAAAATAAACGGTCTAAGTTCGTCCCGCCGGGCGTACAAGTAGTACCATGAGGTTCTGCCGGGCGAACGGGGAACACGTTCAAGACCTGTAGTTTGAACATGCATCGCTTAACAAGGAGGGGCTTATGTGAAAACGGCCATCTGGCTATACCTGTTTTTGTTCCTTGCCGTATTTGATTTGCACGCCCAGTATCCCATTCTGACCCCTTTTGCCATCTCGCTGGGAGCCGCCCCTACTTTCATTGGCTGGATGATGGGCATCTATTCCTTAACACATCTTCCTGGCAATCTGATTGCTGGAACACAAATCGATAAACATGGCAGTCGCCGCTACATTGTATTCAGTCTGCTCGGTGCAGGATTCATCCTGCTCTTACAAGCCTATGTCCAAACACCATGGCAATTGCTGGCGCTGCGTTCCATCAGCGGGTTTGTGCTGGCCTTCCTGTCTCCTGCATGTCTCGCCCTGCTTGCACAGTTATCCAGCGATCCGGTGAAACAAGGGAAGTATATGTCGGGTCACGGGGTAGTGCATACCCTTGCATCTGTCGTATCACCAGCAGCCGGTGCGATCATTGTGGGTTCCATGGGATTCTCTGCTACATTCTCAGGTTTGGGCTATCTGCTTATTCTCACAGGTGTCATTGCTTTCATGACGATGCCCCGCGGCATCATCAAGCAGCAGGAGAGAGTAACTGAACCTGCCAAAGCTGACGTTTCACCAGTAGATGCCACAAGTGCATTCCTGCCGGTGTCCTGGCGATACTTTGCCTTGCCTCTGGTGATTGCCTGTGCCCAAGGGATTCTCTTCTTCGAATTACCCCTGCGGGGCGGAGGACAATCGTCCATCATGTCTACCGGACTGCTGTTCTCTATAATCAGTATTGGGGCACTCTTCACACTCAGCATGTTATTCCTCAACCGGTATTCCCCCAAACTGCGTCTGGTTGCGGGCGTGCTGTTAATGTCCTTGTGTTTTTTTGTGATGGCAGCCATTCCGCAAGTTCCGTTGTCTACTGTATTATTTGTACTTGGGATGTCCAAAGGCATCATCTTTCCAGCTATGGCAACCCTATTTATCCGTCTGAGCGGAGGAAGCAAGTTGGGCCGCATTTTCTCGTTGCAATCCATTGCCACCTCCATCGGCTCTTTCATCGGCCCCATCACAGCCGGGCAACTTCGTGTTGGGTTATCACCCTATTTCATCGCGTTTCTTTTGTTAATGATTGGTATGTTGCTGCTTCCATACTATACATCCAGACGCGAAGCTTCCCTGTCCGATCCGAAAAGTATATTGAATTAAATTCCGATCAGACTCTGTGTCCTTACCGTAATGACATCAATTAGGCCAGTATTTTCATTAGCTTTGCATCATTCCCCCATTTACAGCTAAACTATATAAAATGGACTAACGTTTTACACGTTAATAAAAGCTAACTGGGAAATCTATCTTTTACAATCACCGAAGGTTTTATCTTATTGAAGATCATTAAGGTTGAACAATTAGCCAAAAGTAGTGAAGGGGACGGAATCGATTTTGAAGAAGCGGTAGCGTTCGCCTTTGTCTCCAAATATTAACTTTATAAAAGCAAATCAGAAATATATGGAGACAACAGCGATCGGAAGAACGATCCGTAACCGGAACGGCCACTAAAGCTATTACTGACCTAATGATGCATTTATGAAATAAGACCTCAAACTTGATGTGTTGTTCTATCCAGTTAGCAGTCGTGTAAAGAAAGGAGTCCATTTTATATAATCAGTCGATTTTCGCTGCAACATTTCCCGGGGAATGTCGACATAAGCTCTCGAACAAGAGGTGAATATCATGCCTATTCATGTCATTGTGGAAGGTAAGAATGACCGAAGCAAACTGAAACGTCTGGTTGGACCCGAAATCAACATTCTATGTACGTTTGGAACACTTAATTCCCTCAAGTTGGAGACCCTGCGCAAGCAAGTCGGTTACGATGAAGTCTTTTTATTTATGGATAATGACAGTTCCGGCAAAAAAATTAGAGGTGTCCTTCGGGATGCTTTCCCGGATGCAGTACAGATGTATACACGACGAGGATATGCGGGTGTGGAAGGAACACCTGATGAGTATATCATTGCCCAGCTGGAGAAAGCCGGGTTAGAGACATACATCCAATACCCTGAACATCCTTCCTATTAAAATGAAATACCAGAAGGCTGCCTTTGGGTTGATATCCAACCTGAAGGCAGCCTTTACAATATGAGTATCAGATGATTATTCCTTAATCAGATTGCGAATATCCTCGGCAATGACAGCTGGCACAACGTCCTCTGTATTAAATGCATTATATACCTTGCGCAGCTGGTTGTTCTCATCCACCAGACCAATCATATTCATATGGGCAAAATCATCCTTACTCTCCCCATCGATCAGGATCTGGAATGATTCCTTGGCCAACTGTTTTGTTTTGTCCATATCCCCTCGTAAGAAGTACCATCCGGAATAATCCGCGTGGAAACGGTCCGCAAACGTCTTAATCTTCTCTCTTGTATCGACTTTCGGGTCGAATGAAATAGATACAAATGAGACATCTTTACCAAAGGTGTCGTCCTCTTTCAACAGATCCTGCACCTGGGATAACGTAAACGTCGTAATCGGGCAGACATCCGGACAACTGGTGAAATAAAAGTAGAACAATCGGACTTTCCCTTGCGTATCCTCCAGTGATACCGTACTGCCATCTACATTTTCCATGGAAAAGGATTGGATTTCACGAATCTCGGGTAATTTTTCCTTACTGGCAAATACGGTGCCCCACATCAGATACACAGCCATTATCAGTGCGAGCCCGAGCAGCATCCATGTCCATTTGTACTTTTTCAGCATCTTCCTCGTCCCTTCTGCATCTTCTCTTATGAATACGCATACATATGTGAATCCAAAATCACGTTCTTTTCGCTTTATCCATCTACTGTGACATATGTATTCAAAGAAACCTACTTTTTATGAGATTCTATATTATTGTAACGGTTTTAAGGAACAATGCCCATAAATATTTATGTAATATAACCGACCCCGCATTGTCTGCCGCATTTTTTCTCAGTATTCGATATAAAGTTTATCATAGGAAATGCCAAAATAGTTTGACAAACTACGTACATTTATTGGGTATAGCACAGGAAATTGTCATAACTTTGAAATTAGGGATGTTTTGCATCCTGACAAACGGATATTATACACTATATATGGGTATCACCTAGATAGAGAAGTAATATGCCTTAGAACGATATACCACACAAAGGAGACGTTTATGGATACCTCTACACATTTTGTCATGGGGATTGGTCTAGCCGGTCTGGCTTATGTCGATCCTGTCGTCGCGGCGAGTCCCATGCTTGCAGCTGCGGTAATGGTTGGCACGATCGCCGGTTCTCAGGCCCCGGACATTGATACTGCGTTACGTCTCAAAAGCAACTCGCTTTACATTCGGAATCATCGGGGTTTGTCACACTCTCTGCCATTTCTCCTGTTATGGGTTTTGCTCATCACCGGCGTCATTGCATTGATATTCCCTGGTGTCCCTATTGGACACGTTGCCACGTGGACCGCTGTGGCCGTAGGCTTTCATGTATTCACCGATCTGTTCAACACCTATGGAACCCAAGCCGCCCGGCCTTTTACGGAACGCTGGATCGCCTGGAACATCATTCATATTTTTGATCCGTTTCTATTCACTACACATGTCATAGCTATCCTGTTATGGGCCTTTGATCTGATCGCCCCTGCACCACTCTTCGTTACGTTGTATAGTTTGACCGGTTTATATTATATATGGCGAACGATTGCTCGTGCACAAGCGGTCAGAAAAGTCAGACGTCTCGACAACAGCCCAGAGCAGGCAAGATACATCGTCATTCCAACGATATCCTGGAACCGCTGGCATGTGGTTAAACGAGTTGAGGACGGCAGTTATGTGATCGGTAAAATGGATGGTTCTAATCTGGTATGGAGTCTGCACGCTTCGTCTTCTACTCATGCGGCCGTTGCTGCTTCACGCAAATCACCGGAAGTCAGTGCCTTCCTCTATTTCACCTCCTATGCGGTGGCAGAGGTTGAAGAACTGCCTGCCGGTTACAAGGTCCGTTGGGCAGATGTACGTTATCGACACCGGAAACAATATCCATTTGTCGCTGTGATTGTGATGGATCGGAATTTTGAAACGATTGATACCTATGTAGGCTGGTTAAGCGATGAGAAAATGGATAAAAAACTTTTGTCTGCACGCCCTTGACGAAGTGAGCATGGCAAGGCACAATCAGACATAGGAACTGATACGCGAGAAAGCCCGGAGCGTTTCCGCTCCGGGCTTTCTGTTTATCCTGTTTTGTTGCTGTTGGTTAAAATAAATTATTTGCCAGACCCAGCCAGAGACTGCTCAGCGATTTGTACCAGACGTTTGGTGATATATCCACCCAAAGATCCTGTTTCACGGGAAGTGTAGTTACCATAGTAACCGTCTTGTGGGATAGTTACACCCAGTTCCTGTGCAGCCTCCATTTTCAATTGTTGCAATGCTGAATTTGCCTGAGGTACCACCAAGTTGTTAGAACGAGATCCTTGAGCCATATTTATAATCTCCCTTCAATCTGTGTCTGTAATGTAATTGCAAGCTTGCAAGATTATTATGGCTCGTAGGCTACAGGTTATACGGAGTTTTACTAAATTTGTATATGGAGGTTTTTCCCAATGAGTAAAGGCTTGTCTTTATGGTTCGCATTCTCTTCGATTATCTTGTTAACGGTTTCAGCAATTATGATCTCCTACTCCGGTTGGTTTGCTGCACTACTGTTTGTCCTGTCCATTGCCAACATTGGCTGGGGATTTGTGATTCGCGCCAAAAAAGAACGTCAGGAAGTTCGCTCGGCTGCTTCAGAGCCCACTTCTTGAGCAGGTCATTTGATAGTTCAATAATGAACGCATGAATAAAGAGGAGTCCTTCAATAGGGCTCCTCTTTATTTATGTTAACTATTCATTGCATGAAATGAAGATCTTTGTTCAGGACTACTGTTTACGTCTCGGAACAAATCCCATACGTTCTTTAACTGCATCCAACGTTTGAGCAGCAACTTCTTCTGCACGACGGGCTGACGTATCCAGAACATCCGCCAATTCGCCAGACTCACGAATCTCATTATATCGTTGTTGCAGCGGTTCAATCACAGATACAACCACTTCAGCCAGTTCCTTTTTGAACGGACCATACATCTTGCCTTCATAACGCTCAGCTACTTCCTTAAGCGTCATACCTGCACATTCAGCATAAATACTCATCAGATTGCTGACTTCCGGTTTGTTTGCCGGATCATATACGACTTCACGTCCCGAATCTGTAGTGGCACGGCTGATTTTTTTGCGAATCACATCCGGCGGATCCAGCAGGGCAATATAGCTGCCAGCGTTAGGGTTACTTTTGCTCATTTTCGAAGAGGCATCATCAAGTGACATTACCCGTGCACCCACCTGCGGAATATACGGATCTGGAATGGTGAAGTACTCCCCATAACGGTGGTTAAAACGTCCTGCCAGATCACGTGTCAGTTCCAGATGCTGCTTCTGGTCCTCACCTACTGGTACAAGGTCAGCATTGTATAACAAAATATCAGCCGCCATTAATGATGGATACACAAACAGTCCGGCACCAACGGAATCTTTACCGGATGATTTATCCTTAAACTGAGTCATGCGTTCAAGCTCACCCATGGAGGTCAGCGTTGTCATCAACCAGCCCAATTCCGCGTGCTGCGGTACATGGGATTGCAGAAATACGTTAGACTTCGACGGATCAATACCTGCTGCAATAAACAGTGCGGCTACCGCTTCAGACTGTTCACGCAATGCTGCTGGCTCCTGAGCCACGGTGATGGCGTGAAGATCAACCACCATGAAATGACATTGATAGTCATGCTGGAGTTTTACAAAATTTTTGATTGCACCAATATAGTTGCCCAATGTGAGCTTACCGCTTGGCTGAATACCTGAAAGTACTGTTTTCATTACACATAACGCCTCCCTGATTGTATATAAAAAACTCCTGCCATTCTCTGCGAACGCAAAAAGGCCCCACATCCGCAAGGGACGTGAGACCGTGGTGCCACCCTTATTCGCTTTTCTTCGATTGCTCCTGACCCTGAAATCAAGTCAAGCTGAAGAAATGCCTTCATTGTTCCGTAACGTGGATTATACGGCAGACTCTAGTGGGGCAAGCCCATCTCTGGCTTAACCTGTTCAAACCTACACTCAAGGGTCCATTCGGTAAAGAGCTCACACCGGTTCACATCAACCACCGGCTTTCTGGAGAGGATTCTCTTGGCCTACTTATCCCTGTCATCGATTTCATGTCATTTAATTCTAATAAATGCTTTCAGAGTTCCATCTTAATGCGCACAGGCGTGAATGTCAAAATGAGTTGAACTTTTTTACCCGAGACATCAAAATCTGTTATGATGGAATTGCTTATCCTGTTGCCTACTTCACACGAAATAGCGCAGGAAATAGCTGGCATGTACACAACGACACGCCTGCAGCAGTAGCTTCATCACAACTGCTTGCAGACAGATTTCAAGTGGGAAAAGGAGCATCGATATGAAACAAGTGACCAAAGGCCAATGGAATGGTTACGACACGTATATCCTACATAGCCGTGAATTGGAAATCACCCTGCTGCCGCGTCTTGGAAATAATATTATTTCTATTCGCGATTTAGTGCAGGACAGAGATGTCGTCCGCCGTCCGGATGAAGACGATCTTGCCTTTTATCTGCAGAAGCCGTACCATTTTGGCGTTCCTCTCCTGATTCCACCAGGGCGCATTCATCGTGGACAATTCGAATATGAAGGCGTTCGTTACCAGTTTGATCAGAACACGGCGAATGACAACCATATTCACGGTCTCCACCGTACCCAATCCTGGTGTGTCAGTGACATTGAGGAAGATGAAGACGGCTGTGCAATTACGACTGAATTACTGACCGAAAATGAAGAGCATTGGATGGCCCAATTCCCGATTCCCCTAAAACTTGAGATGACGTTCAGTCTGCAAAACGCTGTATTTAGCCAACGTCTGCGAGTCACCAATCTGAGCTCAACGCCTGCTCCTTTTGGGATGGGATATCATACATGGTTTTTGTTAGACGGCAAACCTGCCGACTGGACACTGCAACTGCCTGTTTCCGGAATATACGGACAGAATGAAGAACAACTACCGACAGGTGAACTGGAATCCCTGGGTGAATGGTCTGCTCTGAACGAAGGCATCAATTTGCAGGGACGTAACTGGGATACCCTGTTGAAAGCTACCGAAGGTGAACCGGCTACGGCTTACTTACGCAGGCAAGATGGATATACATTGAAATATTCAGCAGATGAAGCATTTTTCAAACATTGGGTTCTCTTTACCAAAGGTGAATCCGATCAGTTCTTGTGCATTGAACCGTACACTTGGCTCCCGGATGCACCTAATTTGGCTTTATCGGATGAACAAACCGGGTTGATTCGCTTGGAACCGGAACAGCCTGTTGAGTTATTTACACGTATTGAGGTTATACCTCCTACAGACTAAGCGAGCTGATCATGCTCTATTTTGCTTTTACGCATATCACCCTATATTTTGATATCCAAATACAACTTGCCGACCCGCATTGGGTCGGCTTTTTTATGTGTCCTGTGCACTGA
Source organism: Paenibacillus sp. FSL R5-192 (assembly GCF_000517845.1). Lineage (NCBI taxonomy): Bacteria > Bacillati > Bacillota > Bacilli > Caryophanales > Paenibacillaceae > Paenibacillus > Paenibacillus sp. FSL R5-192. The sequence goes on along the minus strand of NZ_ASPR01000048.1, from coordinate 48,504 downwards.
TTGTTATCCATATTTTTCCTTACGCCATATCATGTATATTTCCGTATTCTCTAACCATACTAACATCACCAACCCATAAGGAGGTGACACATATGTACGGAAGTCAAAACCAAGGTAGCGGTAGCCGCTCCAACAACCTGGTCGTTCCCCAAGCAACAGCAGCATTGCAACAATTGAAAATTGAAGCTGCTCAAGAGCTGGGTGTAACTATTCCACAAGATGGTTACTACGGTAACTATACTTCCCGTGAGACAGGTTCTCTGGGTGGATACATCACTAAACGTCTGGTGCAAATCGCTGAGCAGCAATTATCGGGTCGTTCGTAAGCTCGTAATTATTGCTTGAGCCTAAGCAGAATTCAAAAGTAAAAGCGGCCTTCTTCGGAAGTGCCGCTTTCTCTTGTGCAACTAATTAGGAGGTCGACTCCATATCTGAATCCTTGTATGTATTGGTTCTAGGGTAACGAATCATCAGGCTCGCCATATTGTAATTAGACTCCATCGTTGCATCTACCAAAATCATACCTTGTCTTACTGTGAAGTCGTACGATATTTCGCCATGCGTCCAATTACGTTTGAATTTCAACGTCTCCAGAGCCATTGCCCGGAAAGAAGTTCTCTGGGTTTCGTTTAGCCCCCCTTCCTCCACATCCATCTGCCCATCTCGTCCAGCTATCGGATTATGTCGAATACCGAATTTCCCAATTACGTTGTTTCGTATTTGCACAAAAACTACCCCTGAATCTAACCCTGATAACTCATTATCAAGTTCTTTGAATACCAGATCCAACTGTCTCGCTAATGAAAGCTCATCAATTTTCATATTAACACTCTCCTTATATGCTTATAGTCCTATACAGCAAGGACTTACGACTCATTATATGACATCATATGTGCTCATTCAACAAAGAAAGGCAAAGTTGGGTATTTCTAACTATGATTTGCACAATTAATTGCCATTCCGCTCCCTTAAACTGAGCTTTTTCAATTAATTACGACAAAATCTTCGAGAATCAAAAATGAGGATTCTGTACAAAAAAAGGCTGCAATCCTGTGTCTGTTAACACGGAATTGCAGCCTTTTCATATATATTCAACCTATTATATTCAACCTATTTTTCGGTTGCTGTCATCTGCAGAAACTGCTCAATATCGGCAATAACCAAGTCCGCAGCATTTTGCCAGAATTCCGGTTGTGTCAGGTCCGTACCCAGATGTTTCTGAGCAAGTTCTTCGACCGTCATACGCCCTGTATCCCGCAACAAATCATCGTATTTATCTGCAAATGCCGTTCCTTCTTGCTGTGCTCTCGCATAGATTCCCGCACTGAACATATAACCGAACGTGTATGGGAAATTATAGAATGGCACACCCGTCAGATAGAAATGCAGTTTGGATGCCCAGAAATGAGGATGATCTGATGCAAGTACACCGCAGAACGCTTCCTGCTGCGCCTCCACCATTAATTTGGATAATTCATCCGCGTTGACCAGACCTTTTTTGCGTTGTTCATAGAAACGATTCTCAAACAGGAACCGGGCATGGATGTTCATAAAGAAAGCCACACTTCGCTGTATCTTGTCTTCCAGCAAAGCCAGCTTCTCTTGCTCATCTGTTGCCGCCTGCACCAGGGCATCTGCTACAATCAGTTCAGCAAACGTGGACGCTGTCTCAGCCACATTCATCGCATAACGTTGATTCAATGCAGGCAACTCTTCCATAATGTGTTGATGATATCCATGCCCAAGTTCATGCGCAAGAGTCGACACATTAGATGGTGTCCCGGAGAAGGTCATGAAAATTCGGGTTGCTTTGCTAAGTGGCAAAGACGTACAGAATCCGCCTGGACGCTTGCCAGGACGGTCTTCTGCTTCGATCCAGCGTTTCTCAAAAGCCATCTCTGCAAACGAGGAAAGTTTAGGACTGAACTTGGCAAATTGTTCAACAATATTGATGGCTGCCTCATCGTAAGTGATTTTGCCACTTGATTTACCTACAGGTGCATCTACGTCGCTCCAGCTGAGCTTGTCTACCCCCAGCAGTTCTGCCTTGCGCTCCAGATATTGAACAAGTGCAGGTTTGGCACCATTAATCACATCCCACATCGTATCCAATGTCTGACGTGACATCCGGTTGATGGCCAGAGGTTCTTTGAGGATATCATCCCAGCCACGTTTCTCATATAACTTCAGACGGAATCCCGCGAGATGATTCAGCGTGTCAGCACAGAAATCTTCGACATCAGTCCAAGCTTGCTCCCAGTTTGCGAATACCGTCTCGCGTACATTCCGATCACTATCGCTCAGCTTGTTGGCAGCCTGTCCTGCGGAGAGCATCACCGTTTCCCCATCTTGCTCAAATGGAATGTTCACCTTGCTGACAATCGTGTTATAGAATTTGCCCCAACCATGGTAACCATCCACACCCAGATCCAGTGCAAGGCCTTCCAGTTCAGGCGACAGCTTCTCACGAGCCAGCGTGCGACTCTCGTTCAGTACAAATGCCAGCGGCTGAATATCTTCCCGAGCAATCCAAGCGTCCCACACCGAATCCGATGTCTGACTGAGTGTATTATCAAACTTCGATTTGCTGCCGTTCAGCATCGCACCAAGGGAACTGATGGCGCCTTGAAGCTGCGTTGCCTTTTTGTCCTTCTGGTTTTGCGATGAGAGGCAGGATACAAACGCAGATCCTTCCGATATGCGGATATAACAGCTTTGCAGTAGTTCCAAAATCGGATCAAATGCAGCCGTCTCTTCTAATGAAGTCGGTGCATCTGTTTCGTTCAACAGATGTTGCAGTTTACGTACATCCTCTTCCAGTTCAATCAGATACGTAGCAAATGTCTCGGAGGAAGAACCTCCACTAAAAATGGACTCCAGATCCCATACGGGGTGTAATGGCGTTTTCATTTAATAAGGCACCTCTCTCTATAAATTGGATGGTTAGGATTGAATTAAAAACTGGTTTTCTGTCAGCCATATCTCTATACTAGAGAAATAGCTACAGAGGTTGTTCAAAAAGTCCACTTTTGATTACGAATCATGCCTAACGGCATCATCAGCATCGAAGTTGAAATTCAGCCGAAATAAGCGGATGCTTACGAAGGTTGTTTCCTTTGGAAACAATGTAGTTGCTCACGTAGTTTGCCTACGCTCCGCTACTCCATTTCTAGCTTCATTCCATCTTCTCGGTACTGAAAACCAGACTTTTTAAACATGTATTCATAGTAACTTTCAGGAGGTAAACGTATGAAACCTTTACAAGTATCGGCTGATACAGCCGTCAAATTAGCAGAATCCTTGGGCGTACCTTTGGAGCACCTGATGCACATGCCCCAACATATCCTGATGCAGAAGATTGCGGAACTCGCCAAACAAGAAGCCTCCAAACCTTCCGCACCAGAAGGCGAACAAGAATGATTCCGTTTGAGAACAGCTGGCCTTACGATATTGTGATGGGAGACATCTATGTACAGCAATGTCCCTACTGTCATGCAAGCAACGTGCTGCTCCCCCTCAAACCCAAAGAGCTTGTGCTCATTCGCGAAGGCAAAAAGAAATTACTGGTCTTTCCCTGCTGTAATACAAGCATGACCGTGATCGACAACGACAGTGACTATTTGTTATCTAGCCGTCCTGTCCGTAACTAATGTAAGATTAACCTAGAGGGGGCTGCGCTTTGCAGCCTCTTTGTCTGTTTCCAGCATCTCTTCAGGGAGTTCCAACTTACTTGAAATCATCTGCTCACGCAGCACGGCCCACTGTTCCCTTGAAGCACGAATCATGGCCGCATCTGTGATCCGCTTGTCATGAATGACCTTGCTGAACCATTGCACTGCTTCATTAAACCGTCCTACCCTGCGGTTCAATTCCCCGAGCAAATACAACAGTTTGGCTTCATTGCCACCCGTTCCTTCACGTTCGAACACCTTCACATAGGCTTCCAGGCTAAATTCAAGAAAACGATGTTCCTGTGCATGGTCCTCCATATAACGATACAACCAAGCTATATGATGCAGCAGACCAGCGACGACACGATCTTTCTCCCGGATAACCTGTGCGCACAGCAAGGCAAGCTTGTACGTTGCCAACGCCTGTTCCATTGTTCGTGCTCCGCTATAATCACGTTTAACCCAGCGGTTACCGATCTGTTCCTTAAAAGCCTTGCGCTGAGCATCATTTAAATGCTCCGTTGCGTTCTCCGTCGTGGCAAACCCGCACTGCGGACAGATGCGTACCACATAAAAATCTGGATTCTCCAGCTTGTAGTAAGCACAAAAATCCGAATCCGTCCGGTAGGGCCTTTTCAAACTCGGTCTTACCCGTGAGGTTTCATACTCGGTTTCGCAATAATGGCAGGTCACTTTCACCTTATACAGTGGCTCTAATTCCAATCTCTTCCATCCCTCTCCCGTACGCTTATAATCATATTCGGATCTACGGTGTATTCACAAAATGATGTGCAGGCCCGGATAAACGCTGTAGGATAAACGAATGCAAGGGCTCCTCCACACCAATCTGTGTTAAGGCTTGATCCATACATGCAAGCCACGCCTCAGCCCGTTCAACCGTCACTTCAAAATGCATATGACGGGCACGCATCATCGGATGTCCAAACGCCTCGGAAAACAGCCCTGGTCCTCCAAAAAACTGAGACAAAAACATATACTGCTTGTCGATGACCGGCTGAATATCTTCCGGGAAAAGCGGAGCCAGCTGCTCATTCTGCTGAACGATCGGATAGAAAGCCTCGACCAGTGCGCGAACACCTTTCTCACCGCCAAGATTGTCATAAATACTCAAACTGGGATTCATTCGTCTGATTCCCCTTTCTGATGTCGAATTTTGCCATATATTACACGTTCCGTGAACATTGTGAAAACAGTAACAATATCCAGGCCACAAAAGCCTTTATCTCCATTCTATCAAAAAAAAACAAAAAGTCCTATATAACATGAAATCATCAGGACATGTAACCTGCCATCTGTATATAGGACCTTATTCGAAACATAACACAAAAAAAGCGCCAACCGCTTGGGTTGGCGCACTAGATATTTCATTAATAACTCCGCCAGTCCTCTTCCTCAGAGCGTACCAGCGAGGCACGTATCACATATACAAAAGCACAGACCAGGATTCCGGTGACAAGACTCATGATCATCACTCCATCCGAATTGAATTCCACCTTGGAGACAATTAGGTGACGTTCAGGCGTTTTTCTCATTTTAGCACACATCACTCAAAAACACAGCCACTTTTGCAAGCGCTTTCTACGTATAATTTTGTACTGTTTGTCCACTTTTTTTCATATATTGATGGCAATAACATCACAGACTTCCGCACACCGACCATTCCAAATATAAAGGAGAAGAATTCATGGCTGCTTCACAACGACTCACCCATGTCCTGGTCACAATCGCTCTCCTGATCCTTTGTGTGTTAATGGTCTTGTATCCAGCGGAAACCTGGCATGCAGGTGTACGTGGACTGTCCATCTGGTGGGACGTATTGTTTCCCTCCCTTTTTCCTTTTTTGGTGCTGTCCGAGCTGCTGCTCGGCTTTGGCATTGTTCATTTTCTAGGTACCTTGCTAAATCCACTGATGCGCCCATTGTTTCGTGTTCCCGGAAGCGGTGGTTTTGTATTTGCCGTGAGCTGTGCATCCGGTTATCCTACAGGGGCGAAACTGACCGCTCAGTTATGGGAACAAAAGCTGGTTACCCGGGAAGAAGGAGAACGGCTCGTTGCCTTCACTACATCATCCGATCCGATCTTCATGATTGGAGCGGTATCGGTTGGATTCTTCCATAATGTCGCCATTGCTCCAGTATTGGTTGCGAGCCATTACGCTGCAGCTTTTCTGGTGGGTATGCTCATGCGTTTTCACGGGGGTACAGCAAAAGGCTCACACCCAGACAGTTCTTCTGGATCTCCATCGGAGGGGATACCTAGAAACAGACTGGTCCGGGCCATCTATGCGATGCATGAAGCAAGAAAAGCTGACGGACGGGCATTCGGTGAACTGCTGCGCCAGGCAGTCTCCTCATCCCTTCGCCTTATTATTATCGTAGGAGGGCTGGTTGTATTCTTCTCGGTCATGATGGAGCTACTTGTCCAGACCGGTTGGCTTGGCGGATTATACGGGATAACCGAGCAATTGTTACGACATAGCGGACTGCCTCCATCCTTATCTCCTAGCTTGGTCGGTGGGCTGTTTGAAGTAACGCTGGGGAACAAAGAGGCTGGGGGTGCCGGGGCATCCATCCCACTCGTCTATAAAGTAGCAGCAGCAGCCTTTGTTCTCTCTTGGGGGGGATTATCCGTCCATGCACAGATTATGAGTGTTCTTAGCAACACACCCATGAGATACGGTCCATTTCTATTTGCCAGAGCAATCCATGCGCTAATCGCACCTATGCTGGTCCTGCTGTTGTGGACACCCCTGATGGGGCGTTCCTCTTCACCCGTTCTCATGGAGCCCGGTTTCATCCCATCGTTATCAACGTATACACCGGACTGGGGACTGATTTTCTTATCCGGAATGATTGTTTTTGTAAGCCTCATCGTGTTGTTGTTATTCCTTGCGATATTAAGTTCCATTCTCAAGCCTAGACGACATGCCAATAAATAAGTCAACGATTCTTCTATATTTAACTGAATATGCGCTCAAACGTTGTGTTCTTCCGCGGAATTGATTATCATCGGTAGTATAATGACCACAAAGGAGCTTTCATCTTGAGATACTATGTTCAAGACCGCGGAGACCAGTTATCGATTGATCTCAGTCAGCAGTTTCACGCGCTGGCGAAGGAAGAAGGGTTCAAGCTGGATGCAGAATCGCCGGAGATTGTTATCTCCATCGGGGGCGATGGTACGATGCTACAGGCATTTCACAATTTCATCGACCGTATTCCGGATATTGCTTTTGTTGGGGTTCATACAGGCCATCTCGGCTTTTACGCCGATTGGAAGAAGGAAGAATTACGGGAGTTAGTCAGGCTGATGAGTGGCAAGGGAGATCCGGAGCGTCTCAAACCACGTATTGTACAATATCCACTCTTGGAGCTTGAGATTCGTAAAAAGTCGGGGAATTCCTCTTACATCGCCCTTAATGAATTTACGTTAAAAGGTGTAGACGGTACCGTCGTAGCCCAGGTCGATATTAACGATGTGACATTTGAGATGTTCCGTGGGGATGGCATCTGTGTATCCACGCCATCAGGCAGCACGGCATACAACAAGGCCCTTGGCGGTGCCATGGTTCATCCAACCATCGAGGCGATTCAGATTGCGGAGATTGCATCGATTAATAACCGGGTCTATCGTACACTTGGTTCACCGGTTATTTTGCCCAAGCATCATCATTGTGATATTTTCTCCCGCAAGGATCAGCGGTTATTGATGACGATTGATCATGTGAATGTGATGGTGGAGGATCTGATCTCTGTCCGTTGTCAGGTATCCAGTCACAAGGTCAGTTTCGCACGTTTCCGCCCTTATCCATTCTGGAACCGGGTTCGCACGGCATTTCTTGACTAAAATAAACACACCAAAAAAGCGGTCCTTCTCAGGAACCGCTTTTTGCTTTGGCTTGAGGTTGATCCTTGCTCTTCTGAAGCACAAAGTACGCACAGCCAAAGTTACAATATTCATTGATATAATCCACCATACTGGCAATCGTGGAATCCTTCGTTGCTTTTGGATGGTTATCACGGTAAAAACCTTTTAACCTCAACTGGCTATAACCCCAGTCTCCGATAATATAATCATAACGCTCCAGCACTTCACTGTAACGATCACGGAAAACCTCTGGATTCCAGCCCTCTTTGTGGTTCTGGACGATTTCATAATTTTTGCCGCCGATCTGTACAATGACCGGTTCTTTGGGCTTTTCCTCAACCGATTCAACAACTGATTCCCGAACCGGCTCCTGGATCTGATCCTGAAGTTGGTCCTGAATCTGTTCTGTGATTTTTTCTTCTTCCAATCCGGTATCCTCCATCACGCGTGTGTTGCCGCCTGTTCAGCATGTTTGGTAGCCGATTTCACCTGTTCATGCGCATGGTAGGAGCTGCGTACCATCGGGCCGGATTCGACGTGGCTGAACCCACGTTTTAATCCTTCCTGTTTCAATGCAGCAAACTCCTCTGGCGGATAATACTTTTCAACATACAGATGTTTCTCCGATGGCTGCAAATATTGACCAATCGTCATAATATCACAGTTCACCGCACGAAGATCATCCATTGTTGATAAAATTTCATTATATTCCTCACCTACACCAAGCATAATGCTTGATTTCGTAGGGATGTTAGGTTGCATTTCTTTGGCACGAGCAAGCAATTCCAGTGAACGTTTATATTTCGCCTTGGCACGCACTTTGTCTGACAACCGCTCAACCGTCTCAATATTGTGATTCAGAATGTCCGGTTTGGCATCCATTACAATCTGCAAAGATTCCCGATCGCCCAGAAAGTCTGGAATGAGTACTTCAACGCTGCACAATGGCAACCGTCGCCGTACGGCCTTCACCGTCTCTGCAAAAATCGTAGCTCCACCATCTTTCAGATCATCACGGGCTACACTTGTAATTACACAGTGTTGCAGATTCATCTGCTCTGCTGCTTCCGCCACACGTTCTGGTTCCTGCAAATCAAGCTCCGTTGGCAAGCCTGTATTCACCGCGCAAAAACGGCATGCCCTTGTGCAAATGTCGCCCAAAATCATAAAAGTGGCCGTTCGATTGGCCCAGCATTCATAAATATTCGGACACCGTGCTTCCTCACATACCGTATGCAGCGTTTTGGAACGCATCATCGATTTCATTTCCTGATAGTTATCGCCGGTTGTCAATTTGATCCGAATCCAATCCGGCTTCGGTTCTTTAACACGTTTAGCCAATGCATAAACCTTCTTTCTACTGAAGTTAGGCTGTTGCTCGGAACATATTATACCATGAAAGCGCTGGAAAAACCCCCATTTGTCACATCTTGTGCATTCATGCCCGATATGGACAATTTGTATAATTGGATTCCCCCCCAAGAGCTTACATGGATAAAATGAGAACTTTTGAAGAACGCTAACCTTTAGCTTGGTTCATCGGGTACCTTGTATCATTCTAATGGAAAGGGGCTGCTTCCTAGTGCAACAACGCTTGACCTTCAGGCACACGTACCGCTTTTGGATCAAAACATTACTTGCAGGTACTCTGCTTCTCCCATTCTTGCCTGTTGAAGTTTACGGTGAACCCGCCCAGGCCGCTCCCAAACCACAGGTTGCCGAGTTAAAACCCGCAGAAATTTTCGCTGCACGTCGCCATTTATATGAAACCATTGGTCAGATGACCCAGATTCCCTGGTACAGGCTTGCTGCCATTGATCAGTATGAACGAACGATTACTCGTGCACATCCAAAGGATCGCAAGCATCCGGAGCGGCTTACAGGTATCTTCATGACCCCTCCAGCCTGGAGAGGATGGCTAAATCCCGATGAGACGGATCAACATCCAGAATCCATTCTTTTTTTCAAAGGATATGGACGTGATGGTTCAGGAGACGGTATAGCGGATGCCAACAATGATCAGGATGTGCTGTACAGCATGGCTTCTGTTATTCAAGGTTACGGGAACAAACAAGAGGACTTCAACATTGCCTTGTGGGAATATTACCACAACTCCCGTGCTGTGCAACGGATACAGCAATTCGCGAAGTTATATGAGCATTTTGACAATCTGGATCTATTCGGACATGCCTTTCCGGTCCCGCTCGGAACCAACTACTCCTATCGCAGTACCTGGGGGACAAAAAGAAGCTGGGGCGGTTATCGCATTCATGAGGGAACAGATATTTTCGCTCCGCATGGCCTGCCTGTGCGCAGTACCTGTTACGGGGTCGTGGAAATCAAAGGCTGGAATCCGTTTGGTGGCTGGCGCATCGGAATCCGTGATTTGAACAACCATTATCATTACTACGCCCACCTTTCGGGTTTTGACAAGAGCGCACGCATCGGTGAAGTGGTTATCCCCGGTCAGGTCGTAGGTTGGGTGGGCAGTTCGGGTTACGGGAAACCTGGGACACAGGGCAAATTCCCTCCGCATCTGCACTATGGGATCTATCGCGACAGCGGACTGCACGAATGGTCGTTTGATCCTTATCCACAGCTGAAACATTGGGAACAGGATGAACGCAAACAAAAGAGCAAGAAAAGCAAGTGAGACAAGGATATGCACGATAAGCATTCGAAAAAGGGACCTCTTTAATAGAGGCCCCTTTCTTTGCTTTGCAATTCAAATTTGTGTGTATCATGGGTGCGCGTCCTTGTTGAGCTGTAATCCCCCATTCACATCAGGCAGATCATCCGGCTCAATTTCAAGTTCATTCCCTTGCAAATGGTCTGACGGCGTCTGTTGCTGATTCTGGCTAGGGGGATTCGTAGTTACTCCATTACCGCTTGATACACCCGTATGACCTGATGGTAGCGCAATAGCTGGGGCATTACTGCCGTTACTGCCCACTGGCTTGCCCTGATTATCGTAATAATACATTGGCACATCCCCCACAACCAAAAGGTAGGAAATCGGGATTTCGGTATCGACCGTTTCGGGTTCCATGTCGAAGGGCACCACGACCGCGACCTCAGCAATGATGTGAATGTACACTTCCACCAAAATCATGTTAATACCCGCATTCTGTTGACGGGTGTTCAGATCCACTTTGACAGCACCTTGGGGCTCAATACGAACCGGTATACTCGGGCCAAATGAAGCCAACACCGGACTGCCCAACGCCTGCCCCAGTGGGATTTTTTCTTTTAACATGTGTACATTCTGCAGCGTGGATTGCACAATATTCATCGTACTTGCAGTGATTCGCATATGCTCATTGTAGTTCAGCATGAAACCGGACACTTTCCCGGCGGTATCCGTCTTCCAGTCAATCAGTCCTTCGTTGGTTTTGCCATCGGCAACCTGTGCTGTAATCGCCTTGTTAATCGCTTCAGTCGCAATCTGCTTCACTCTGATCTTGGCCAAGTGCATGATGGGTGGCTTCATTTTCTTATCCACATAAGCAAAGCCCTGCATCAAACAAAACGCGGTGACCAATAAAATGATCAACCACATTTTGCTTTTGCCGCTTGGCGGCTTACGGCGTCTCCGACTTCGCCATTTTCTTCTCATCATCGAAGTGTCCCTCCCCTACGGGATGAGCTATAGGCTATATGTTAACCTTATGCACCGTTGTCCCGAAAAAGAAGGACAGTACATGGACACTGGATAGAAAGTAACAACAACATTAAAGGGACAAGTACTCCTCATTGGCTAAACTAACCTCGAATCGGAAACTACATAAATAGAGATAAAAAAAACCTTTCACCCGCAGATTACTCTGCAGGGCGAAAGGTTTTATGTTCAGATCACCCGAAGATTCAGGCCATGTCTATCCTTTTATTTTGGAACAGATTCCCAGTCTTTCAGGAAACGTTCAATTCCGCTGTCCGTCAGTGGGTGTTTCCAAAGTGTCGGCAGAAGCGAACCCGGAATGGTGGCAATATGCGCACCGGAAAGGGCTGCATCCTCTACATGTTTGATATTGCGAATGCTTGCTGCGATAATCTCGGAAGGCAGATCATACATGTCCAGAATAAGACGCAGATCACGAATCAATTTCATACCATCCACCGCAATATCGTCCAAGCGACCAACGAATGGACTGATGTAGGTTGCACCGGCTTTCGCCGCCATCAGGCCCTGTGCTGCGGAGAAAATCAGCGTTACATTGGTTTTAATCCCTTTTTGCGTCAACTCATGACAAGCGTACAACCCATCTTCGGTCATCGGCAATTTAATGACTACATTCGGTGCCCATTCTGCAATTTCATAAGCTTCCTTCAACATATCCTCGGCTTTGAGACCGATGACTTCAGCACTGACCGGGCCTTTAACAACGCCACAGATCTCCTGAATGACTTCTTTAAATACGCGACCTTCTTTGGCAATCAAAGACGGGTTAGTCGTGACTCCATCCACCAGACCCAGACGTTCGATCCGTTTGATTTCTTCCACATTCCCTGTATCTAAGAAAAATTTCATGATATGTTACCTCCACTTGATGAATTCGTAAACACGATATAAGTCATTACCCGATTCTCATCATATGTTAACAGTTATATATAAAATTAATTTTTCTCTACAGCGTGACCGCCAAATTCGTTACGCAATGCTGCTACCACTTTACCTGTGAATGTATCTGTTTCCAGGGAACGATAACGCATCAACAAGGACAAAGCGATAACCGGTGTAGCGGTTTGAAGGTCAAATGCCGTTTCTACCGTCCAGCGTCCTTCGCCGGAAGAGTGCATTACACCTTTAATTTCGTCGAGGTTTGCATCCTTGGAGAAGGCACGTTCTGTCAGTTCCATCAGCCAAGAGCGGATAACCGAACCGTTGTTCCATACGCGAGCCACTTGTTCGAAGTCGAAATCAAATCCACTTTTCTCCAATACGTCAAAACCTTCACCGATGGATGCCATCATACCGTACTCGATACCATTGTGAACCATTTTGAGGAAGTGACCGCTGCCCGCTTTACCTGCATACAGGTAGCCGTTCTCTACGGAAGTGTCTTTGAATGCCGGTTCAACGATTGCCCAAGCTTCCGGGTCTCCACCGATCATATAACATGCTCCATTACGTGCGCCTTCCATACCGCCAGATGTACCTGCATCCATGTAATGAATGCCTTTAGGTTTCATCTCTTCGTAGCGACGAATGGATTCTTTGTAGTGGGAGTTACCCGCTTCAATAATGATGTCGCCTTTGGACAACAATGGGCTAACTTCAGCCAATACAGCGTCTACCACGTTGTGGGGAACCATGATCCACAATACACGTGGGGATTCGAGCGAAGCCACCATCTCTGCGTAAGAAGATACGCCTTCAGCGCCGTATTCTTTCATTTCATTTACTGCATCAGCGTTCAGGTCAAAAGCAACCACTTCGTGTTTGTGATCAATCAGGTTTCTACCCAGGTTCAATCCCATTTTTCCTAATCCGACAAGTCCAAGTTTCATTTCAAAATCCTCCTGTTATGAACAATGTTTAAATTTCATTTTTGTTGCAGAGCGCCAGACTACATTCCCGTTTTGCAGCAACCGTTCCGGTTACGGCTCGTTCTTTCGATCGCTGTTGTAGCCAAATTTCTTTTCATCAACCTTTAAATTGATGAAATTTGGATACAAAGGCGAACGCTTTGCTTCTACAGAATCGATTCCGTACCCTACACTACATCGCTACTTAGGCAAAAAATTCAGTGCGTCCGCTAATCTATATTCAAAAATTTTCACGGCCTTCCGGCCACATAACCGGAAGGGCTTATGCAAAATTGGAACGGTATAGTTCGTAATAGATACTGTATATATCAGCAATTTGCAACTTCGATACAACTCGCTTCTGAGTACAAGCTCTAGGGAAATAAAACATTTCCTTCTATATCCTGCTGACTTAAAAGACGCCATTTGGTTTGTGCAAAATGTTCATTGTGAGCAGAACTGATTGTACTGTTGTCTTTACTATTCTGTTCTCTTGTGCTCACTTTTTCGTTTCACTTACCACCAACGGTAGCCGTCTGCTACGGTCAGACGATCTGCTGACTCTGGTCCATGCGAACCTGCACTGTACGTATCCAGTGGCACGCTGCCCGCTTCGAATGCTTCCTGAATCGGTTGTACCCATTGCCATGCCAGCTCCACTTCGTTCCAGTGTGCAAAGAAGGTGGAATCTCCACGCATCGCATCAAAGATCAGATTCTCGTAAGCTTCTGGGATGTTACGTTTACCTGAGTTGAAGGTCATATGCATGGGTTCCACTTCACCATGGTTCAATGGATTCTTCGCATTTAATTGAAGCGAGATGCTTTCTCCCGGACCAATTTCAATCGTCAGCAGGTTAGGTTCCGTTGTATTTTCGGATTCATGACCGGTCTTCAGTGGAGCCTTGAACTCAACAACGATTCGGGTGGATTTCTCAGCCAGGCGTTTACCTGTACGAATATAAAATGGAACCTCGCTCCAGAATGGATCATCGATCCAAAGTCTTGCGGCAACATAGGTCTCGTTCTGAGATCCGGCTGGAATGCCAGGCTCGTCCAGATATCCAACAACCGAAGCACCTTGAAGCTCGCCTGCAGCATATTGCGCACGAACAACTTCAGAAGCGACGTTTTCTTTTGTCAAAGGACGAAGCGCTTCAGCAATCTTTTGTTTTTTGAATTGAATCTCTTCCGGTGTGCAGCGTTTTGGCAAATGCAAACCAATCATCATCAGCAACTGAAGCATGTGGTTTTGGAACATGTCACGAAGGGCACCACTTTGGTCGTAATACGCGGCACGTTCTTCAACACCCACCGTCTCACTTGCCGTAATCTGTACATTGGCAATATAACGGTTAGACCACAACGCTTGAATCACCGGATTCGCATAGGTGAGCGTCTCAATATTTTGAACCATCGGTTTACCGAGGAAATGGTCAATGCGATAGATTTCTTCTTCCGCAAAGGTATTGCTTAGTTTTTCGTTCAAATCACGAGCTGATTGCAGGTCGTGTCCGAATGGTTTTTCGATAATCAGTTTCTTCCAGCCTTTGGTGTTACCCAGGCCACTTTCTTGAATGTTCAGTGCGATTGGCTCAAAGAATTCCGGTGCCACCGACATGTAGAACATGCGGTTTTCAGGAATGTTAAGCTCTTGTTCACGCTGTTGAACCAGTTCCAACAGTTTGGTGTAATCTTCAAGCTTCGTATTATTTAAAGAACAATAACGGAAAGCTCCAATGAAATCACGAACCTGAGATGCTTCTTCCGGCGTCTGACGTGAGAATTCATGCAGTGACTTTTCAACATTCGCCTGGAAGTCCGTATCCGACAATTCACGTCGTCCCAATCCGATAACGGAGAAGGATTTCGGCATTTTCTGATCCATGTACAAGTTATATAATGCAGGGTAAATCTTGCGTTTGGCTAAATCGCCTGTTGCCCCGAACAGGACAAATGTCATTGCATCCATTGGAGTGCCTCCTGTGATCTGTGCAGTATAGTATATGATGTTGCAAAATGTTCAAATCCAAGCATGACAAAAGACGGAATAAGTGGGTGTGTTCCCCGCCTTGCCTCCGTTTATATAACACGCCTGAATTCAACCATGGAACATTCCTTCTCTCCACAACCTGTGTTTAGGTTATAAATTGTAACCATTTGAATTAACGTTACCCATATTACACCTGTCGTCACAATTCGTCAATAATCGTGTCGAACCTGTGAACTCCAGTGTTTATAGGGTTTTTATTTGATGATAACGCTTTATGTGGTAACATTAAGAACAATTGGTATGTGACATTTTACACATATGGCCTGTGGACAAGTAGGTTACAATAAGTATACTAATGATATTACAAGCAATACTAAATCAAAGGAGTACAATCATGAGCGATGATGAGAATGCCAAGCAAATATGCACAAAAGTGGAACAATCTTATCAGATCATTGGCCGAAAATGGGTAGCCCTCATTATCCATGCGTTGATGGAGGAGCCCAAACGCTTCAGTGAGATTCACGCTTATATCCCTGACTTGAGCAAACGTGTGTTAAATGAGCGAATGAAGGAATTGGAGGAAGAAGGACTTGTGGTTCGCCATGTGGTCACGGAACGTCCAGTTCGAACTGAATATATGTTGTCACGAAAAGGCACGGAACTGGGGAGAGCGCTAAGCGCCGTGGAACGTTGGGCTGATAAGTGGCTGTAACAGCTTGAGGAATCCTTAATGTTGATTTAGCTTGAAGGTTACCGATGTGCATCCCGGAGGTGAGTATCGCATTTAGCAACTGGCTAGTGCAATCCACAGCCGGGATTTATTTACTTCAAACGGTAAATACTAATTGTGTATATAGAGACGTAATAACGCTATTATTTTGCAAACTAAAATAATGCTTGTGTTGCACCGTTCAAACTTTTGCCGATAATACAACGGGCTCGTCCCGGCAGATTTGCGAAATAACTGGATGAAATACATCCGTTCGGAAATCTGGCACGTCTGCTAATCTCCTCCACCGAAAATGTTATTATATATCAAGGCGTAAGTAGTCCTGCTTCAACCTTCGAGCTGTGACGTAATCCGTAATGCTGCTACCTGTCTCTTGATGAAAAATGCGGAAACATACGATTTGGACAGGTGAACATCTGCCGCCATCTTGCCCAATCTGATCTCATAATCCAAATGCTTTTCAATCCACCACATCATCTTCTCCAAGTGTCTAAAATGACGTGAATCCGCTAACTGTGAAAGCGATACATTTGCACCCTCTTTCTGTTGATCCAATCCCTGACTATGGAGATTATGATCTTGAAGCGAATACGAGTTATATGGATGGAAAAACCAAGTGTATTGATTTTTTATGGTGATGTAGGTGTAATCGACCTAGTACAAAAAAAGATGCCCATCCTCACTTATGTGAGGGGCATCCTTTTCACGGAAAACACTACGAATCCAACTTGCTCCCGAGTGTAATACTCGTATCCTCGAAGTTGTCCACCGTCGTCTTTTTTTCATAAAAGTGTACGGCATGTTGCATAATTCCTTCTCTTGTGTAAAACTCATCTTCCGCCCCTAGTGGAAAAACAACCTTTTCTCCCGTACTTGCCGACTTATAGATACCCACAATCAGTTCAAGCGTATTCCGACCACTTTGGCCATCCACCAGAAGGGGAGATCCTGTCTCAATAGCATTTAACACATCCTCAACTTGCCCAGCGTGACCGACATGAATAACATCCGGTAATTCGTCAGCGAGCTTCTGAATCTGTTGTTCCAACTCTCGATTCGGTTCCGGAAATCCGTTATTCCGCGCGGTAGAAGCAACGACTTTCCAAGGTGCAGATACCCGGGCTTCTTTGCCCTGAAAAATTAACTGCTGATCCTCTCCGTGATGTACGACGGAACTGGTAATTATGCCAAGCGCCCCTTCCTGGAAGCGAAGCATCGCCATGGATATATCCTCAACTTCGGCATTATCATGTGCCGTATTTGCCATCATCGCCTGTAATTCCACTGGAGGTCCCATCATCCAGAGCATGGCATCAATATGATGCACCGCATGATTAAGGGTACAACCTCCGCCTTCTTTTTCCCATGTCCCGCGCCACCACAGATCATAATAATTGTGGCCCCGCCACCAGAACGAATCAACCTGCACATGTACAATCGGTCCCATCCGTTTACTGTCCAGCACACCTTTCAGCTTCATCATCGGTGTCGTAAACCGATTCTGTGCTACTACGGATAGTAGCTTGCCACTTTCTTGCGCTGCTCTCAACATCAGATCCGCTTCCTCCAGGGATGAGGCCATCGGTTTTTCAACCAACACATGCGCACCTGCTTGCATGAAATCACACGCAATTGAAGCATGTGTATACGGCGGCGTACAGACTGATACCAGATCAATATTTTGAGCAAGTAACTCTGTATAATCCGTAACGGCTTGTGCACCTTCCAGTCCATATTCGTTAATTCGCTTCTCTGCCTTATCCACGTACATATCGACCACAGCAACAATCTGACATCGCTCAGGGAACGCCAAATATGCTGAGATATGTGCTCCACTAATTGCACCTGCTCCGATAATCGCCACTTTTAACATCATTGCATACCTCCCTTATTCCCTTCACAATACACAATAATAAAGCGCTTTTATGCGTTCATCTTGTGCTAAAATAAAACTATCTTGCGCATGATAAGGGAGGCATTCATGAAGTCCATCTTTCTGGGAGAACAATTTAATCTGGTCTGTCGTCGTACATCCAATACTACGTCTCGCGAAGTGTTCCATGCTCATTCGCAGCTGGAGATAACCTATATTCACGAAGGATATGGGCAGTTGATAACCGAAGGTCAGGTTTTCTCCCTTGAACCCGGTATGCTCATGATTTTTCGACCTTTTCAATTGCATCACATCCAGATTCAAGTATCCAGACAGCAGCCTTTCATTCGAAATGTACTCATGGTTGAACTTGATCTACTGAAGGCACATTGGTCCCAATTTATCGTTACTCACGACTTCATACAGGATCTGCTGGAAGAGCAGTCCCCCATTCAGCCCATCCGACTTGCTGCCACATCCCCACTCGTTCAACGAATGGAACAATATGCAGATACGTATCCAGCTCTCCTTCCCCACGTAATAGAGGAGGATACACGCCTCTTTTTATTGGATCTGCTCGCACAACTTCGCTATCTGTGGCAGGACGGGCAGCAAAGCCGCTCCCAAGATGTACTTTCGTCCAGTGCTACCGTTCTTCATCCTCATGCCGAAGCCATCATGCAATGGATTGAGCAACATTACCAAGAGCCTTTTCGTTTGGAGCATATCGCAGATACACTTCATCTGTCCCCCTATCATCTATCTCATGTATTCAAAAAAGCGACCGGCACCACGATTGTTGCTTATGCTCAAGCTACCCGCATCCGTCATGCCTGCGTGTTGCTCACCCGTTCCTCGCTCACCGTTCCCGAAATCGGTCACCGTGTCGGTATGGTCAGCCCCTCCTACTTTTGCAAAGTATTCCGTACTACCACCGGCTCTACACCACATCAATATCGGCTGAAGGTGCAGGGTAGGAAGTAATGGATCACAACAACAAGAAAGAAGCGAAAGAATTCAATTCTCCGCTTCTTCTCGTACAAACCGATTTCACTTGCTTCACCGCACATCAAGCCCCAACTTCTCCAAATACGGAATAAATCGCTCTCTTAATTGCCTCAAATCATCCTTCTGTTCCACTGACAAGCGCTCATCATGAATGCTTCCATCCTTATCTACCACCATCACTTCATAAGCCTTCATTTGTTCATACACAGATTTGAACTCGGTAAACTCCTCTTTAGTTAACATCTCCTCCGCCCGCGCCAACTGCTCCGTCCAGAATTGTTGCTCATTCATAGGATCCTTTTGTGAAGCAGTACTCACAGCTTCCAGCTTCTCGAAAAACGGTTCCAGCTCAGCTATAAGAAGGTTATATCGCTCCTGCTCCACTGTACTCCACTGTTCTGGATGAATATTGCCCTGAGAATCGGCATACTTCACGGCCATTTGCCCTAATTGCTTCAGCAAGTCCATATATTGAACAAATTCTTCTTCGCTGAAATAGGCCTTGGCCGTCTGCAACTTTGCTTCCAACCTCATATAATCCTCAGCTGTTCCCCCCATAGCTTTGATATTCTCCTGCGAACCATATATTCCGTCTGCGAGATAGGTGTATCCTGCGTAGGCTCCGGTGGGAATAACGAGCACAACAGCTAATAGCCCGGTGACCAGCCATTTTTTCCGATTTCTTCTGATGTGTGAATCATTTCGAATACCATCCATCATTTTATGTTTAATCCTCGTAGGAACGGACCAGTCTTTGGTCTCTTCCTGGTAGGCTGTTCGCAACTGTTCATCGAGTTTCATGCAGATCCTCCACCTTTCCCCGCAATCTTGGATTCATCTTCTCTTTCTGTCTTAACTTCGCCAGCGCCGCATGTATGCGCGATTTCACGGTTCCAAGCGGAATCTCCAATATGCCAGCAATCTCCTCTTGCGTATATTCATTCAAATAATGAAGTGTAACCACCTGCTGCAGCTTGTACGGTAAACGGCGCACCTGTTCCAGCAGAGGACGATTTGCCAGTTTGTTGACCAGATCAGTGGAAAAATCATATTCTAGTCCCACGTCAGATTTTTCGATCCGCTTACCAAACCGAAACTGCATCAATCTTTTGCGTCGATAACTCTGAACCTGTCGCATCGTCACCCCCATCAACCAGGGACGAAAAGCACGCTCCGCATCATATCGCGCCAATGATCGATATGCCTGAATGTAAATCTCCTGTACCACATCCTCCGCGTCAGACTCGTCCTTAATGAGAAATCGCACAGTCCGATATACACCCGTCACTGTTTTCTCATATAATTCTCCATATGCTTCTTCATGCCCCGCCCGTATTAACGTTACAAGTTCTATGTACTCATCTTGTTCACTCATTATCCATTCCCCTCCTCCTTACACTATATATTGGCATGCCAGCATCATATCGTTCGATTTATTTATTGAATGAGTAGGTATGGCTGAATCTGATACAAAAAGGTACTTTGGTGTTTATCATGATATAATATACCTAATTTTGTTATAATTGGAGTTTCTGCATCTGAGTTATAAGATTCCCTTTGGTCTTTTGCTATTATCTTATTTCGATCATCGGATTGGTAATCGCCAGAAGCTACTTCGAGGCCTACGCCACGGTATACAGACTTATTGGGATATTGGTTATCTTATCGTCTCTTTTTCTTTCGAAAGCGGATATAAGGGAGTAACTTAGCAGGGGTGGTCACTACTGTAATGAAACTTTTCAGCAAATTGTACTCAGAATATCTCCTGATTCCACGACCTTTACGTTTGTTGTTTCTATGGGGATGGATTGTTTTGTTTTTTGTTGCTGGTAAAAAATTTAACTGGTTCTACTTCCTACAATAAGCTGATTCAAAGAAGTCTGATCCCCTGGGACATCAAAACAGAGCTGAGTCGTCATTATGACGTCTCGGCTCTTCTTTGATCATCCTCTTCCTTGCAGATAAAGATATAGGTAATCAACTCGAGCTCGCCTATACGTTACTTTTTGAGGCAAACTTTATTTGATATTCAGAAATTCATATCACTTGATCACCGCTTCTGAATAGTTCTACCTGTTCAAGTCTTGCTAGTAAGTTGGCAAGGCTTTTTCTCTTGAACGCAGTTTGGTTTTGCTTATGTATTCTTTAGATTTTCTTTAGATTTATGCTCATTAATTCCTTAGTTTTTTTAATTAAGATTGCTATATCAACAAGAGAGGAGGCAAAACAATGATCAGTAATACGATCTTAGAGCTACTTCATCAGTATGGTTATCTGATTTTTTATTTTGCCTTCTCATTAGGGCCTTTCGGTATTCCAATCCCAAATGAAATCACGATTATCAGCGGTGCCATTTTGAGTCATACAGGAGTTATCAATTCATGGATCACATACTTCTGTATTTTATCAGGACTATTAACGGCCATTACCTTTGCTTATTTTGCAGGGAAGTTATTTGGAACCAAGATAAAACACAGATTTCAACATCATAGACACTTCGTTAAGGCTGAACTGATTCTGAATAAAAGTGGCAATTGGGCGATGTGCGTCGGTTTGTTCATTCCAATCGTGCGGTATGTTCTCCCTTTGGTGATGGGACTCAGTGGCGTGCAGTATAGAAAATTTGCTCTTATCTCCTATTCCAGTGCTTTGTTATGGACCATAACGTATTTTACAGCGGGAATTCACTTCGGTGGCCCCATTCTATCTACGCTTCATTTATTACATTTCTAACTGGTTTGGATAACATACCATCACATTATGGAGGAACCCTATGAATTCCAATGAACCTGTTTTATTTTTGAAAAGCTTTCTGCAAAGCCCTAAACATGTCGGCAGTATCATACCCAGTTCCCGGTTTCTCGCCAGCAAAATGGTGAAGCAAGCCTCTTGGCTAGAGGCAAAAGCTGTCGCCGAGCTTGGATCGGGTACAGGTCCGATCACTCGTTATATTCATCAACAAGTACACGATTCCACCAAAGTCCTATTGTTTGAGATGAACGAAACGATGAGGAATACTCTTCAGACGGCATACCCGGAGTTCTCCTGTTATCCAGACGCTGCTCGATTGGTAGAATCCATGAATCAAGAGGGCGTTCAGCAACTGGATTACATTTTTAGCGGACTGCCCTTCTTCAACTTTGAGCCTGAATTAAGAAATACGTTGGTAGACCAGATCTATAAGGCACTCAAACCTGGAGGGTTATTCATCGCCTTTCAATATTCACTTCAAATGAAAAAAACATTATCCGAACACTTTATCATCGAAAAAATAGAATTAGTGCCTTTGAATATCCCACCTGCGTTCGTTTATGTCTGTCGCAAAAAGGAAACAATTTAAACATTCCAGACGATCGTTTACACTGATGTTATCCTAATTTTTAAGGAGTGTTGAATTATGAATACCGTTCTCGTTGTTGATGATGAACCCGATATCCGGGATGTCATTCATGTCTATTTACGTAACGAAGGATATCATGTCATTGAAGCAGCCAATGGTGAGGAAGCGCTAAATATTATCAAAACAACATCGGTTCAACTCGTTATTCTGGATGTTATGATGCCCATTATGGATGGAATTAAAGCCTGCTTCAAAATAAGAGAAGTATCAGCCACTCCGATTATAATGCTATCCGCCAAGGAAGAAGACATTGATAAAATCACGGGCCTGACTACCGGGGCTGATGATTATATGGTCAAACCGTTTAATCCATTAGAGTTACTGGCTCGCGTTAAAGCTCAGTTACGACGTCAAACCCTGATTGGCAAAGCCGAATTCAATTCACTTATCCTGATCAAGGACCTTGTCATTGATACAAGTAAACATTCTGTGAAGCTCAAAGATAATGACATTTCGCTTACACCATTAGAGTTTTCCATTCTGGTGCTGCTTGCCAGCCATCCTGGACAAGTATTTAGCTCCGAGAAAATTTACGAAACTGTATGGAAAGAACCTTACGGGTATTCGGATAATACGGTGATGGTCCACATTCGTAATCTGCGAGAGAAATTGGAAGTAAATCCGCGGGAACCTCAGTACATTAAAACGGTATGGGGAGTGGGATATAAAATTGATTAAACGATTACCACAGTTTAAAAAAAAGATACAGATTAACATCCTATATCAAATGTTGATCAGTTTATTGATTTCGTTTGTTGGCTCTGTGGGTGTAAATAATATGTTAATCATAGCTGCCGCAAAAATTAGTGAAAGATTTAATTGGCCTTCGCTTCTCTACATCTTTCCTTACGTTCTAACACCAATCTTCATCGTAATTTTCACATTAATTTTTTTGTTTTCCACACGAAAAATTGTGAGAGATCTCATTACATTAGAACAAGGGCTTCAAATCATATCTGAAGGAAATTTGAATTACAGGGTGCCCGTTAATCGACAAGATGAACTTGGGCGCGTCGCTTCCAACATTAATCACATGACAGAACAGTTAAAGCAACAGATTGCTAAAGAACGTGAATTGGAGCAATCCAAGATGGACCTAATCACTGGCATCTCACATGACCTGCGTACACCGCTTACCAGCATAATTGGCTATATTGAGCTTCTCAAATCAGAATCATTTCAAGACAAAGCGGAGTATGACCGTTTCATACAAAACACCTATAACAAAGCAACGCATTTGAAGAAGTTACTCGATGATTTATTTGAATATACGCGTCTTAACGAAGTGAACACCCGATTGGATTTGAAAAATGTTGACCTCTGTCAGCTATTGGACCAATTGTTGTTTGAATTCGAACCTTTAGCTCAGGAGCATGGGATTCGTATTGAAAAAAAACTCGGTAATGCTCCAATCATGGTTTCCCTGGATAGTGATAAGATCGCTCGAGCTATCGACAATCTCCTCATGAATGCACTAAAGTATTCCTTTAAACCGGGCACGATTCATGTTCGAATGAGTGTGCAGCATAATCACGTTACCATTGAAGTAGAGAATAAAGGCATACCACTAACGATAGAACAAAAAAACAGACTGTTTGATCGCTTTTATAAGGTGGATTATTCGAGGAATAGCGAAGGTATTCAATCAGGATCTGGTCTGGGACTTTCTATTGCGAGAAACATTGCGGATTTACATCAGGGGACTTTAACACTAAAACATACGCGTAACGTATTTATATTCCAACTAAGCTTGCCTTCTAACATTCAGTGAAACATCAATAGCATTGATAATGGAGGATACCGCGATGAAAACATCCGAACCACTTCTTTTCCTGCAAGGATTTCTGAGGAACCCCAAACGAGTAGGCAGTCTCCTGCCCAGCTCCAAATTTTTGGCTAAGAAAATTGTCCAGTCTGTACGATGGGATGAGGTAAGAACCATTGCTGAGCTGGGGCCAGGAACAGGGGCCGTCACACGTCTCATGAGAGCACATTTACCGAAATCTGCAACCGTGTTTTTATTTGAAAGAGACCCCAAAATGAGAAGTAATCTGAAGAAAACATATTCTGAATTCATGTTCCATTCCAATGCATCCTATCTATTAAAAAGGATCAATCAAGAATATATCCATCAGTTGGATAGCATCGTTTGCGGACTGCCCTTTTTTAATTTTTCCAGAGAAATGAGACAAAATATCCTGTCACAGATCCATACAGCGCTCCGACCTGGAGGCACGTTAGTTTTATACCAGTACTCCCTTCATATGAGGAAACAATTAGCTGAGTTATTTGAGATGGAGAAAATTCAATTTGTGCCCTTCAGCTTCCCTCCTGTTTTTGTATATGTTTGTCGTAAAAGACAAGATGAAGGACAACGTGTAACGATCGACTTGAGGAAGACTTGATTTATCCTCTTTATATGTTTAATGTCCTGTCTTGTCCTGTGAGAATCTAATTATGCGAGTCATCATCTTACGCGGCAACAACCGCGGCATAAACGCGATGAATCGGTTCCGAGCACCAGGCATAATTAATGTCTTGCCACGCAAGAAGCCTTGATACCCTTCTTGCGCCACCTGTCCAGCTTCCATGATTGGGCCTTGCAACATCTTCGAGACACCCATACCCGAACGATCCACAAATCCGGTAGATGTCAGGCCTGGGCACAGTGCTGTCACCGTAACCCCAGTTCCGCTTACTTCATTCTCCAAAGCCTCAGTGAACGATAGCACGTATGCCTTGGTCGCATAATACACTGACATCATCGGTCCAGGGAAAAAGCCTACCAACGAAGCCACATTCATCACGCCGCCGTGCCCACGTTCGATCATCCCCGGCAAGAACAGTTTTGTCATGACGGTTAAAGCCGTTATATTCACATCGATCATATTGACTTCTTGTTCCATATCCGTTTCCATAAACGTCCCGAACAGACCGAAGCCTGCATTATTGACAAGATAGTCAACAACAATGCCCTTTTCTTTCAGCTCACTATAAATCTCCTGTGGTACCCCAGGCGCCGCTACATCTTTGGCAATAACCGTCGCCTGAATGCCATACTTTTTCCGATACTCCTGAGCTAGACCCTGTATTTTACCCTCACTTCGTGCTACCAGCACAATATGATGTCCACCTTTGGCAAACCGATCAGCTAACTCTTTACCGATCCCACCCGATACCCCTGTGATTAGAACTGTCTTTCTCATATCGTGACCTGCCTCTCTTTTCTATAAAATATGTTTCATCTGGAACATCAATTAGAATGAACATTCTATAATAGTAACAAATAGACTACCTTAGTATGAGATCCATGGATAGCATCGCTATACGAAGCAGTTTTTCCTTGGTCATCGAAGTCTTGGCCATCCCCCTTAACCCAATGCTTACGTTATGCAGATATTCCGCCAATACCTCGGCGTTGTACTCCGTTGTGAATTCACCTTCTTGTTGTCCCCACACCATAATGTCCTTGATTAGTTTCTCCGTATTTGCAAACATCTCCGTCGATCGGTGGTTCATGTCTTTATCACGTGCCGCCAATTCTACCGTCGAATTAACAATGAAGCAGCCTGATGCTGGAGATTCCTCTCCATGAATTAAAGAAAGAAATATAAACTGAAGTGCTTCCGTTGCCGTTTTAGAACGCTTTACGCCTGCTGCAAGAGCGGAGCTGATTTTGTGATCATACAGATCTACTGACTTTAGAAACAAGGTATGTTTATCACCAAATGTGTCATACAAGCTTTTACGATGAATTCCCATATGATTAACCAGATCCGTCATAGACGTCTTCTCATAGCCCTGTTTCCAAAAAAGTCTCATCGCTTTATCCAGTACAACAGACTCTTCGAACTCTTTGCTTCTCGCCATTGGCTTCCCTCCTGTTCAGAAAACAAACATTGAATAGCATAAGGATGATCTTAACGAGCCCTTAAAAGGTAACAATGACTTTGCCCTGGGAGTGACCCGTGGACACTTTAATCAATGCCTTTTCAATGTCATCAAACGTATACGTAGAATCGATCGAAGGTTTAATGTCTTCTTTTTCTACAAGAGAAGTGATTTCTTGCAATTGGATCCCACTGGAATGCACAAATAAAAAACGATATTCATTTTGATTCTTACGCGCTAAAGAATCCAGGCGTGCACCTACGAGACCAAACAATGCTCTTTTCCACAACGGGAATTGACTGTCCACTGCAAAGCGATAATTGGGTCCTGCCTTCAAAGAGACTAATTTCCCCTGTGGTTTCAAAATGCTCAGTTCAGCTTTGATCTCGTCCGCACCCAAGGTGTCGATCACATAATCAATATTGGACAGAATATCAGCATAGTGCTCGGTCTTATAATCAATGAATTGATCTGCTCCAATAGATAAACTACGTGCTCTGCCCCTTTCACTGCCACTTGTAATCACCGTTAATCCCATAGACTTGGCAATCGGGATAGCCATCGCACCGAATCCCCCGGTTCCGCCAGGAATAAACAACTTTTTATTCGATTCCGCTCGGAGCACATCATGCAATGCTTGATACGCGGTCAAGGCAGTAAGGGGTACTGCAGCAGCTTCGATAAAAGACAGATTTTCAGGCATCATGGATAAAGCATCCTCATGTACAGCCGCATATTCAGCAAAAGCACCAATTTTATTCAGAGGTAACCTTGTATAAACCTTATCACCCACTTTAAAATTCAAAACATCATCACCGACAGCTTCAATGACACCCGATAATTCATTCCCTAAAGTTAAAGGTAACGTATAGTCGGCAATCATCCGAACACTGCCATTCATATTCAAGATATCCAGTGGATTTACACCCGCTGCTTTTACTCTGACAAGAACCTCATGGCTCTGGATCTGAGGTGTCGCAATATCATTAATTTCCACCTGGATTTTTTTAGAGTATTTCTGTATTTGAGCTGCTCTCATCATTTATCCTCTTCCTTTGCTTATAGACTACATAAGTTGAACTAAAGATTATTTACACTGATACTACGATGACAGAACAACCTTCCATTCGCTGTTATCGTGTAAAATGATTAGTTCAACTTATGTAGTAACATGGTGCGCAGTATTCAGTTGTACGCCATGCTCCATGCTTTGTGCTAGTGTAGCCCCTCTTGCGACTTTAATTCTTCCAAAGTAGGGTAATCCGTGTAGCCCTTACTTCCCAAACCAAAGAATGTTGTCGGATCTGCTTCATTGAGTGGCGCACCTTGTTGAAGTCGTTCCACCAAATCTGGATTAGCTAAGGACCATACACCTACAGGTACCACATCAGCGAGACCACGATCTAAATCGACACTGAGATCATCCAACGTTCTTCCAGCCCGATTGACCAGCAATGGATTTTTCCAGATCGAACGAATGTCTTGGAGCAGGTTCTCATCTCCAAGATGCATAACATGAAGGTAAGCCAAATCCAATTGAGCTAATTCTTTTACAAGGTAGCGATACAGATCAGGACCTTGTTCGCCATCTTGAATTCCACCCAGCGGTGTCCCTGGTGAGATACGGAAGCCTGTTCGTTCTGCCCCTATTTCCTTTACGATGGCTTTGGTTACTTCAATCGCAAAGTGAGCACGATTTTCAATAGATCCGCCGTACTCATCTGTGCGTGTATTCGAATTTTCTCCTAAAAATTGATTGATCAAGTAACCATTGGCTCCATGAATTTCGACGCCATCCGCCCCTGCCTCGATCGCTGCGGCTGCTGCCTTTCGGAAATCAGCGATGGTCGTTTGTATATCCTCCCGACTCAATTCCCGGGGAACGGGGATATCCTGCATCCCTGTAGCCGTAAACATTTCTACACCCGGTGCGATTGCAGATGGAGCAACCGGTTGACGATGATGCGGGGTATTGTCCGGATGTGACATGCGACCCGCATGCATTAATTGGATGTATACATATCCGCCAGCTTCATGCACCGCATCCGTTACCTTTTTCCAACCTTTAATATGCTTGTCCGTGTAAATGCCAGGTGACCACAAGTAACCCTGTCCATCATCAGAAGGCTGTGTTCCTTCTGTAATCAGGAGTCCCATGGTCGCACGCTGAGCATAATAAAGTGCCGCCAACTCTCCAGGTGTACCATCTTCTTGTGCTCTACTGCGTGTCATAGGTGCCATCGCCAGTCGATGAGACAATTCCATGTTGCCAATCTTTGTTTTACTCCATATCTTTTCCAATGGGATGTACTCCTCTTCTTATTTGAGATTTTGTAGATGAATCCAAATGTATCCTCTGGATTCTGCTGTATTAATTCAATTCTGAAATCACCGGGTAGATTGCGCCTGTCAGTTGGAACTCATAGTTCTGGTCTACAATTCCCACGACCACTTCATTGTGATCATACAGATTGATCATGAAGCCTGCCATTTCTTTAGCAGTGTGGTACTTAGACATGTTTGCTTTGTAATCAAATCCTTCAGCATCTATTGATTTTTGTACAAATTCTGTTTCCGTGATCGCTGGTGCAAGCACCTTCGCTTTCAGTTTTGCACCTTTCAGTTCCAGTTCTTTGGCAAGACCTTCTGTGAAGGCACTAACGTAGTATTTCGATGCAGAATAAGCAACGCTACCTACAGCAATGGC
Source organism: Paenibacillus sp. FSL R5-192 (assembly GCF_000517845.1). Taxonomy (NCBI): domain Bacteria; kingdom Bacillati; phylum Bacillota; class Bacilli; order Caryophanales; family Paenibacillaceae; genus Paenibacillus; species Paenibacillus sp. FSL R5-192. The sequence continues at coordinate 19,815 of NZ_ASPR01000048.1, read as the reverse complement.
ATATCCGAGTGCGGAGGAGACGTTAATCAACTGAGTACCTTCGACATTTGCATAATCTCGCACATACAATGTAGAGAGAATGGTCAAAGATTCGATGTTAACACGCAGCATGATCTCCACTTTATCCAAATTCTGTTCAGCAATGAACGAGCCTTCTCCAAGCCCTGCATTATTGATCCAAGTCTCAATCTGATATTCCTTCAAATCGTTATATAGCGTGTACGCCTCTGCGGTAACAGACAGGTCGCTTGTGTGTACGACAACATTCACTTTAGGATCGATACCCTGAATAGTCGATTTAAGGTCTTCCAACTTATCCAATCTTCTAGCTACCAAAATCAAATTTTTACCCCGTGCTGCAAATGCCAATGCTGTTTCATATCCAATTCCTGAACTTGCTCCTGTAATTACTGTGTATTTCATCATATTCTCTCTCTTATATTCTTTAGATTAGTGTAATTTTAGTTTTAAGAACGATCGTTCTTAAATGTGTAAAAAAAAGTAGTTAGATCTAACTTGCTGTTAGCATATCATTTCTAGAACGAACAGTAAAGAATTATTTTATATGTAAAAAAACATGCTTGGAACTTACTTAAATGAGAAGAGAAACGCTATATAAACCATTTTATATCAAAAATTAAGAATTCCTATATCGTTTCACTCCTTCAATTTAAGCAGAACTAACTTTTCTTTCATTGGTTAATCTAATGTCAGGCCGCTGGCCATAAGTATAACCATCAACCTTTCCTAGCTATGCTAATCTGAATTCGACATCATCCATGCCAGAAATTCTCCAAACGAATCGGATACCTTTTCAACCTCTTCAAATTCAGGCTCACATCCACGGACAATAGCTCCACTGTCCGTTGTTAAGTCAATGGCATAGAAGGAATATCCATCTTCCACAGACATTACGATCGGCAAGTGATGATCCCACCAAGCCGTTATCTCTGACTGCCAAATAGAATCACCCTCTGCTGCCTCCAAACTAAGCATTTCAAATTCATTCCATTGGAATGCGGTCTCCGTGCTATTGTTGAACTCAGCCTCACAAATAAACCAGGTTTGCTCATCCGGTGCAACGCATTTTTCAACTACATTTAGAAATTCTAAATATTCATCTGGAAGTCCTTTATATCTTGAAGTAATGCTGCTGTTTAAATGTGACTGCGAACCGGATTTACTCATTATGTCCCAGCCCTTTTCCCCGGCCCAAGCCATAAATTCCCTAAGGTGAGTTTTTTCTTTTCCATTATTCATTTCCAATTTATACACCTGCCCATCAGTTTAAGAAATAGAAACTATGTCACCTATTCGGGATTTGAATGGAAAATCCCTGCTGTGGTGCTTCAAAGAGAAAGACAAAAAGACTGGAAACATGGTTAGGGCAATCATCAACCAGGCTCCAGTCTTTGGTGGTTTGGGGATAGTTAATTTTAGTAGGGACGGTAAAAATACAATTAGACAGGAATTATTAATTAGTTAAACCATCCGCTGTCTCATCGCCTCAAACAACAAAATCGTCGCCGCCATTGCCGCGTTAAGCGACTCTGCCTGTCCCTGCATCGGGATCGTAATCGCATCATCCACCAAGCGTGCTGTAGCGTCCGAGATACCCTTGCCTTCGTTACCAATGACAAGCCATACCGACTGCGTAAAATCATAGCTATAACATGAATGCTCTGCCTGCAAAGAAGTACTGACCAGCTTCACGCCCGCAGCCTTCGCTTCGGGAAGCAAGGATTCCAACGGGCCCTCCACAATGGGCAAATGAAACAATGACCCCATCGTCGAACGAATCGTCTTCGGGTTATATACATCAGCACAGCCAGCACCAAGTACAACCCCCGCGGCTCCAGCTGCGTCCGCACTACGGATGATTGTCCCCACATTCCCTGGGTCCTGCACCCCATCCAGTACAACAACAAGCCCACGCGCTCCGGTAATTAGGCTTTCCAGTGGCTCACTGCCTTTACGCACAATCGCGAATACAGGCTGTGGCGTAATCGTATCCGTACATTTGGCGATAACCGCTGGAGATACACTAACCCACTCCACACGCTGTAGCGGGTTCTCAAGTCCAGCCAGTTCGCTAGGTACGCCTTGCTCTCCATCGTACACGATGCACTCCAGATCTGCTCTGGCACGCAGTGCTTCCTGTACCATATGAATGCCTTCAATGATATATTTATGTTGACGGGTACGATGCTTTTTCTCCAGCAACTGCGCCCATTCTTTTACACGTGTATTTTGCGGTGATACAATCTCCATCTTTCCATCCTTCCCATCTGCATCCATCACTTCGGATACGCAAGCTCCATTTTCGTCAAATGATCCTTGTGACCTACAATGATCAGCACATCTCCAGCTTCGATTCGGTCCTCCGCGTACGGCGAGATGTTCATCGAATTCCCACTGCGAATCGCCATCACGTTACAACCAAAACGTGCACGGATGTTTAATTCCATCAGGTTTTTACCGATCATTTGCTCAGAAGCTCTCATCTCCAAAATGCTGTAATCCTCAGATAACTCGATGTAATCCAGTATATTAGGCGAGGTCAGATGATGGGCTACGCGCAGTCCCATATCCCGCTCAGGATAGATGACTTTATCCGCCCCAATCTTCTGCAATACCTTACCATGAAGCTCATTTTGAGCTTTTACGATCAGAACCGGTACACCCATATCCTTCAATATCAGGGTTGTCAGAATACTCGCCTGAATATCTTCACCAATCGCCACAACGACAACGTCGAAATTCCGTATGCCCAGCGCACGCAGCGCTTCTTCATCTGTTGAATCTGCCGATACCGCATGGGTCACCACATTGGACATTTCCTGAGTCCGCTGCTCGTCCGCATCAATTGCCAGCACGTCGAATCCCATGCCACTCAGTGCATTGGCAACACTTGATCCGAACCGTCCCATGCCAATTACGGCATACTGTTTCTTGGCCATTAGGGTCTTAACCTCCCGCTGCACTTCAGCATGACGCATCATTACGGATACCCATGCTAACGTAAATAATCCTTCGTAGTATACCACAAAGCCTGATAAACTTGAATGCGCTAGCGCTTCCCAGGGAACAGTATTAGAGCAGCCGAATATACGAGGAGGGAATTGCGATGCCCATTACATTAAGCCTGCGTGAAGCGATTGTTCATAAAGTTCATGACAAGAGTGATGATCAGCTCCGGGAGATGATTGAAGGTTCAGTAGATGGACCGGAAGCTGCATTACCTGGACTTGGCGCCATTTTCGAGATGATCTGGAAGAACACAGAACCTGCCAAGCAGGAAGAACTCATTCAAATCGCGCAAGAGCATCTGCACACCATTCCCGTTCAACCGCTTCGCTAATCGAAGCATTGGAGGGTAAGGTAACCATCATTACGTTTGTTCTGTCTGCAAAAGAAAGCTTTCCCTTATTCGGCTGGATCATACCCGCCTCCAGGTAAGGTGTATAGCAATAGATCCCTCCGCCAATCGGCGGAGGGATCTTATTTTTAACAAGTTCTATCTCATCACATGAGCTTGTCACGTTTAGCTAATCTTTTAACAATTCCCACGAAAGACTTCCGTCTTCACTTAAGGCGCAGTCTCCAGGAATTGAGCTGTAGGATTTTTATCCATAGCCGTTCTCATTGCATACTCATTTTCGAAGAGCACCACATAATTCCCTTTTTTATCTTTTACAAGCGCAGAGTTAATCCGGAATTTGCTTGGGTCCAGATTCTCGTCCACGATCCAGCGAGCGAACTGATAAGGCATGCGTTGTAATAGCACGTCTACCCCATACTCGCCTTTCATCCGGTATTCAAATACCTCGAACTGTAGTTGACCAATTACGCCGAGGATTGTCTCGTCGAAACTTGCCGTCTGGAACACCTGAATGGTTCCTTCCTCCGTCAACTGATCAATTCCTTTTTGGTACTGTTTATGTTTCAATGCATTTTTCACAGTAACTTTGGCGAAAATCTCTGGTGAGAACGTTGGCAATTCCTCAAAAATAACTTCGCTGCCTTGGCTCAGTGAATCGCCAATCCGGAAAATACCCGGATCGAACAAACCGATAATATCGCCAGCATATGCCTCTTCGACAATATCCCGGTCTTGTGCCAGGAATTGCTGTGGCTGTGACAGCTTGATTTCTTTGCCCACACGAGTATGCTTCACACTCATTCCACGTTGGAACTTGCCTGACACAATACGCAGGAACGCAATACGATCCCGGTGTGCCGGGTTCATGTTTGCCTGAATCTTGAACACATAACCGCTGAATTTCTCATTTGTTGGCTGAATCTCTCCTGCCGTACTGCGACGTGGTTCAGGCTTCGGTGCCAGTTCCAGGAAATTCTCCAAGAAGGTCTGTACGCCGAAATTGTTAATCGCACTACCGAAGAAAATAGGTGTTAATTCGCCGCGTTGAACTTTCTCCATGTCGAATTGGTCGCCCGCAATATCCAGCAACTCCAGATCCTGACACAATTGATCATGCAGGTATTCTCCTGCCATCTCACGGATAATCGGATCTTTGTAGCCATCTACCTTTTGTACTTTGATCGTTGAGTGATCGTCCCCTTGGAACAACTCCACCTGATTTTTCATCCGGTCATAGACACCACACAGCTCGCGACCTGTACCAATAGGCCAGTTCATCGGAACCGAACGAATACCCAGTACATTTTCAAGTTCTTCCATCAGGTCAAATGGGCTTTTACCCTCACGGTCGAGTTTGTTGATAAACGTAAAGATTGGAATGCCACGCTTCGCACATACCTGGAACAACTTGATCGTTTGTGCCTCGACACCTTTTGCCACGTCAATCAACATCACCGCGCTATCAGCAGCCGTCAGTGTACGATACGTATCTTCACTGAAATCCTGGTGACCCGGTGTATCCAAAATGTTGACGCGATGATCCAGATAATCAAATTGCATTACGGAAGAGGTAACCGAGATCCCCCGTTGTTTCTCAATTTCCATCCAGTCACTTGTTGCGTGTTTGCTGGCTTTCCGAGCTTTTACCGTTCCCGCAAGGCGAATCGCGCCCCCGAACAGCAACAGTTTCTCGGTTAATGTAGTTTTACCCGCATCCGGGTGAGAGATAATGGCAAACGTCCGGCGTTTGTCCACTTCCTGTTGAAGAATATCATTTGCAGCTTTGCTCATAGGTTTAATCCCTTTCGTCCGTTCATTCACGTTAATCCGGCATAGCCGGTCCATCATTCAATCTTTATGCAATCCAGCGAGGCCGGTTGATTGTACATCAGTTTTTACGTACTAGGTATTTACACACTAGATTAATTTTACACATTTACAATGGAGTTCATCCTCCTCAAATCTGTGCTTTCATGTATATCGTGAACTGCTTCTTAACCCAACTCTCCTATTGTACCATAATCTTTACCGAAAATAACCGATTACTACCGCAGATTCTTCTCTTTTCCCTTGCAAAAAAAAGCACCCTTCAGCCATTTCCATGGCATCCAGGCACTCCTCATTCATTTTTATTTATCGGTTTTAGAAAATCAATGCATCCAGCGCGTATTGTCCGCCACCTGTCAATGCCAGCGCTACACCAATCACCAGAATCGCGAGATTATATTCGAATCCGTTCTGTGTGGACCAGTATCCGTTCGCGCCATGGACTTTCACAATCGCAATGACCATCGTCAATGCAATCAGAATGCCACCTACCGGTGTGAGCAGACCTAGAGCCAACAGCAATCCGCCACCGAATTCCGCGAGTCCAGCCAGTAACGCCACCAATGCACCTGGCTTCATGCCCATCGACTCAAACCAGCCGCCTGTACCCTTGATCCCGTAACCTCCGAACCAACCAAACAGCTTTTGAGCTCCGTGCGCCATGAACGACAATCCAATCACCAAACGAATCAACAACAACCCTACATCCAACATCATTTTCTTTTTCCTCCATTCGATATATACAAAATAGTATTCTTAGATTAAAGATATTATGCACATTTTTTCTTCATGATTCTCTGTGACGCAAACCCCTTCAACTGGTTTACATTTTATCTCATGAATGATAACTTATCCGAAACGTTTGCCCGAATGAAGTTTGTCATTTGCGTAACTCTTTAACTCATGTGTTGAGTATAAGTTACATACTTACTTTTTGTCAACAACTTAATTTAAATTACTTATTTCCTTATGATGGATACCTACCTTTTCCCCCACTAAAAAGCCTGGGTACACCGCAAAATTTGCGATTTCCCCAGGCTCAGTCATGTTGTGTATATTGTTAATACTGTTGTTAATGCCCTTACTCTAACCATTCACTTGCCAGATCACGCTGTCCTCGTCCTGACCATTCACCGGCCACCAGTGGAATCCGTCCTGCTCCAGCAGCTTATCTGTCGCTTCTGGTCCCCAAGTTCCAGCAGGGTACGTATGAAGCTCTCCTTGATTCTGCCCCCAGGCTGCTGCGATTCGATCCACAAAAGACCAGGCTGTTGCCACTTCATCCCAACGGGTGAAGTACGTAGAATCCCCTTCTGCCGCATCGTGCAGCAGACGTTCATATGCTTCAGGCGAGTTAATTCCAATCATGCAGCTCTGACAGAAATCCATCGCGAGTGGCTGAATCTCGGAATCCGAGCCTGGTTTCTTGGCATTGATTTTGATATATATGCCTTCCATCGGATTCACCCGAATGACCAGCAGGTTCGGTTCGAGCTTATACTTTTTCCCAAGGTACACGTTGTTTGGCATCGACTTGAACTCAACTACGATCTCGGTTGTTTTCACCGGAAGTCGCTTGCCTGTCCGAATGTAGAATGGCACACCCGCCCAGCGGAAATTATCCACGAATACACGTGCTGCAAAATACGTCTCCGTATTCGACTGCGGATCAACCTTGTCTTCTTGGCGATACCCCGGAAGCTGCTTGCCACGGTACTCCCCTTCGGCATACTGCCCTCGCACAACGTTGTTGCTCACTTCCTCATCCGAAGTAAAGGCCCGCAATGAACGTAGTACCTTCACCTTCTCATCCCGAATGTCCTCCGGGAATAGGCGACTCGGCGGTTCCATCGCAATCATCGTCAGCATCTGGAGCATATGATTCTGCCCCATATCACGGAGTGCTCCGGAGTGATCATAATAACCGCCACGTTCTTCCACGCCTACCGTCTCACCAAGCGTAATCTGAACGTTGGCAATATGTTTGTTATTCCAGAGCGGTTCAAAAAAGGCATTTCCGAAGCGGATCACTTCGATATTTTGCACCATTTCCTTGCCCAGATAATGATCAATCCGATAGATTTCCTCTTCACGGAATACCTCACGAATCTGCTCATTCAGATGTTCCGCCGATTGCAGATCATAACCAAATGGTTTTTCGATCACCAAACGGTTCCAACCCTGACTTTCCAGCATACCGCCGTCCCGCAAACTGTACGAGACACTGCCAAACAGCTCAGGTGCCAGTGCCAGATAAAACAGTCGATTCCCCGGCGTGTTAAATTTTGATTCCAGATGCTCCGTCTGCGCACGCAGCTCTTTGAATCCTTCCACATTATTGATATCCAGTGCTTTGTATTCAAAATGATCGACAAAAGCGTTCCACTCATCAGGTTCCCCCGCTGGATAACGGCAGAACTCTTTAATGGATTCATAGATGTCTTCCCGGAATTCTTCTGGGGACCTCGGACGACGTGCTACGCCAATAACCGCAAAGTCTTCGGCAAGCTTGCCTTCACGGTAAAGACTGTAGATAGCCGGAAACAGCTTCCGGCGGGCCAAATCACCCGTTGCTCCAAAAATGAAAAATACTGCGCCTGGTGTCTGTACTTCATCTTGCAATTGTTTTTCAACCATGGGCTCCTCTTTCTTCCGGGAAGATAACCTTCACGCTCTCCCCGAGCTATGTAATGGTGTTATATATGCACGACATACAACTGTCAATTACCAGCAAGTTCCTTCTTGGATGTGATGCCATTTTAGCATATCAACTGAATGGATGCACTATTTCAAACTCATTTTTCTGATAAAGATTCTCAATATTGGGTCCTAATTCATGAAAAATTCATCCCTTAATATTCAATCGTAATCACCGGAAACCCCACTGTAATTCGATTGTCGACCTCGTCTCCAACCTGGTGAACTGCGAGTTGCATATTCAACATGTGCGAGCCACTCTTGATCGATAGGGGCAGCTCAGCCGCCTTATAAGAGACACTTGCAGTACCTGCATCTGTATAACGTTCAACGGAGGCGATATCCACCTTTGTGGACAGCTGTTCTTCGATCAGTTCCAGTTGCTGACTCGCATCATGTTCCGTAGCAGTAACTGCTGTACCTTGCACAGATATATTCCAGGTTGCCTTCATCCCTGAGTCTACAAGCAGTTGACCGATCTGTTCATGTACTGTCATTAATGCCTTCCGATCCATGTGTGCATCCCCTGAAAGTTGTACAATGGCGTAGTATCCGTTGTCTCCTGTATCGACGACATTGACCAACATGCCTGCACCTCCAGTAGCCGTATCGACAATCTCTTCACTGCGGTAAACATCATGACCCGTCTGGCTTACCCGCACAGGTGGTTCAAGTCCCAAGTGACTTGCCAGTAACACGGCCTGCGCTTGTGCATCTCCCTTGCCTTCTCCTTGCCATTTAATAACTAGACGATCCACATTATCAATCACACTGTCAGCAGTATAGATTAACTGTTCCAGTTGGGTAGCTTTGGATTCGTTCTTCTCTGCGTATACCTGTGTCACACCAATAAGAATTATGATAACTATTGCCAAGATACCTGCTGTCATCCATCGATTTAACATTTGAATCCCCCGCTTCTTTCTTGCATTCTATGAATCTATCAACAGCATGCCCCTTTCGCATATTTGCTATACTTCTTCTGCACACAACAAAAAAGCCCCACCCGCCACTTGCATGGCAGATCAGAGCTTTCCATTCATCTTTTCTATATAAATTGAACTACACAATATTTACACTCGCCACTCCGATGACAGAACAACCTTCTGATCGCTGTTATCCCCAGATTTTTTGATTCCCTTTTTCAAAGTAAAAATCCGGGGATAAAGGCAAAGTTTATGCTTCCGAAGTAGCTTTCTTTCAGAAAGCTTTTAGCTTCGCTTCTTCAGGTTCCTTCTGTCCTCTTCGTTTTGTGTAAATCTTTAGTTCAATTTATATATATCATCTCTTATCTATAACTTCCGCACATTAATGCACGGTTCTTTGGCTTAATGATGTTATTGCATTTAGTTCTTGTTTTTACTCTGCAAGTCCATTTTTATAAGCATAGATCGCGGCCTGTGTACGGTCGTCTACGCCCAATTTTGCCAGTAGGTTTGTAACATGGAATTTGACTGTCTTAATGCCGATGATCAGATCATCAGCGATGTCCTGATTCGATTTACCTTTGGCGAGCAACCGGAGCACATCCATTTCACGGTCAGTCAATTCATCATGCAAAGGAGCTGCTGCCTGTGGCTGCCGGAAGCGATTCATCATTTTCGAAGCCACCTGTGACTCCAGAACGGATTGCCCGCGAGCGGCTGCGCGAATTGCATCTGCCACTTCATTGGCTCTTGATGTTTTCAACAGATAACTGAATGCACCTGCTTCAATGACAGGATACATTTTTTCATCATCCAAGTAACTGGTCAATACAATGACTTTGCACTCTGGATACATTTTAAGTACCTGACGAGTAGCCTCAATGCCGTCCATTCCTTCCATAACCAGGTCCATCAGAACAACATCAGGCTTATATTCCTGTGCAAGCCGAATGCCTTCCTCTCCACTACCTGCTTCACCAACAACTTCAATTCCATCTTCGGTATCCAGTACCGCTGCAAGACCAATACGTACCATCTCATGATCATCCACGAGCAATACTTTGATCGACGTTTCCGTCTCCGTTTCGACTTCCGGTTCCATTGACATGTTCTTCCTCGCTTTCATCGTTCATCAAAGGTATCGTAATCTCAATCCGCGTTCCCTTACCAGGCGCTGTTACAAAATGTATGGCCCCGCCAATCTCCGTAACACGTTCACGCATGTTAGCCAGACCGTAAGAAGCTTGTTTATTCTCATCCAGATCAAAGCCTTGCCCATCATCACGAATCAATACCCGGATCGCATCAGTACGGCGCTGGATCCGTATCTCCATTTTTTCCGCTTTTGCATGCCGTAACGTATTGGACATAGCCTCCTGAACGATCCGGAACAGATGATTCTCGATGCCTTTGATCAGATCAATGTCTTCGTCCATTTCGAGCACAATGTCCATGGGTACTTTTGTTTTCAGTTCCATCACCAGATCACGCAGACCTTGTTCGAGATGTTTACCCTCCAGATAGACTGGACGCAGATGTAACAGTAACGCACGCATCTCGGACTGGGCTACCGAAGCCATCTCCTCAATCAAAGCCACCTGCCGCTGAGCACGTTCAAAATCCTTCTCCATCTTCCGTCCAACGGCCGTTGCTGTCATGGATATCGCAAACAATTGCTGCGATACCGCATCATGCAGTTCCCGTGCCAAACGTTGCCGCTCTTCCACAATAGCCGTAATTCTGGCTTGTTCAGCAAGCTGTGCATTATGAGTAGACAATCGCTGGAGCGAAGATATCTGATCTTCCCACTTTTTGCCGATTCGTCCGAGTTGCTCACTTAAACGGCCCACATCATCATCGCCCAGATCAGGTACAGTGCGTGATAGAGAGCCCTTCTCCCACAGTAGAAGTGTTTCCCTCAGCAGTTCGAGCCGGCGTTTAACCCGGTAACTCTGATAGAACCCAAAGACCGCACCGATCCCAATCAGAAGTAGCAATAAGGCCAGACCCGATTGAATCAGATGACGCCAACCTGTAAACGGAGCAAGATAACCATATGTATACAATACATACAAAATAACAGCGAGCACAATGAAAACCAGGAGGATCCCTTCACCCATACTTCGGGTTACCATGTCGGTATGTCGTTTTGTCTTCATCGGGGTCTCCTCCTTCTCTTCATCTATTTTACTACGGATTACTGATGTTTAGGTCGCCAACAATATAAGAAATTACAAATTTTGCTTTATGTTCACTGGATTCATATCCAGGCGTTCTCCATACTAATTTGTTCATCATACCGCTATCTTGTTCTCCAAGAAGATTAATCCGGCCGAAAAGAACCGATGCTTCAATCTCCACACCATAATCTTCTGGTAGTGTAAGGCGAACATTACCCATAACTCCTTGCAGCAGCACAATTGTTTGTTTCTCCTCCGGAATCGAAAGAGATAGATCCGCGTTAACCTCACCTATGGCATGCCACAGACTCATACTACGTAACGTCCAGGATGATTGATCCCAGTAGTACCGAGCCATGAAATTCTGTTTCTTCATAACGCCTTCGTCCAGATGAATCTTTTTGTTTTTTGAATAAAAGTAAGCTAAAGAAGCCAGTACAATCAAAAATACAATCATTAAATTATCCAGCAATAACAGTGCCGCACCAATGCCAAGATACCGATGACCTTTGCGGGTATCCCCATTGCGGACTTGAAGCATTCCAACCGTTAACAGAATCAGTGCGGCAGCGGTCAGGAAGTTAATATTGTCATTCAATAACATCATTGTGCCAATAATCATAATGACAACTGCAAGCCATTTACTCTTTTGATTCATCCCCGCCGCACCTCCTCTGTAAGTTAATCTCTCTTTATTCAACGGAAAAGCCATACCAGGCAATGAAGTCCTGTATGGCTTAACTTTTGTTCTACCAACCGTACATTATACACGATTTATAGAATATCATATTGTCCACTAAGCGAACAGTTATTCTTTTGAAGTTCCGTTCGCTTCATTCTTGGAACCATTGCCCATTTTATTTTTGAGGGCTTGTAATTGCTGATCCACTTTGAATTGTTTTTCCACATCTACAGGATTCGTATACGTGGATGATGTGTTGCGATAAGGTGCACGAGCTACGTCAGCTTCAGCTTCCAGCTGCATAATTTTCTCTTCCATGCGGTGGAATCCAAGTGATGCGCCGCCACTTTCGATCGAATGCAAGCTGTTGATAGAAGACATTTGTTTTTTGGCTTTTGCCATTTGTGCACGGGATACAAGTTCATTACGTTTGTTACGCATTTTGTAGAACTCATCTTTCATATCATGCAACTGTTGCAACAGATCTTTTGCTTGTGCTTCGGACTGTGCATGCAGTTCGCTGTACTCCGTAATTTTTTGATCAAAGTAGATTTTCTCTTCCAACAATTTGCGTGCCACTTCTTCCTGACCGTTAGACAGAGCTGCTTCTGCTTGGGACTCACGTTGTACCGAAGTACGCTCCGCTTCATCCAAACGTTGTTTCATGCGGCGCTCATTTGCCATTTGTTTAGCAACAGTTACCTCTGCCTCATGAATCTCAGCCTCCATATCACGCAAGTACTGGTTCAACATTACAATCGGGTCCTCTACTTTATCCAACATATCATTTACCGATGCTTTCGTCATATCCTTAATCCGTTTAAATACTCCCATTTTACTTTTCTCCCTTCTCGTAACGAGATAATTTTTGGCGAAGCTCTTCAACTTCTTTTTTCAGTGCTTTTTTCTCGATATCTTTCATCATGGAATCAAGTTCACTTTCTTGCGGTGCTCCTGCTCCGTAGGCGTTGTTGTCATAAGAACGGGGACCAGATTGAGGTCTGCCGTTGAATCCAGGGCCGGGACCGAAGTTACCAGGACCTTGTTGGTTGTGATTATTTTGAAAAGGACCTCTTGGTGGCTGATGATCATAGTTGTCGTATCCTCTGCCAGGACCAGGGCCTTGGCCCGGACCGTAGCCATATGGATCATAAGGCGGATACGGTTCTTTTGGTACCACCAGTGCTGCAATAAAGTATATTAACAACGACGTGCCGCCAGTTACGAAGATACTGATAACAAAGATGATACGCAGCAGGGTGGAATCCATTCCGATGGTTTCGGAAATTCCGCCGCACAAGCCGGTTAACATCCGGTCACGCGTTGAGCGGTATAATTTGCTCATGTGCTTGCTCCTTTCGTTTACTTGTATCCTCTTACGTTGGAATCATAAGCATATGGATCAACGTGATTGGATTCCTTTGGTACCACCAATGCAGCGATGAAGTAGATCAACAATGATGTACCTCCCGTAGCGAAAATACTGATGAAGAAAATGATACGTAGCAGCGTGGTACTCAATCCGAGATTTTCAGAAATGCCACCGATCAAACCTGTTAGCCTTCGATTACGCGCCGAGCGGTATAATTTATTCATTGTGACTACTCCTTTCTGTCATTGTTCAATTTCTGTCTTAAGCGTTCCAGTTCCTTATCCAGCGTAGAGGATGACATGCTGCCAGTCACTCCTGAACCATCTTGATTCATCCGCCGGATATCGCGGAGGCTTTGTGCTTCATATTCGAGATCAGAGACTTGATCATCCAGTCGGTTAAACATACGGGGTACATTCTGACCGTTGTGATTGCCTCTCTGGTTCATACGTTGCTGTAACTGAATCGTCTGCATACGAGCGTAGTAATATTGGCGTTTGCTGTATACATTCTGATATTCAACCTTCAGCTGGTCGATCTGTTCATCCAGCTCCTGTAATGCCGCATAACTTTGTGCATACAATTCATTGTACTGTTCCATTTTTTCCTCGTGGAGGATTTTCTCCTGCAAGGCCAGCTTAGCTAGATGTTCTTCCCCTGCTTTCAGAGCCATGGAAGCCTGTTCTTCCCGTTTGTTCACCATACCTGCTGCCTGATCGGCTTGTTGTTTCATTTGTCTGGTATGGCTTGCGTATTGATGACGAAGTTTCTCGGCTTCACCGATGTCTTGGCGGGTCGAGACCAGGAACTGATCAATCAGTTTGACTGGGTCCTGACTTTGCTCCAAATGTTCGTTCAGATTGGCTACGGTAATATCCCGCATTCGACGAAATACACTCATTATGTTCTGTCCCTCCTTTTCATAATCGTGAAAGCTTAGTACCGACCACGATGACTGCGGTTATTGCTTAGCATTGAGATACCAAAGATGATTAACCCGATCGCGATGATCGGTCCGATCAACCATGCCAGTTTACCCATCAGTGAGATGATACCGATGATGAGAACAATCCAGCCAAGCATCACATTCCCTCGTTTAACTCCGTAGTATCCCAGTGCAATCATCAGGACCGGAATCAGATAACCCATTAAGTGTCCAAGAAGTGGAGTTAACTTTCCGAAGAGGAGTAGTGCACCCAGCGCAATCAATACAATCGCCCAGCCATTTCCCTTATTCAATCTCATAATTGTTGTTCACCGCCCTTTCCATTCGTTCCTTTTAATGTGTTGAGTCATTTGTTCGTTTGTTTCTTGTTTTTTGTTTCCGTGTTTCTTGTTTAACCTTATGTCCTTATTCTAGGGGATTCCGCGACTTTTCAAAACAGACCGTGGACGGTTTTTCATCCTAGACTCAGGTCGGGGATCTAGTTGGACCTTTGTCTGTCCCTATATAAGACCAACGTTCCACCTAAGCTGAATAGCACTCCAGATACCTTCTATTACCCGTATTCAGGCTACCCTTTAGCAGATATCGACCTGTAGAGAGAATGTTGTCCATGTCTCTATTTACGTTCACACTGCAATTTCGTTTCTCATGATTCCGTATTGGATAGTCAGTCCAAGCCATTTCTCTAACCTTTTCTGCAAAATCATCTATCAGCAATCCCTTATCTCTACTTCTATACACTTTTGTGAAATTACTTATTTATCCAAATAAACAAAATTTAGATTGTTCTATATGTAAGCGTTTACTAAAATAGAAAGTGTTACTATTTCTAATGTCAGGGGTGGAACTGAAACTGTGCGACCAATCAGCTATCTCCATAAAATGATCATCTTCGGAATCCTGTTAAGCACCCTGCCCATTTTGTTAACGGGAATTGCCGCATTTATCTATTCATCAAACCAAACAGAGCTGCATCGTACGCAGGCTAACAGACAGTTGCTGGAACAAATGCAATCCAACGTAGAACACAAACTCGCTACAGTTAGTTATATGCTTGATCAGGCCGTTCGCTCTCCAGTAACCCTCCGCTCCCTGTCTGCTTCTTCTTCACTAGAAGGGAAAGGGCCTTTGCTTGCCGACAAGCTACAGAGCGAATTTCAGAATATGAGGTCATGGGAACCTTTGCTGGATATTACTCTGGTGAATCAATCTCAGAATTGGCTTATTGATCATGCCGGATTATATCGTAATACGGATTTTCCACTGGCTCTTCCCATGAAGGAATTGATATCGGATACGCTAACCTCTGGATGGCAACTCTCCCCTTCATCGGTGTTCAGTAATGATGAGCGTTCACCAGGTACAGGCTGTATCTATCATATTGCCCTTGCGAGATCTATTCCGAATCTGAATACATCTTCCGATGCTGCCCTGATTGCCGGAATCCCTGCATGCTCTTTGCAAAATACACTAGGAGAAGCCTCCTTAGGCAATGCTGCCTCAGGACTGATCATTTTGAATCGGGAACAACGTATCTTGGTCCATCCCGATCCTGTATACATTGGACAACCGTTGTCTGCCATTGGATTACAGGATCGGGATACGGAAGCCAACATAACCAAACTATCACCCATCACATTTTCAACAGGCTTTGAAAAACGGGAAGTTAAGATCGCCGATACACATTATTCCCTGACGTATAGCCCTTCTACCTTAAAGGGATGGACTTATGTGCTAATCTCACCTACCAATATTCTGACACAAGAATATATCGATATCGGATTACACACCTTGTATATCAGTATCTGCTTACTTTTACTTTCATTGTTACTCGCCTGGCTCGGCTCCAAGCGAATGCATGTCCCGATTCGTAAACTTTTAACCCAACTTGGTGACAACCACCTGTCCAAAGAAGGAAACACGGTAGCTCAGCAATCACCACCATTTTCTGATGAGTTCGAACAGATCAGAGCAGGGGTCTCACAATTATCTGCTTCTCGCTCCCAATTAGAGAACACACTTAATGTGCATCTATTGCAGATTCGCAATCATTTTATGATGAGTCTGTTCCAGGGTAAGATCCCTGTTCATACTCTTCATGACGCCCTGAATGAATATGGCTACACGCATCAGGTTCGGGAATGGCAACAAATTGCTGTTATTACACTACAGGCCGATCTTGTTAATCATACAAAATATAGAGCTAGTGATCGTGATCTCTTATTATTCGCTATTCAAAATATATTGGAGGAAACGGTTGTGCATAACCAACAATTGCTTCCCATTGTGCTGGAACATACGGTAGTCACGGTGATTGGGACCGTTGAACAGGATCAGTTTATTTTTTCACAGCAGCTATATGTATTAACAGACCAGTTACAACAACAGATGGATAAGATTCTAGCTCTTCAAGTCAGTATAGGATTCAGCCAGCCGCACAGCTCTCTATATCACATCTCTCAAGCTTACACAGAAGCCATGGAAGCACTAAGGCATCGGATGAAGCTGGGAACAGGCATTATTTTTCAATATGAGAACATAGATCATTACGCTCCCACTTGGTCCATGACCTACCCGGAATCATTGGAATATTCGTTGATCCAAGCCATTCAAAGTGCGGACGAAGTCCAGGCCTCTGCTCTTCTGCAACAACTGCTTGAAGTGATCTTTGGTATGGAGGTTACACCCGAGGAGTATGAGGTGGCTCTCACGAGGCTGCTCACACATATTTTGCAAATGACTCAGGAATCCGGCATACGACTCGGACAGATCTCCCAAGGTCGTGGCTCGATGTTTCATGAACTTCATGGTTTGCAGTACGCTGCTGAAGTTGAGGAGTGGTTTAACCTTCAAGTCATCTTGCCCGTCATTCAGGTTTTTAAAGCGAGACAATATGCCCAGTATCAGCATATATCTGAGAAAATGATTGCCATGATTCATCAAGATTATGATAAGGATCTGACGCTTGAGGAATGCGCTGTTAAGCTTCACTACAATGCCAACTACTTAAGTAGTGTTTTCCGCAAAGAGACAGGCTGTGCATTTAGTGAATATCTGACCAAGTACCGATTTAATATCGCTAAAAAATGGCTGGACGAAAGTGATCTAACCGTTAAAGATATCGCAGCACGACTTCGGTACAACAATCCGCAAAACTTTATCCGATCATTCCGTAAATGGGAAGGAATCACCCCCGGCCAGTATCGGGAGCGTAAGCAGAAAGCAGAAGTGTCGAACAGAAATTAGACAAGGAGTACGATTGTAGGTCGTACTCCTTCGGCCAGCTCGGATACCTCTCCATATGGCTCTTCGAACAGGCTCGGACCTGTGACTACTCGATTAACCGTCAAGGGCTCTACCAACTGAAATATCAGGGAATATGCTTCAGAGATCATTCTCTGAAAACTAGGTATGTGTTTTGTTTTTCGTTGTCTCGATTTTTGAATTAAGGTTGGCTTTAGCCCATGTGCAGTCTCATGAAGCAGCTTAACATCTTCAAGTAACCGAGGATTTTGTTTAGTATAGTCAATTAATTATTCGCTTCAAAAAAAGAGGGAGCACATATCTGCTCCCTTCACTTACAATTTCACTTCTACAATCTTAACTTCATATGTTTCAACCGTTCATCTTTTGGCACAGCGTTGTGATGCTTCCTAGTGTCATCTTAGACGTTAGACTACATTGTCTCCGTCTCAATTCCTGATTATCATTACACATGCCACGCTTATGTGATTTATCGCTTATCCTTAGTACGAACTGTTTTCATATTGGGCTGTTCAAGTTGAATTAGAATTTTACCAAATCTTCCTCCACGTGAGAAGGTCACCGTACTATCCTTGTACGTATCCCTAATGTACTTCTCAGCCAGTCTGAGAGAATCTTCATCCGATGGTAACTCATACGTATTAAGCCATTCTGGCAGCTGCTCGATAATCTCTTCCACCGGTACTTCAAATGAGTTAACTTCTCTCGTAATGATCATCGTATAAGAATACCCCTTCAAATACAGCAACTGTTGGATATACCCCATATCACCGGCCTTGTATGAAGAAGTTACCCCCAGTACATCCTTAAGTTCATCCATTAGTGTGTGTTCCTTCTGTCCCGCCATAGTACTTATATACACATACTTCCGGGCACAATTGATCGCCTGCTCAATGGTTTCCCAATCCGATATCGCCGGACACATGGATGCAAATGCAAAGTCATATTTCTTCTCCCAGCCTTTATCCTGAATAGAGATTTCCTCATATCGTTCGTTTACGATTTCGATTTTGGATTCCAGAGCTGGAGGTATCGTCTCTTTCATAAGGGAGACAAGCAACTCAGAAGGCTCAACTGCCGTCACACTTGCCCCCTTTTCCGCAAAAGGAATGGTAAATATGCCTGAGGCTGCTCCAATGTCCAAAATGGATAACCCTGCGAATTCCACACCCTGGTTTTCAATCCAGCCCATAATGCGTTCAGAACGCTGCTTTCCTTCTTCGGTGAACGACTGTGCATGATAATCCCTGGCCCATCGCTCAAAAGCTTCTTCTATATTAAAGGGGGCGCTTTTCTTCTTATATTTTGAACTTCTCGGACGATTCTTCAATGCCTCTTCCCATACAGAAAGATCAAATAACAGATCGGTATCCGATACATTTTTTCCATTAGTCACTCTACTTCACTCCTCCATATTAAAGACTTTACTTATCTACAATATACTCAATATAATCATACGTCAATCTTTATTAACGTCCATCTTCTCTTACACTAGATTTTCTTACTGCACATAAATCGTTTCATATAAAATAAAAATAGCCCTACACATTGCATAAGCAACATGTAGGGCTATTCACTATACCGGCGAGAGGACTCGAACCTCCACGGTTTCCCACTCGATTTTGAGTCGAGCGCGTCTGCCATTCCGCCACGCCGGCATATGCTGGAGGCGCCACCCAGATTCGAACTGGGGATAAAGCTTTTGCAGAGCTGTGCCTTACCACTTGGCTATGGCGCCATATTTTGGAGCGGACGACGGGAATCGAACCCGCGACCCTCGCCTTGGCAAGGCGATGCTCTACCGCTGAGCCACGTCCGCATAATGGCTGGGGATATAGGATTTGAACCTATGCATGACGGAGTCAAAGTCCGTTGCCTTACCGCTTGGCTAATCCCCAATAAAAAATGAAAAAACAAAGGGGCGATCGAGGGGAATTGAACCCCCGAATGCCGGATCCACAAACCGGTGCGTTAACCACTTCGCCACGACCGCCATAAAAGGTTAATTTCTAAAGAGTTAATTGGCAGGGGCAGCAGGAATTGAACCCACACCAACGGTTTTGGAGACCGTTGTTCTACCTTTAAACTATGCCCCTAAAAACTGGTGGAGGATGATGGATTCGAACCACCGAACCCGTACGGGAGCAGATTTACAGTCTGATGCGTTTGGCCACTTCGCTAATCCTCCAGGATTACATGGTGCCGGCGAGAGGACTTGAACCCCCAACCTACTGATTACAAGTCAGTTGCTCTACCAGTTGAGCTACACCGGCTTATTAAATTATTTTAAAAATGGTGGCTCGGGACGGAATCGAACCGCCGACACGAGGATTTTCAGTCCTCTGCTCTACCGACTGAGCTACCGAGCCATAATAAAGTCTAATCTTAATTCCTTACACTTTATATAGGGCATCAGTGCCATACAGCAGATGTAGTGAACAGTTTGCCTCATGTAAAGATTAAATGGCGGAACCGACGGGATTCGAACCCGCGATCTCCTGCGTGACAGGCAGGCATGTTAGGCCAACTACACCACGGT
>NZ_ASPR01000047.1:0-191482 GCF_000517845.1 Paenibacillus sp. FSL R5-192 | reverse complement strand
CTGTCGCACCTGTTATACCAGTGACTCCTGTTGCTCCCGTCAATCCGGTTGCACCTGTAACCCCAGTATCTCCAGTCGCCCCTGTTACGCCTGTTGCACCTGTAGCCCCAGTAACTCCGGTCGTCCCCGTTACGCCTGTCACTCCCGTATCTCCAGTACCTCCGGTCGTCCCCGTTACACCTGTCGCACCTGTAACCCCAGTGACTCCGGTCGTCCCTGTTACTCCCGTTGCGCCTGTAACCCCAGTGACTCCGGTCGTCCCTGTTACTCCCGTTGCACCTGTAACACCAGTGACTCCGGTCGTTCCCGTCAGTCCTGTCGCTCCCGTATCTCCAGTAACTCCAGTCGCCCCTGTTACACCTGTCGCACCTGTTGCACCTGTATCTCCAGTGACCCCTGTCGTTCCCGTCAGTCCTATCGCTCCCGTATCTCCAGTACCTCCGGTCGTCCCCGTTACGCCTGTTGAACCTGTGACACCAGTGACTCCGGTCGTTCCCGTCAGTCCTGTCGCTCCCGTATCTCCAGTAACTCCAGTCGTCCCTGTTACGCCTGTTGCACCTGTATCTCCAGTGACCCCTGTTGTTCCCGTCAGTCCTGTCGCTCCCGTATCTCCAGTACCTCCAGTCGCCCCTGTTACTCCCGTTGCGCCTGTTACTCCAGTTGTTCCCGTATCTCCAGTGACTCCTGTCGTTCCCGTTACTCCCGTTGCACCTGTAGATCCAGTATCTCCGGTCGTTCCTGTCACGCCTGTTGCACCTGTAACACCGGTGGCTCCAGTTACACCTAAAATACCACTGTACGCCCCCAGTAATTCCTCGGATACGAGACGATGGGCGGTGACCAGTTCTCCATTCTGGTTTTTCCCCCAGACCGAAATCTGCACATCCTCCACAGTAGCATCATCCGTTGTAAAAACAAATTCAAACCCGTCCAAATCCGCATAAAAATCCTTGGTTATTACCTGATTAGGCAAAACATTGAACAACTCTTCGATATATAATGTACGTACGCCTACCAAATAATATCCTTGAACAAGAACTGTATAAATACTAATTGTATTCCTATTATCCAGCCTTATCGTAATTCTCTGGGTAGGACGCCCATTTCCCGCAACAACATTATTTTCAATGGGGCCTGTTGATAAAACAGCCATACATGGATGCCTCCTCTGCCAGCCTTCGCCGGGTCATGATCATCCTTTATGTATATGTAGCAAACAAGTAGATGTCGTCACAACTCATAGAAAATACGCTCATTTTGCACATAAGGTCGGCAATACTTGCTGCATAGCTTCGGCATGCGATCTTTCATCCATTCGTGCCTCGACTTATTCGCCATCTGAAAGGCATAATAACCCAGTGTAAAGATCAACATGAACCCTTCCATCAATCGAATATCACGATCCGTCAGTGGTGCGATCTGTTGGGTATAACCGGATAAAAATATGTCACGTTCCTCCCTATTGAACATAAGCGCTGCCCCTCCGGCATCGAAAAGATAATATCCATAACCGTGTAGACAAAAATCAATCATGGAAATTCCCTGCTCCGTTATCAACAGATTGTTGCGAGTAATATCCCCATGAATGATCCCCCATGTCCCTGCTTGATGCGGGTATGTTTCTAACTGCTCATTAATGTTCTCAAACGTCTCACGAAGCAGATCAAAGTCTTCCGTTGTAAAAATCCCCAGTCGGACACCTTCCTCTAGCTGCCCTAGCATGACCAAGTTCTCATGGCTATTGCCATATGCCGGCCGCACCTTTGTTCGATCTATCTGATTCTGCTCACGCCCATATTGATGAAGCATCTGCAGTTGTGCCCCCAGATCATAGATCTGCTCTGTTGTCAGGCGTTCTCCCTGCTGGATGTCCCTTCCCTCAATCCACTCCAGTACTGTACAGCAGATTTCTTTACCCGCTTCACTTTTCCATACCGTGACCCAGTCTCCCGATACATTCCGTACCGGATGCTGCACGCGCAATGCTGTCGTTGCGTTTAACTCATGAAGCAGGTTCATCTCTGCCTCCAGCGCAGGAAGCGTATGCTGAATGCCAGTCATACTTGCATATGCGGCTTGATGGATACGTAGCAGATACTTCTGCCCGCTTGCTTCATCAATGACATGATACGTCAGATTCTCATTATGACGAATATATGAAACGACAGGTTTCTCAATAGTGTAGTTCTGTATAATCTGAGCTGCCATATGGTCGTAAGACATCTGATCCGTAGTGATTATCAACATCTCCTTCGAAGTCATGTAAACGTTCTCTTCACAATAAATATCGTAGCATAATGTTTATCCCGCATACAGAAAATCCCACTAAAATTATAAATTAAAAAAGCACAACCCCCGAACAACCGTCCAGGCATTGTGCTTTCTTTTGTCTCTATTATTTCTTAATCTCTTTGTCTATTACTCTATGTTACACTCCATGATCCAATTAACCGAAACGACCCATAATGTATTCTTGCGTCAGACGATTGTCCGGGTTCGTGAAAATATGCTCCGTATCCCCGTGCTCAATCATGCTTCCCAGATAGAAATAAGCTGTGTAATCCGAGATTCGTGCCGCCTGCTGCATGTTATGGGTAACAATAACGATCCGTAGCTCCTTCTTGAGCTCGGTAATCAACTCTTCAACTTTACCCGTAGATACCGGGTCAAGTGCAGATGCTGGCTCATCGAGCAACAGAATCTGTGGTTCAACAGATAAAGCGCGAGCGATACATAGGCGCTGCTGTTGTCCGCCAGAGAGAGACAGAGCTGACTCATGCAGTCTGTCTTTCACTTCGTCCCAGAGCGCAGCACGGCGCAAGCTTTTTTCCACAATTTCATCCAGTGCCTTCTTACTCTTCGTACCACGGTAGCGGGGGCCAAACGCGATATTGTTGTAGATGGACTTATGAAAAGGATTTGGCTTCTGCCACACCATGCCAATCTTCTGGCGAAGCTTGATTACATCGGTTCCAGGCTCATTCAGATCGTTACCGTCCATCCAGATATGTCCCTCTGTACGGGAACCGGCAATCTCGTCGTTCATCCGGTTCAGCGAACGGAGGAACGTGGATTTACCGCAACCAGACGGCCCAATAAGAGCCGTTACGCTTGCTTCAGGAAACGTCAGGCTAATCTGCTTGACCGCCTGGAAATGTCCATAATATATGCTTAACTGTTCCGTACCAAAAGGTATGGCCATGTTGGTTCCTCCTTATTTCGAAGCTGTCATGCGGCGGAATACAACCCGACCGATCCAGCGTGCACTTAGATTGAACGCCAGCACGAGAATGACAAGCACGGCGGATGCCCCTGCTGCCACTTCTTTGGAATCTGGCCCAATACCTTCACTATTCACTTTCCAGATATGGACAGCAAGTGTCTCTGCCGGACGGAAAGGGTTAAGCGGTGATCTTGGACTCGTCGGATTCCAATCTGTAAAGTCCAATGGTGGACTACTCATACCTGCGGTGAACATCAGCGCTGCTGCTTCACCGAAGATCCGGCCCGATGCCAGGATCGTACCCGTAATCAAACTCGGCAATGCCACAGGCAGTAGAATCGAAGTGATAATCTTCCACTTGGACAGTCCAAGCGCCAGACCTGCTTCTTTCTGTTCCTTCGGAACGGCCCGGAAGGCCTGCTCCGTTGTCCGTACCATCAGTGGCAAGTTAAAGATCGCCAGAGCCAAGGCACCCGAGATCAGGGAGAAACCAAGACCAAATTGATTTACTAGCAGCAAGAGACCAAATAAACCGATAACGATGGATGGGAATGATGACAATACTTCAACGACCAGACGAATGAAGCTGGTAATCTTGCCTGGTTTGGCGTATTCCGCCATGTAAATCCCGCCGCCCCATCCGAGTGGAATGGTAACAAGCAAGGTCAGAACAAGCAAGAATACGGAGTTGAAGAGCTGTGGACCAATCCCGCCGCCACCCTTAAGCAACTGTGGTGCACTTGTAAGGAAGTTCCAGCTAATATGTCCAATGCCTCTATACATGATGAAGCCAAGCAGACCGAGCAATAGAATAACAATGAACAGGGCTAGTACAACGATAACGGATGTTGCAATTTTATCTGCCGTCTTTGCCTTCATTTTCATACCCGGTTTCTCCTTTCAAGCAGGCGAACCAGAATGACGAAGACAAATGTCATCACCAACAGGACAAGCGCCATACTCCACAGTGCATTGTTATGAACAGAACCCATCGTGGTGTTACCCATGCTGAGTGTAATTACACTTGTTAATGTTGAAGCTGATTCGAGCAAGGATGTTGGAACATGCGGTGCATTACCGATAACCATCTGTACAGCAAGAGCCTCACCAAAGGCACGGGCCATACCCAAAACGACACCTGTCAACAAAGCTGGCAAAGTTGTTGGAATAATGACACGGTAGATGGTTTGCCAGCGAGTGGCACCCAGTGCATAGGAGGATTCACGCAATCCTTTTGGCAACGCGGACAATGCATCTGCCATAATACTTGTCACCGTAGGAAGAATCATTACCGCGAGAACAAGACATCCGGCTGCAATCCCGACGCCTGTTCCACCAAAGATACTACGCAACAAAGGTACGATGACGCTCAGACCGATAAATCCGTATACAACGGATGGAATTCCGGACAAGAGTTCAATCGCAGGCTGCAAGATCTTTTTGCCTTTACCCGGAACAATCTCTGTCATGAAGAGCGCTGCACACAGGCCAAGCGGACTTGCGATCAATGCTGCAAGCAAGGTTGTAATGAAAGAACCTGTGATGAACGGTAATGCCCCGTAGAACGCAGGTTCTCCGGTCGGATTCCACGTTTTTCCACCAAGGAATTCGCTGATGCTTATTCCATTTTGGAAAAATGTGGACAGTCCCTTGGACGCTACAAAATAAACAATGGAAAACATGACAACGATCAGGAAAACGACACAAATCGACGTATAGATCCGTCCCGTCCACTCTTCCCAATAATGTTTCTCTTTTAAGGGCCGGCGCGGTTTCAACTTGTTATTCATTACCGTTCCCCCTTCGGTCTGTTCCATAACAACCATCCTTCTATAGTAGAATTAATGCAAAATATGGGATTATTTTAGAGCAAACCGCGTAAAGAGGCGGGACCTAAGTCCGCCTCTTTCGCTGTATGCGCAAGTTCAAAGATTACTCAACCACATTACCTGCTGCATCGCGTTTTACTTTCATACCTGACATTGGAATGTATCCCAGTTCTGTCACGTCGTTTTGTTGAATTTCGTCACTCAAGATGTAGTCCAGGAATGCTTGTGTTGCTGCATCTGGCTTACCTTTTGTGTACATGTGCTCGTAAGCCCATACTGGATAAGTTCCTGCTTCTACGTTCTCAACTGTTGCTTCTACACCTTCGTATTTCAACACTTGCAAGCTGTCATCCAAGTAAGACAAGGCGAGGTAACCAATAGCACCTGGCGTTTCAGATACCAATTTTTTTACGTTACCAGAAGAATCTTCTTGAATCGAACCTTGGATATCACCCATTTTTGCACCCAATGCATACTTCTCAAAAGTTGCACGAGTACCGGAACTGCTCGGACGGTTTACAATAACAATTGCTTTATCCGCGCCGCCAACGTCTTTCCAGTTTGTTACTTTACCGGAGAAGATGTCGATCAGTTGTTGCTTCGTCAAATCTTCTACACCTGCATCTTTGTTGCTAACTGGTGCCATAGCTACTACTGCTACTTGATGGTCAACCAATTCTTTTACTTTGGCTTCGTCCTCCAGTTTCTCTTCTGCAAATACATCAGAGTTACCGATTGTAGCTTGTCCGTCAGATACTTGTGTCAAACCAGTACCACTACCGCCACCTTGAACTTGAACCGTTACGTTCTTATATTCATCAACTGCCATAAATTTCTGTCCAGCTTGTTCTACCAGAGGTAGCAATGCTGTCGATCCGACTGCCAGAATGTTACCGCTAAGCTCAGTAGCAGCTTCTCCTGATCCATTGCTTGCGGCACCCTCTGTACCAGCGTCATTTTTCGATCCGCATGCTGCGAGTACCAGTACGAACGTTAAGGTCATCAAAATAAACGGCAACTTTTTAAACATGTTTTGTTTTCCTCCCCCAATGTAGTGATGGCGTTTTGTGAATTTGTTTGTTCACCATCAACTCTTTACTCATTGTAGTTTCGGTATGTCATCTTAAAATCAGTGTTTTGTAAACGCAATGTTAAAAATATCGGCTGTATATTGAAAATCATCTGAGACAAGTTGCGCTGAAGTGGCCGCTTCGGGAACGGACGTTGTTTCAATCGCTGTTATCCCCGGATTTATATGATTTACTTTTTTCAAGGAATACATCCGGGGATAAAGGCGAACGCTTCGCTTTTCCACAATCGTTCCGTTCCCTTCGCTGTGTCAGCGCTCGTTGGATCTCAGGCATTTCAATCTCCTGCCTGGGAAGTAGGCAAAAAGGCCAGCCCTATAAAAGGCTGGCCTTCTGTAAATACTTAATGTAGATATTGAATCAATCCGTTATATAGAACAAACAAAAACTGCCTCACAGCCAGTGCATGGCACCAGGTGGTTAGAGAATTTATGCAGATTTCATAGTTGTTAAGGCTTTTTTATCTGACGGGTCGCTTGAATTACTTTTTGGTTGATATACAGGTTTCTTTAACAATCCAATCATACAAGCTGTAATGATGGAACCAACTAAAATACAGACAATATACAGTAATGGATTACTTGCCGCAATGGGAATAACAAAGATTCCACCGTGAGGAGCTTGTAACGAAATACCTAGAGCCATGCTCATTCCTCCACCAATCGCTGCACCTACAATATTGGATGGAATAACTCGCAAGGGATCATTTGCGGCAAACGGAATCGCGGCTTCTGTAATAAACGACGCACCCATAATATAAGCGGCTTTGCCTGCATTACGTTCTTCGATTGAAAATTTATTCTTAAATAATGTTGTAGCTAATGCAATACCCAGTGGCGGAACCATACCTCCAACCATCAGAGCAGCAGAAGGTTCAAAGATTTGATTGGCGAACATCGCCAGTCCAAATGCAGATGCTGTTTTGTTAATCGGCCCTCCCATATCAGATGCCATCATTCCTGCCAGAAGTGCTCCTAATAAAATAGCATTAGAACCTGTTAAACCATTTAGCCAACCTTGTAACGACTCATTGATCCAAGCCATCGGACTGTTGATGACAAAATACATAATCAAGGCGGTTATAAATGAACCTACTAATGGCAAGATCAGCACAGGTGACAGGCTTTGCAGTGAGTCAGGAATGCCTTTGACTAATTTTTTAAGAGCTATGATCGTATAACCGGCGATAAATCCAGCCAGCATACCTCCCAAAAAGCCGGAACCTCCAATAGTTGCCAGCATCCCACCAATCATACCAGGTGCCAATCCTGGACGGTCAGCAATACTATACGCAATATACCCTGCTAATACAGGAACCATCAATGCAAAAGCAGCACTACCCCCTGCTGTACTTAAAAAAGCGGCGAAAGCATTATAATCCAGGCTATTTGGATCAGCCGCATGAATACCAAACATAAACGAAAGCGCAATCAATATACCGCCTGCCACTACAAAAGGAATCATAAAGGATACACCATTCATAATATGGCTGTATATTTTAGGCTGTTTTAAGCGTGTTTTTTCTTTTGCTTCTTTAAGATTACTGTTGCCTTGATTCAAAACGACACCTTTTCCAGCAATCGCATCTTCAATTAACTCTTGTGCATGATGAACTCCATTTTTGACAGAGGTTTTGATCACTGGACGATCGCCAAAAACATCCATATCGACTTTGACATCTGCCGCCACAATAATACCATCAGCTTCAGCAATATCTTCAGGAGTCAATTGATTTCCAACACCTGTTGATCCATTGGTTTGCACTTTAATGTGTACACCGAGTTCCTTGGCCGCATTTTTCAATGCTTCCGCGGCCATAAACGTATGGGCAATTCCTGTAGGACAACCTGTAACTCCAACCACTTTTTTGCCAGCATGCTTTTTAGGACTATGAAGTGCCTGCGCATCTTGATCTTCTGCCTGTTCAAATAAACGGACAATCTCTTCTTGATCTCGAGCAAGGATAAGTTTCGCTCTAAATAGTTCATCCATCAAAAAGGTCGAAATTTTGGATAATGTTTGCAAATGTTCTGATGAAGAGCTTTGATCGACTGCAATCATAAAAAATAAATTACATGATTCGGTACTATATTCAATACCGCTTAATGATCTGCCCATAATAATGGCAGGGGACTGTACTCCAGTAGACTTGGCATGTGGAATGGCTATTCCGAATCCCACTTCTGTAGGAACCTGTTCTTCACGTGCCCAGATATCTTTTTTAAATTGCTCAATATCGCTTAAATAGCCGTTATCGTTTAACTTTTGCGACAATTCATCTATTAATTCGGCTTTGGTCGTAGCGGTGACATCTAATATGATATTTTCTGGTTTTAAGACATTAGAAATCTTCATGATGGATCTCTCCTCTTAAATTTCTCCCAGTTTATAAAGGGATGCTTTACCCGTAGAACCGAACAGATCCATTTTTTTCTTCACCAGTTCTGTTGCCGCTTTGGTCGCCTCAGGCATCAGTTGATCCGGTTCATATGCATTCGGATTCGCATCGAGTGTCGCTCTTAATTGGTTGTAGAATGCTCGCTTCATATCGGTTGATAAATTGATCTTCGCTATCCCATGCTTCACGGCTTCTCTAATCTCTTCATCAGGATTATCTGATCCACCATGCAGCACTAACGGAATTTTTACTTTTTCATGAATTTGTTTTAAACGATCGATTTTGATTGAATGATCTTTGGATTGAGGATAAATACCATGTGAAGTACCTACAGCGACAGCAAGTGTATCGATACCTGTTTGTTCTACAAAAATCGCCGCTTCTTCTGGATTCGTATACAAAATCTCGTCAGCCCCACCTTCCGAGCTGCCTTCATTACTCCCAATTGTACCTAGTTCACCTTCTACAGATACATCGACCAGATGAGCCAGTTCAACCGCTTCCTTGGTTGCCGCAATATTCTCCTCAAAAGGTAAATGAGATGCATCCATCATGACTGATGTATACCCATTGCGAATCGAACGCGTAATATCTTTGATCGTCGCTCCATGATCCAGATGAATAACAAACGGGACTTTGGACTTGGATGCCGCTTCTCGCACATAAGCTATAAACCCATCAGTGACTAAATCAATTTCATTCGGGTGAATCTGCATAATTGCAGGCGAATTCTGCTCTTCTGCGGCTGTAATGACCACTTTGACGAACTCGCTATTGGCTACATTAAATGATCCGACTGCAAATTTATTTTCATACGCTACTTTAAGTAAATCTTTCATATTAATTAACATTTGAATTCCTCCTAGATTTATTTGGAAGACCAGACTTCCAAAAATTCATCGTAATTGGTGATATGGAGTAGTTTTTCTGTCATATTGGTCTGTTTAAACACATCGTAAATTTCTTCGAAAAATTTGGTGTTATTCACCTTCTGATTTTTCGGCGGAATAAACAGAAAAATGATCTGCGCCATCTGATCACCCCATAGCATTTTCTGCTTATTAATCGCTACCAGTACACGTAGTTTTTTGTTATCTCCACAATCAAATGGATGGGGCATCGCGACCAAATTCCCAATATTGGTACTCGACATTTTTTCTCTTTCCACAATACTGGTATATAAATGCTGAATATCGCCTAGTTCTGTAAGTTTTTTTAACAAATCAATTGGATTGTCTTCATTTAGGAAAAAAACATCATCTGGTGATAAATAATATTTGAGTAGTCCACGATTTAACTGAATCGAAATATTCTTCATATCATCACTTGTAATCATTTCACTTACCAGAATGATATTTTGTACATTTAACTGCTGTTGTTCCGCAATCTCGCTCGTTGTGATAATCGTTTCAATTTCTTCGGGAAGAAGATGTATTTCATGATTAGCTAATAGACTATCGATTCTAATATTCGGAAAATAGAGATTAATCTTACGCTCCAATAGCTTGCCGACTAATAGATTTTTGCCATAAATAATTGCAATACGTTTTCTGTTATCTTGAGAGTTCTCAATAATGCCCATTATGTGTAACGTCAAGTAACCGATTTCATTTTCGGGTATTTTGATATTTAAGCAAAATTGCAATTCTTTTGCCAACACAACTGCGACATTATAAGCATTGGTATATTCTGATTTTATTTGAGCAATAAAAGGATTTTCGACAGGGAAATAATACTTTAATGGATATAATGATTTGGTAATATGAGCTAATAATCGATCAAGTAACTCTTGGTTTTTGTAGCTGATGAATCCATATTGCTCTCCAACTTTTTGGATCACTGATTTGATTTTTTGTTCCATTTCATTCACGTGTTCATGCCCGATTTCTTCATTTTTTTTAGGTAAGATCTGCAATGCGATCAGCAGGTAACCTAAATACTGATACTCATATTCATCAAAAGGGATATCCATTTCTTGAGCCAGACGGATCAGAATAGATTGGGCTATTTTTAATTCTTCAAAGCTTGTATGATCCAACCTCATATCCTGTTCAGTTATTTTTTGTGTAAGACTTACTCGTTTAAGACTGATCAAAACATTCACACAGATCGAGAATAATTCTTGAAAACTTAGCAATAAATTATACTTGGCAACCTCTTCTTCAATACAAGCGTAGATAAAATGAATAGAAGATTCGTTGAACCAATCGCCAAAATAGTATTGCAGTGCTTCGTCTATCGGCATGTGTTTGAGACAATCGGTAGTGACTAGTTTTTTGAGCAAAATCCGTTTCTCAACTTCGCTTCCTTTAAGCCGGATACCTTGGAAGATAATCGCTTCAATTTCGATGTTCTGCTTTTCTGCTTGAATCGTTTGCACTAATTTTTGCACGTCTTTTCGGATCGTTTGAGTCGAAAAATAAAGCGTTCTAGCCAGATCCTCATACGTAATAAAATCAGTCTGCGATAACAGTGCTTTGATAATATGAAATGCTCTTTCTTCGTCATCATCTTCATTTTTATACAGGCTGGATAAATCCCCGACTAATTTGTATCCTTTGCGAGTATTGCCAATAATCATTGCTTTATCTAAATAATTTTCATTTATTTCTTTGATGTCATTGCGAATCGTTCTAGTCGTTACATCAAATAGATTAGCTAATTCGCTTCCACTCACAAAATCATGCTCAGATTGTTTTAAATGCTCTAATAGCTTAATGTAACGTTTTCTCATTTGGCTTTCCTCCTTACACACATACTAATGCAAGCGCTTTATATCCACCAAGCCTATACTCTTTCCTAATAGTTAGGAAGTGATCGTGTATTCGTTTATGATACCCACTTTTTTAAAATTCTAAGTTAGTATTCTATTTAAGAATCGTTTGGGAAGGAAAACAGAACACAAAAAAACCAACCTTCTAAAAAGGTTGGTTTGTGTGTATAGTACCACTACATCCATGACAATAAACGCGATCCCTACAAACACTACCTACACTAGGCCCTTAACGGTTTGTTCTGGTTCCAAATGTAATTACGATTGTACTAACCTAAAATCCAGAGCCACAGCGCCAATCCGGCCAACGTGATCAAAAGTGTCGGGATCGTGAGGACGATGCCTGCTTTGAAATAATACCCCCATGTGATCTTCACACCTTTACGGGATAACACATGCAGCCACAGCAATGTGGCAAGTGATCCAATCGGGGTCAT
Organism: Paenibacillus sp. FSL R5-192; assembly: GCF_000517845.1. Lineage (NCBI taxonomy): Bacteria > Bacillati > Bacillota > Bacilli > Caryophanales > Paenibacillaceae > Paenibacillus > Paenibacillus sp. FSL R5-192. The sequence goes on along the minus strand of NZ_ASPR01000047.1, from coordinate 179,734 downwards.
TTTGGGACCCAGGTCGGAACCGATGACATTGGCATAGATCAATGCTTCCTGAATGATACCTTCGGTATGTGCGCCCTGGATGGCTAGCAGGTTAATCAACACGGTCGGCAGGTTGTTCATCACCGATGATAATACAGCAGCGATGATGCCCATCCCAAGCGAAGCAGCCAGCAGACCATGCTCTGCTATGGCATCCAGCCAGCGGCTCAGATGATCCGTTAACCCTGCATTACGCAGTCCATATACGACGATATACATACCCACCGAGAACACCACAATCGACCATGGCGCTTCCTTGATGACCCGTTTCAGATCAACAGCCTCGCTCTTGCGTGCCAACAAGGCGAACAGCAAGGCAACGGAGCCAACGATAACCGACACGGGAATCGGCAGAAACTCACTGGATGCATAGGCAACCAGTAACAGCCCAAGCATGTACCAAGCGATTCGAAACATCCGTGGATCACGGATCGCTTCCTTCGGGTCACGTGCCGCGGAGATGTCGTAGCGAAGGGGTATGCTTTTGCGATAGAACAAAAACAGCATCCCCGTACTCGCTACGATTGAGAACAGATTGGGCACAACCATGCGTACCGCATACTCCACAAAGGTAATACCAAAGAAATCGGCCGATACAATGTTAACCAGATTGCTGACGACCAGCGGTAACGATGTGGTATCGGCGATAAATCCACTCGCCATCACAAAAGCCAGCACCATGCGCTCATCAAACTTCAATGCACGCACCATTGCCAGCACAATTGGCGTCAGAATGAGCGCCGCACCATCATTCGCGAACAGAGCAGACACAGCGGCCCCCAGCAGAATGGAGTAGAAGAATAGTCTGCGACCGTCTCCTCCAGCCAGCCTTGCCATATGAAGGGCAGCCCATTCGAAGAAACCCGTCTCGTCCAGAATGAGAGAAATCATAATAATGCCGACAAAGGCCAGCGTTGCATTCCATACAATGGATGCCACATCCGAGGCATCGTTCAAGCTGACGACTCCACACAATAGGGCAAGTAATGCCCCACCCGAGGCTGTCCAACCGATACCCAACCCACGGGGTTGCCAGATTACCAAGGTGATTGTCACTACAAAAATCAGTATTGCTACGTATACCATAAAGCCTCCTGCTGTACCCTGTATCAATATATTATTCGTTAATTCGATCTTATATTGTTAGATTACACCGCTATATGCGCGGAATAACCAGACGATATATTTATACAGGGCTACAGGAACATTGTCTATCTTTATTTTCTTCTATTATAAAATGTGTGGTAAATTGTGGTGTTAAAATGCTAGGATTTACTCTTTGCCCTTATCTTTCGGTGTATCCTCTACCATCTTGAACATGCCAAGCAGTCCTTGTAATTGTTCCGCCATGCTATTCAGATGTGCCGAGGATGATGCAATCTCTTCTACCGATGCCAGTTGTTCTTGCGAAGATGCCGACACGGATTCTGTATTTGCAGCCGATTCCTGGGTCACATTCGAAATATCACTCATCGCCTTGGCAACGTGGGATGCACCACTCTCCAGTTGCTTCGTTGTTGCGGACAAGTCATCCAATGTATGAACAGCATCTTCCACCGCCTCCCGAATCTGAGCAAAGGATTGTCCTGATGTATTCACGGCCTGAATTCCTTCTCCTACCCGAGTCTGAGCCGCATTCATAGCGATTAGAGCGGCATCCATGTCCTGACGGATATTATGAACCACCTCACCGATCTGCGCTGCCGAACTTCCGGATTCTTCTGCCAGTTTGCGTACCTCACCGGCTACAACTGCAAACCCACGACCCGCATCCCCCGCTCTTGCCGCTTCAATAGAAGCATTTAATGCGAGCAAGTTCGTTTGTTTGGAGATGGATGCAATGACATCAACCATACTACCAATCTCAACGGAACGAGCATTCAGAGATTGAACCACAGTCCCCAGCTGCTCCACCGTTTCCTGGATACTGTTCATCTGCACCACAGCCTGTCCTGCTGCCTCATTACCAGAAGTAGCTGCTCCGGACGTATTCCGCATATTCGCCGTAATCGATTGCACACGCTCCGACATCATTCGAACATCTTCTGCCATTCGGCTCATCTGTCCCGATCCGTCTTTCACGCTGTTTACCTGCTGCTCTGCACCTTCAGCCAGTTCCTGAATGGCCTGTGTTGAATGTTCAATCGCTTTGGTGGTTTGTTCTGCACTGGCAGACAACTCTTGAGAAGAAGCAGATACCTGCTCTGTCGTTTCCTGTACGCCCAGAATCATCATTCGAAGGTTATCGACCATACGTTCAAAATACTTCGCAAGTTCTCCGACTTCATCTTTACGCCCTGTTTCCATTTTCACGGTCAAGTCACCTTTACTCACGGCTCTGGCAGATTCCTGCAGTCGTTTAATTGGACGCAGCATGGAGCGTGTAAACCAGATAATAAAGATGAGTGTAAGGAAAGTAGCCGCCAGAATAACAATAAATGTGGCCATGCGAATATCCTTACTCGCATTGGTTATTTCACTCTTGAACATCGTGCCGGCAATTTTCCAGCCCGTTGCTTCATTTGTTGAGAAAATCATCATTTTCGGCTGATTGTTATACACGTAATCGAATTGGCCTTCTTGACTCTGATACATCTCATCAAGGGTGCCGCTAGTTTCCTGTGTACCTGCATCTGCTATAGGGGAAACGACATAGTTTTTGTTTGCATCCATAATAATGACGTAACCTTCTTTGCCCACCTTAATGGATGCCTGTTCTCGCAGGTCTGTCAGATCCAGAGACAAACCGATAACACCGGATTGATCCTTTAATGTTTTGGAAATAAATACAACTGCAACACCATCGGTATTAACAGACACAGCTGATACAACAGCTGTACCTGGCTTTTCCATCGCTAGTTTGTACCACTCCCGCTCCCTAGGATCATAAGCATCTCCCCGCGTACTGCTCGCTGTTGGTTTACCTCGAACCATGACTCCGTCTGTTGTTCCCACAAAAATATTCATGGCATCGGGATGCAAGCCCAGGTATTGCTCCAGCTTCACCTGAAGCTCCGGACTATCGTTCTCCCCTTTGATCAGGCTCGGATCAAGGGCATCCGCGAAATAGTTAATGTCATGAATCTTGTAATTCACTTGGCTTTCTACAATGGTATTGGCAGTGCTCACACTTTGCATGGCACTATCTACTAATTGTCCATGTACGCCATCTTCAGCCATCGTTAGTGTGATCAAGCCGACTGCCAAGCTTGGCAGGAGTAGAACGGCCAGGAAGGAGACTAACAGTTTGTTCCTTATATTCCAGACGAAACCTTTCTTTTTCTTCTTTTTATTTTGATTATGTTTTGGTTTGGCAGGTTTCGCTGCTTTCATTGGTTTATTATCCTGAGTTTCACTCATGTCTTTCTCCCCCTCAAAATGTAAAAATGCCCTCTTTCTTTGTATGTATGGATCAATCTAAAAGGCTTATCTTATATATCGGCTAAATGAGGGTTTTTATTTGAGAGAAAAATGTGCAGGCACGCCAAACAAGCCACCTCTGATCAGAAGCGACTTGTACAAGGTACAGGTTACTAATTATTCCATGAATTAGATGAAGTATTGGAGTACGGGCCGCCTGGCGGTTGTGCCGAAGGTTTACCAAAATAGTAGCCCTGGGCAAGCTCAATACCTATGGAACGACAGAATTCAAACTCTTCCATCCGTTCGATCCCCTCGGCAAGGACTTGCCCTCCAAATCGACTCGACATCTCAACAATATGAAGAATTTTCTGCTGTTTGGTCGAATCCTGATCACAACGGTCAATAAGACTTCGATCTATTTTGACAAAATCCGGTTCTAACCGATTCATCAACTCTATTGTCGAATATCCGGCACCCACATCATCCAGTGCAACCGACATTCCACGAGAACGATATACCTCAAATATTTGCTGCAAGATGGGCATATGCTGAATCTGCTCTGTTTCCACGACTTCAAACACAAAATCTTTAGGGTCCAGCGAAAGACGTTCAATCGCTTCAAACGTATGTGTCAGACAATATTCGGGATTATATATGGAGGAAGGCAGAAAATTTACGAAGCGTTTGACACCATGCGGCAGAAAAAGGGCACTGGTCTCAATAGCAGTAATACGCGCCAATCGATCCAGAAAAGAATGTAGTCCAGTCTCACGCGCAACTTCAAATAATTCATAGGAACTGAAGGATTTTCCATTCTCAGCAGGACGAAGCAAAAACTCATATCCGATAATCTGCTCCGATGCATCAACGATGGGTTGCATATGACTGCTGAATTGATGCTCCAGAATAATGGAAACAAGCTCCGCATGTTTGAAACGGGACTCCTGCATGGTTAGACTAATCCAACTTTCTTCATTAGCCTGTTCGTAAATAGGCATAATCTGAACAGTTAGGGTATCACGTAATGTCGGATCAATTTCGCCGATCTCTTCTATTAAGTTCTGAACTGTCTCAAGATTCGAAAAATGTATCCACATCATGTCATCCGACGTCTCGATAAGTCTTCCCGGCGTTTGTAGCGTTTGTAGCGCTTCCAGCAAAGCGGGGGAAATGGGACGCAAGTACAAGGTACCTTGGCCCTCTATAGGATAGATTGGACTGCAGCCACTGCAATTCATGTAGGACCCCCCTTGCCAATTTAGATTCCATGTCCATTAATGTTCACTTGTATATACCCAAAGTTTGTAAATATTATATCATGGGTCTTAAAATTAATCTCTACTGTTTTGATGACTTCCTGTATGACGGTTCTTGGAACAAATATATTCAAATTTGCAGAAAAAAAGACCGACAGTCTGATGACTGTCAGTCTCCTCCTCAGCTTATTAAACTTTAAGAAGCGGGAATCACGATTTTCTGTCCAACTTTCAGGTTATGCACATTTGAGATCTTGTTGGCTGTCGCAAGTTTGCGCCAGTCCACACCATATTTCAAACCGATGCGGTACAGGTTATCCCCTTTTTTCACTACATATACAACCTTGTTGTTGGTTGCCGGTTTCTCAGGTTGTGGCTTAGGCGTCGGTGTTGGCGTTGGTTTAGGCGTTGGAGCTGGCTCCGCACCTGTTTCAGGTGTTGTCGTTGCTTCACCTGTCAGTTTCAAGCCATACTCTGCAAAACCTTCATTGTTTGTACCGATAAATGACATCGCCGGGTTCGCTTCAACCAGATCTTTCGCATCCGGGGAAGAAGCAAACACAACTTCAAGATCGTTCAGCGCTGCTGCGGTTACACCAGCAGATGGTTTGATTGGTGCCAGGGACCAGTTGCCGTCCGCTGCTGGATTAATCGTTTTATTTTCACGAATGTAGTCGATGATCACTTGACGGTTCTCATCCGGTGCAGCCAGAACGATCCGTTTGCCGTCCGGGTTAGCAAGTTTGGATGAAGAAGCACGGTAGTTATTTGTCGCTACAATGAATTTTTGTGCTGGGTCAACCGGTTTGCCGTTAAAGCTCAGATCCTTGATCCGGCTTGCAGATGCATTAACAATCGTAGCTTTGCTATCGTATTTGGCTGGTTGGGTCACATCAATCTGATACGTTACACCATCGATAACATCGAAGTTATACGTTGGGAAGTCGTTGTTGATCAGTTGTTGTTGTCCACCTTTAGCCGGGTCGATCTGGTTGAACTGGCCTGCAGACCATTCCAGCCATTCTTTCAGTTCTGCGCCGTTAACCATTACAGCATGTACCGTATTTGGATATACGTACAGGTCAGCAACGTTTTTGATCGCAATGGTGCCTTTAGGGATATTCGTGTAATACGAAGCGCCTGAACGTCCACCGGCTTTGAATGGTGCACCTGCGGACAATACAGGGATTTTCTCATATTCCGTACCTTGCATATGTTTTTCGACATACCATTTCTGTGCATTCGTTACGATCTGAATGGATGGATCATCCTGAACCAGAGCGAAGAAGCTGTTGATAGGTGCAGTCGTTTCGCCCACCGGACCACGAACATACTCCAATGTACCTTCATGCTCTTCATGAACCGCATCAATGATGTCCTGATCAGCCTCTACTAATGGTTTTTTGCCCGCTGTGTCATAGATTGGGCGTGCTTCCGTTTTGGAATCGACCACTTTCCATTTGCCATCCACTTGTTCTAGATCCAGATCAATAATCCCCAGGTGATCACCCCAGAATCCTGGCTCTACAGCAGGAACGCCGTTAATGGTGCCCTTTTCCAGATCTACCCCTTTTTTGCCGGCAAAATCAGCACTTGGGAACACTTTGTGGGCATGTCCAAATAGAATGGCATTAATGCCTTCAACTTGGCTCAGATACAGTACGGAGTTCTCCATCAGATCCGTTTGAGGAATTTCCTCAAATCCGGAGTGAGGAATAGCTACAATAATGTCGGCACCTTCGGCCTTCATTTTCGGAATGAATTTTTTCGCGGTAGCAATAATATCCTTGGCGATTACTTTGCCTTCAAGGTTAGCGCTGTCCCACTGCATAATTTGTGGCGGTACAAATCCGATCACACCTACTTTGATCGTATGTTCTTTGCCAGTCTCATCCGTTACTTTTTTATCCAAAATCTCATATGGTGTGAAATAGTTCTTGTCATTTGTCTCATCATCATCACCATCGTCTACATAAACATTGGCATTAATGTAAGGGAAGTTCGCTCCCTCCAGCGTCATGTCCAGGAAGTCCAGACCATAGTTGAACTCATGGTTACCGATGTTACCTGCATCATAATCGAGCAGATTCATCGCTTTATATACAGGGTGAGTCTCACCCTTTTTCAGTGGATCAATTTTCGCAGAGTAGTCTCCCAGCGGATTCCCCTGAATCAGATCCCCGTTATCAAACAGCAGGCTGTTCTTCGCCTCGTCACGGGCTTTCTTAATCAGTGTAGCTGTTTTGGCGAGTCCATACTGGTCTGTCTCTTTGTCGGAATAGTAGTCATAGTTAACCAGGTTGGTATGAATGTCTGTGGTTTCCATGATCCGCAGTTTTACCTTGGCAGCATCCGCAGCCGATACAGGTACTGGAAACACCGCAAGCACGTTTAATGCAACCAAAGCGGCAGTCAGGCTTGATAATACTTTTTTACTCGTTTTCAAAATAACCCCTCCCGGTTATGTACATTGAATCATGCATTAATGGGCAAACGAAGAGCGCAGAAAAAAGATAGATTTCATGGGTTGTGCGTACTGACGCTCTGATGACATGCATCGGAATTTCAGGTAAGTTTATCTCACATGAACATCTATTTATGTCTGTGCTTGTCGTTTACATTCCAAATCATAACGCAATGTTCAGCCATTGAAAAGCATTATTTTTTACATTACCCGCACATACCTAGGCGAGTTTACATTATCATGCGTGATTTCGACAATTTTTTCAACATTTTAGTAGGTATATAGTGCTTATTATCTTTAAAATACGTATATTACATGCGTCTTACATGTATATCCAATTCAGCGTTATTCATCCATACCAAAAACCGTGAAACCTTAAGGGCTTTCACGGTTGGATTAAACTCTGCGCGTATTTTCGCATAAGGACGCTACTTTGCAGAGGTTATTTTCATATTCGGATTATTGTTCCCACACATGATGCTCATGATCTTTCCCTGTGTATTCAATACGAGTCGGGGTGATGTCCAGAATGACATAGTTCGGATCATTAGGTCCATCGAACCACGCTTTCAGTTCATCGTTCCACACTTGCTCACGCAAACCTTCGTTCTTTGTCACTTCACAGGTTCCTTCAATCTCAACTACTTCCTTGGAACCACCAGCCTCGTAACCAAGTAGCAGGCTAACATTCGGATTATTCTCCAGTTCCTCTACTTTGTGTGTACGGCGGTTCGTTGCCAGATGAATGTTCAGTCCATCGTTGAAAAGCGCCATATAGCGGGATTTCGGTTTACCATTCTCCACAGTTGAGAAGCTGCAAAAAGGGTTGTTTTCCAATGCTTTTACAATGTTTTGTTCCAATTCATTCTGGTTCATGGGAAGTGCTCCTTTCGGTTTTTGGGGAATATTGGGAGGACTCTTGTAGGCGGCCGTTTCGGGTACGGATCGTTCTTTGGATCGCTGTTATCCCCAGATTTTTTTGATTCCCTTTTCTCAAAGGGAAAATCCGGTGATAAAGGCGAACGCTTCGCTTCCTCAGAATCGATTCCGTCCCCTCCACTACGTCTACCGTTCTTCCAATTAAGGGTGAATAATAAAAAGTACAAGAGAAGTGTAGTTGTTACTATCTCTTTGTGTTTAATGACAGTTCATTAATCCCTTATTACTAGAGACAGCTTAATGCAAATACTTTTGTAATAAGCCTGTACTTATAGTGTACCCACCTCACCTATGGTGAATCCATGAACCGATACGCTAACGTGACAAAATTGGAAATGTTCTTTATAAAAATGTTTACATAAAGGGGTTATCGCTTAAATTCTTCATGGCTGATTTAATTCAGATCTCCAAGATAGATTGATGAAGAGCCCGATTGAAGAAGCAATTCGCCAATTGTTTTTGGATATAAACGAATCTGGGAAAGCTCTTCAAGTGCAATCCATTCCACGGCGACTTGGTGGTCGTCTGGATTGGAGCCTTCAAAAACGGTTGCCTCCGGATCTATCAGGCTGCACGCAAAATAAAATTCAACCTGATGGATATCTGCATCCCACTCGGCGAATTCATGATTTTTTCCGATATACTCCCGGATATGTAACAGCTCTCCCACGTTCACGGCCTGACCAATCTCCTCCAGACATTCACGTGCGACCGCATCCTTGAGTTCTTCACCTTTCTCCTGTCCTCCACCCGGGAACACATAAGCCGTACCATATTGGTCTTCCAGCCGGATGACCAGCAATCGTCCATCCTGCACAATGATAGCCTTCGCGGAGTTGCGTATGGGTTTCATTCTGTTGATCCACTCCTTGTCATTCTAAAATTTCAAAGTTCAATCCGAACAACCTGATACTACTATTGTTCTGCTGAACAGGCGTATCATCCTGTTGTATGCGCGGATAACTTAATACCTTCAGATTCCAGCACACGACGAATCTCTTGAGCAAATGCGAGAGAGTTTGCTCCGTCACCGTGGATACAGACCGTCTCTGCCTTAATGGAAACCAGCGTACCGTCCGTGGATACAACCACGCCGTCTTTCACCATCTGGAGCACTTGAGCAATCGCTTGTCCTGATTCTTCAATGAGGGCTCCAGCTTGGCTTCGAGGAGTTAACTTTCCGTCCGCCCCATAGGTTCGATCCGCAAACACCTCGCTCACACTGCGCATACCGATGCGATCCGCGGCGTGAATCAGCTCACTGCCCGCCAGACCATACAAATACAGATCAGGCTGTACTTGATAAATCGCCTCCACGATGGCTTCAGCTAGCTTCGTATCTTCTGCAGCCATATTGTATAAGGCACCGTGCGGTTTTACGTGATGCATTCTCCCCCCACTTGCACGGACAAAGGCATCCAGCGCACCAATCTGATACACCACCATGTCGTATGCTTCCCGTGGCGTAATGTCCATACGTCTTCTGCCAAACCCTTGCAAGTCCTGCAACCCAGGGTGGGCTCCAATTGCCACCTGATGCTCCAATGCCCTCTCCACCGTTAGCCGCATCGTAGCCGGGTCTCCTGCATGAAATCCGCAGGCAATATTGGCTGATGTAATTAAGGGTAGAATGGCTTCGTCCGACAGCGTGCGATATATACCATAACTTTCGCCCAGATCACAATTGATATCCAAAGTTTTTGAGGTATTCATTAAGCGCCCTCCATTCCTGCCATTCTTCTGCGTATCAGTTTACCCATGAGCTGCATATTGATTTCCTGTTCCATATAGAACTGTCCGGCTTGATCATGCGTAATCTGTTCAAAAGAAATTCGGGTTCCTGGCCTAGCCTGAGCCAGGATTGGCATATCCACCTGAGCTACCTGTGCAATGACAGGATAACCTCCAATCGTCTGATGGTCCGCCATCAAGATGATGGGCTGACCATCCGGTGGCACCTGCACCGTGCCATAGGTAACCGCTTCAGACAGCCGATCCAGCGGCTGATCCAGCTGCAGTCTGGAGCCCTGCAAGCGATAGCCCATCCGATCGGATTGCGGAGAGATCACGTATTTTTCGGCATAGAATTGTCCCAGACTTGCCTCACTGAACAGCGAACTATCCTTGCTCTCCAACACACGAATAACAGATCTCCCATAATAGTCAGGTCTCTCACGTTCAGATAAAAACCACGCAGGGGCCAAAAATCGTTGATCCCGCTCACTCTCCTTTACCTGCTGCTCCATACGCTGCATCCAACCTTGCGCTTCACCTGAAGGTTCACCTATGGATAACAGATCTGCCCCACGCAGGGCTCTTCCTTCCAAACCACCAAGACCTGTCTTGAGATCTGTACTTCGACTGCCCATCACTTCAGGCACAGCAATTCCGCCCGCAATCGCCAGATATCCACGCAAACCATGACGACATGGGCCAAAATTCAGTACACTTCCAGCCCGCACCAGCACGGGACGCCACAAAGGTACAGGCAGATGATCCACCGTTGCCGTCAGATCGGCTCCACATAATGAGATGAGCTGGCTCTTCTGAAATCGAAGCTCCGGCCCCGTCATCGTCATCTCCAGCACTGCCGCATGTCGGGAGTTGCCCACAAGCATATTGGCTGCTCTGGCTGCAAAGGTGTCCATGACCCCGCCAGGATGAATACCATACCGGCGATAACCGGTTCTGCCTTCATCCTGAACGGTAGATAACAGACCAGGGCGAATCACTTCAATACTCATCGTTCGCCCTCCTTCCGCTTCAACGCCAGATAGTCCTGCATCGTAATCTGTTCAAATCGAACCCGATCACCTGCTGCCAGCAAACTCGGTACGTTCTCATCCGGCCGAAACAACCGGAGTGGCGTTCGTCCAATACATTGCCATCCCCCGGGTGTATCCACCGGATAGATTCCCGTCTGTTTGCCACCAATACCTACTGTACCCGCCTCAACCCGAAGCCTTGGCGTTGCCCGTCTGGGCGTAGCAATCTGTTCAGACAACCCGCCGAGATACGGAAAACCCGGTGCAAACCCAATCATATGTACGAGATACTCCCCGGATGTATGAATCGCAATAACGTCCTCTGCGGTCAGTCCATGCTCACTGGCAACATAGTCCAGATCAGGCCCCCACTCTCCACCGTAACATACGGGAATCGTGACTGTTCTGGGCTTGTTTTGTGCGGATTCCTTCAATTGATTCAACTGCTGAAGCAGAGTTCGGCATAACTCGGGGTAAGGGGAGATGAACGGATCATAAAATACTGTAACGGACGTATATGAAGGCACCCATTCGATCATGGCTGGCAAAGTGCTTTTTTCCAGCAAAGCACACACAGACATCACTCTGCGCTGCACAGCGTCAGACAATTGATCTCCACACTGGATGATAACCGCTGCCTCACCCAGCGGAGATAAAATCTCCTCTGTCCATGCATACGTCAATTCGGTCATGCGCCATCTCCCCCTTTGTCCACAATTTTCGCTACCGCTTTAATGTCAGAGCATCCATCTATTAAGACTCCCTGGACGAATCCAAATGTACGCTGCAATTGTACAGTTCGCATTGCCACGTATCATCTTTTTTGACAATCCGAGTAATGGATGTGTTGGACAGCTTCACGCTAATATCCAGTTCAGGCACCAGACCTCGCAGTGTATTCCGCAGGACGGCACCATGACTGACAACGATCACTTTTCCATTCGGGTGCTGCTGTACAATATCTTCAAGCACCGCACTTCCTCGAACAGTCCCTGCCTCTGCAAGCTCCCGTCCCAGATCAAGGGTACTCCATTCCACTCCCCACTTGACTAACCGTTCCTCTTCCGTCGTTCCTTCGACCTGTCCTCCGCCCATCTCGCGAAGTCTAGGGTCCAGATGAATCTCCTGAATGCCCAAGCGATCACCAATGATGCGAGCCGTCTCACTTGCGCGCTCCAAGTCACTTGCATAGATGGCATCCCACGATTCCTCGGCGAGTCTAGCAGCAAGTAAAACTGCCTGTTCCCTACCCTCCTGATCCAGCGGATTATCCGTCTGTCCCTGCGAACGTTTTTCCTTATTCCACGCTGTACTCCCATGGCGAATCAATGCGATTTGAGTCATTGTTGTTCCTCACCTTTTTCTATATGAAGTTCATCTTCTGTAAAATGTTTGCGTGCCTTCGGCTTGGCAAATTTGCCGCCATTATATTGAGAAGACCCGTTTCTCGGAATGGAGAGACTGTCCCAAGCTGTTTCTTTGAGCATTTTCGCGGCAAATACAATCTGCCCGACATGATACGGATAATGTGCTAATTGCCGAATAATGGCCTCCATAATGGTATGACCTTCATTCCGAATATATATGATATGAGACAATTGTTCCGGGGTAAACGAACGAATGGCTTCGAGTAGACAATTCCAGCCTTCCTCCCATTTAGCGAGCAACTCTTCCCTGGAAGCAATATCATTCACGAATTCGGCATCTCGTTCACGCCACGGTTTCTCACCATCTGTTGTCAGTACATCCGTCCAACGGGACAGCATATTGCCCCATAGATGTTTTACGATAACCGCAATGCTGTTCGCGTCTTCATTCCAGGATTGAAACAATTGCTCGGAATCCAGTTGTGCCATAGCTTTTTCCCCGAGCTGCTTGTAATACAGGAATTGCTTCTCCGCTGTCTCCAGAAAAACCTGATTCATATCCATCCGTTAACCACCCTTCGGAAAAGTATGTTGTCCACTGATCACGTCCAAACAGAAGCGTCACATGTTATTTATTCAGGAAATGAGAATGTACCGTCTGCATTCGGTTCAAATGGAATGACTTTGCGAACCGCATCCAGATTGAGCTCTCCATAGATATGTGGATATAGTTCATTCAATTCGTAGAGATCCTCATACACCAGTTCTGGCTTTAACGCCTTCTCATCAATACTAAGCAATAACAGATCCGTGCGGCCTGCATAATATTGTCCGGCTACCCATGGGATCTGTTCCTTAGTGGAACAATGAATGAATCCGTCTGTCTCCAGGCTATCTGGTGCATACTCAGTCCCTTTTGACACTTGCTCCCACAACGAACGGGAAATAATACTATAGATCATGGTTCCGCCTCCTTCAATTTCTGCGATGTACCCTATGTGTCATTGGAAGTATTATAGATCATCCCGGATACGGGAGTACACTTTTTGATCCGTAAATACACCTTTGATCTTCAACTGTTTGCGTAACAAACCTTCGTACGACATGCCCAGCTTCTCCATTACGCGTGCAGAGCCTATGTTGCCTGCATTACATTTCCCCTCCAACCGATTGCAGTCCAGTTCCCGAAAGCAATAATCCACGATAGGTTGCATCGCTTCTGCTGCAAGCCCCTTACCCCATTGACTGCTGGCTATCGCGTACCCCAGTTCAGCACTCTGCATGGGTTCGTTGAGATGAAAAATGCCACCCCTCCCGATCAAGGTCTCTGTTTCCTTTAAAACAAAAGCCCAGATATGTACCGTTTTTCGTTCATAATTATCCAGTACTCGCTGAATATATTGAATTGAATCCTCCACTGACTCATGGCAGTTCCACAAGCTTTGCTGACTCACTAGCGGATCAGAGGCAAATGCATAATAATCTTCAAGATCATCCATCGCAAGGCGTCTAAGCTTTAACCTCTGTGTTTCGAATTCGGGCGATTCGGCAAAAAGTTTTTCTACATTCATCAGCGCACCTCCATGATTCACTTGATTCAGGATCCAGCCATCTTATTTCTCAGGAAATAACGATCTATCATAACCATGCACAGAATACCGACCGAATATCGAATCAGATCGATTACCAGAAAACCATGTCCCAAAATAAGAGCACCCCATACGGTTGAGCGTATCTCAATCAGCCAAGGCGTCTGAATCAACTGTGAGAACTCAATCATCCAGCTGAATACGCAGCTCAAACACATCGCCCATACCAAGCTGCGATGAGGCCACACCATGCGTACTTCTAAATAAATCATGCCCGCCCATAATGCATCCCCGAAATGTTCATGCACCCAACCCGGCATTCGTTCACCAAATTGTCTGGATGCGAGTCCTGCCGCCATGGTTATCATGACTGCGAAGAAATAGATCAGCCTGTCTCTGATAAATACGCTTTTCAATCAATCACACGCCTTCATCAAGCACTTGTAAAATAAATTGCGTTTTGGCAGCGGTATACGATTCCCTATCTTCCTTGTTCTCATCAGCAAGCTTCGTCTTCAGGACGGCGTAAGCTTCCACCAGATCTGAGCGTTTTCTCAGTACATCCCGAAACCGAATTTGACGATCCCAGCGTTCTTCTCCCGGGCGCATTAGATGAAGGTGTACAGCTCTCTTGCCATCCTTAACCCTGACCCAGAATCGCCTGTATTCCCGTCCATCCAGTTCAGGCGGAACGTAATTCCAGCCCACCGGATTCAGCTGATCCGCAATCAAATCCATGTCGTCCCATGACTGTACCTCTGCCATTAGATCAATAATGGGTTTGGCGGGTAACCCTGGAATGGCCGTGCTTCCAATATGTTCGAATTGATGGATATTAAACTGCTGTAGAAGACGTTTGAGTTGCCGGATTTCATCCTGAGCCTGCGCATCCCAATTGGGGTTGGCCGGAGCAATCTCTACCGACTCTGTCGCCCAGGCAGGCCAATTTTCCGGTTGCATTGGATCTTTCATTCAGGCACCTCCTCTTCACCATGACATTTTAAATGGTAACCTTCTCTGTATTTTTCATAGGTGCGTTGCTTCATGCGCTCAATCGTAGTACTCCGTTGAAATGTAAGTGTGGAACTTAGGGATAAAAGAAGATATTTCAGGTAAGCCAGATCACTAGAGTTAGCGTCTGAGCTTATAATCGATGCTTTCATTTTCATCCCATCCAATCCCCTTATATAGTTGTTAAAGCAGAAGGCATTTCAGATACATATTTCTATATATCCAAAAAGGAGCGTATGTCTACGCCCCTAGTTGTCTGTTACATTGATGATATTGATGATTTTAACGATGTCATGTACTGAAACTAACTAATTTTTGATTCATGCAAGATGCTTCATTATATGAAGATTTATTTTACCGTAACAGGGATCGTCACTTTTTTGTTGCCCCACTTGGCCGTGATAGACGTTTTACCTTTGCCTACAGCCACGATCTTGCCATTTGTTACTGTCGCTACGCCCGGCTTTGTGCTGCTCCACACCGCACTGTTCGTCACAACAGTGGTTTTGCCAGTATCATACTGTGCCATCACACTCAGCGTTGTACTTCCCTGTGGGGATAAAACCAGTTTTTTCTGCCCTGTAATCAACTTTTTGAGCAAAGGTACAACGGTAACCTCTGCCTTTATTGTCTGATTTTGATAAGTTCCTGTCAAGGTCGCTTGTCCTTCAGTCAGCGTTTTGACTGCTCCATTTTTCACGATAGCTACATTTGTATTGGAAGAGGTCCATATCACTTGTTTCGAAAGGTTAATGGTTTTGCCATTCGCGTAGGTGCCGATCACCTTCAACGCTTTGGACTTCTTGATGTTCAGCTGCATTGTGGCAGGAGTAACCTCGACTTTGGTAATCTCGTCCGTCACAGCAACGGGGACTTTCACAATCGTTGTTCCGTATTTGCCTTGAAGCAATACTCTGCCAGGCGTAACACCTTTGATTTTACCGTTTTCCAGCACAGCCGAGCTACTTGATACCGACCACACAATCTCAGACGTCACATCCTCTTCCTTACCGTTCGCACGTGTAATGCTTACTTTAGGAAGGGTACTTTCACTGCCTTTAACAAAATTATAGGAGTTTGGTGATGCTTTGATGCTTTTGATCTTCTCCTGCACTTGGACAACCAACTGAGCTTTTGCCCCGTCTACCTCTGCAAAAATCGTTGCTTCGCCCGCGGCCACAGCCTTGACTTTACCTTTCACCATCGTCGCGACTGCTGCATTACTGGTGGACCAAGTCACGCCTTCGGTAACATCCTGCTTGTTATCAAAACCTTCTACCGTTGCCATCACCTGAAGCGCAGCTGTTTCGGAAACACTCATCTTCTGCGGGCTGCTATTGGTTATTTCAATCGATTTCACGTCACCAGTAGCCGCCAAGGCCAACGAAGGGACCAGTATTGTTAATGCCATAATTAGAGCAAGCGTGCCTCGAAGCGCCAGTTTGATTCTATTCATTTTTAATTTCCAACTCCCATAATCCAATATTTTACTTCTATTATATTATATCGGATATGAATTGCATAAAGTTGAATGTCGTAAGTGAGAGTCTTGGAACAATTCATGAGATCAGCGTGTAATCGTTATAAAAACCTTTGAATCTAGCCCAACATAGTAGGAAATTGGTTTATGTAAATACTATTTCAGTTGAAAAAGGGATGTCCATCGTCACATGCAACATGACGTGTGGAACATCCCCTTTTTGAATTACTAAAGCGTTACCTAACCTCTCTACTTCACTTCGTCCTGCTCTGGCAAAATCAAGCTCTCGGCCCCGCCCATATAGGGCCGCAGGGCTGCCGGAATGTGAATGCTTCCATCCTCCTGCTGATGATTCTCAAGCAAAGGAATCAGGATACGCGGCGATGCCACCGCCGTATTATTCAAGGTGTGACAGTAGACCAACTTGCCTTCGGCATCGAGGCAACGAATATTCGAACGGCGCGCCTGAAAATCATGCAGATTCGACGACGAATGCGTTTCTCCATATGCACCGCGGCTTGGCATCCAGGTCTCGATGTCATACTGTTTGTACGTTTTCTGCGACATATCTCCGGTACATACAGCGACAACACGATACGGCAGTTCCAGTAATTGCAGCAATTCTTCGGCGTGTCCTGTAATCTCTTGCAACATGCGCTCCGATTCTTCCGCATCAGGAGCACAGAGAATGACCTGCTCAACTTTGGCAAATTGGTGCACACGGTATAATCCGCGTACATCCCGTCCGCCGGAGCCAACTTCACTGCGGAAACACGTCGATACCGCAGCCAGCTTCACAGGCTCTTGAACATCAACAATCTCATCCGCATAATACGAGACCAGCGGCACTTCAGAAGTTCCCACCAGCCACTTGTTCTCCCCTTCGAGTTCATAGACCTGATCTCGACCGGTTGGGAAGAATCCGGTGTTCACCAGTGCATCCTCCCTGACCATCAGCGGAACCTCCATCGGTGTGAAGCCGTGCTTCAGAAGCAAATCAAGCGCAAGTTGCTGTACTGCTCGATGTAATAACAGGCCAGCGCCTTTTAATACATAGCTTCGCGTACCGCCAATCTTAACTCCACGGGGAATATCGATGAGATCATGCAACTCCCCAAGTTCCACGTGATCTTTGATGTTATACTCGAACGTTGGCACCTCTCCCACACGTCGCAGCTCTACATTGTCTGCGTCCGACGAGCCATTGGGGGTATCCGGGGATACGATATTGGGTACCAGCCATTGCAGCTTGGTTACTTCCTCCTGCACAGGGGCGAGCCTCGCTTCCACCTGTTCCAACTGTTCATTGATCTGTTTCACCTGAGCCCGCAAACCCTCGGCCTGTTCCCGATTCCCGGCTTGCATGAGTCTGCCAATATCAGCAGATAACGTATTGCGCAACCTGCGACCTTCTTCCGATTCCTGCAAAAGTGCCCTGCGTTCCTCATCCCGCTCTAACAATGTGCGAATGTTGATCTTGATTTTTTTCCCGTCTGCTGCGGCCTGAACCTCTTCTGCATGTGCACGAATCCACTTCATTTCTAACATGGTCACCGTCTCCTTTGGCTGTAAAAATACAAAGAGCGCCCTCATCCCTTGGGACGAGGAGCGCTCTGCTCGCGGTGCCACCCAACTTGCTGAATCAGGATATCCTGCTTCCAGCCTCTTGGTCCGCGATAACGGGCGGTTCCGGTTAACTTGGGGAAATATCGCTCCCCTGGCGAAAACGCCTCCGAGTTGGATGCTCTTCAACGGCATGGTCCGATCTGTAATTGTTGGTCTCAGTATATACGAACGCCGGACCAGATTGCAACCTTCTGTATCGATCAGGAATTCATGGCACAACTTAACATGTCCTGTTATGATAGACTTTGTCTTCAAGATTGCGCTTTATTGTGATCCTCAATTTATGTATATAAGTAGAAGGAGTTCTTTATGAAAAAATTACTTTGGATCGGATGTCTGTCCTATTTCCTGATTGGACTTGCCCACGTTGTGCTCGGTTCCATTCTACCGGTTGCACTTGAACATTACGGCAAAGATTATAGCCAAGGCGGAACGCTGATCTTTGCTCAATTTGCCGGATTCCTCGGTGGTGTATTGTTATCCCCTTGGCTGAACAGACGCTTTGGTAAACGGGGAGGCCTGTTAATCGCCACAGCACTACTCTGTATTGCAGAATTATCCTACATGCTGCTGCCACCATGGGGCTGGATGTTCGTCATTGCACCCGCTGCCGGCTTTGGATTCGGAATGGTTGAAGCTGTTATTGGCACCATTATCATCGCTGCAATCAAAGACAATACAGCCGTTGCCATGAGTCGACTGGAAGTGTTATTCGGGATCGGAGCGATGGTCATGCCGCTCATTGCCAGCGGTCTGATTGCTGCTGGATACTGGCGCCTGTCATTTCTCGTTGTTGCCATCTGCGCAGCGCTGACCTTTATATTCTGGGCGAAGGGATCATTCGGTGAACTCGATAAGTTTCTAGAGCGACAGAGTTCAAATAAAGGTTCAGTACATGCCCACAGTGCTGGGACATCGGATGAGATGCATCCCGCATCTGCAAGTACATCCAGTCCAACCTATCGTGGCCGTAACAGGACTCTTCTGGTATTATTCGTCCTGTTCTTCTTCCTCTATGTTGGCACAGAGATGAGTCTTGCGAACTTCATGCCGGCGATCCTGATTGAGAAAATGAACATGAAGGAAGCCGGAGCAGCCCTTAGTGTCACCTGTTTCTGGATTGCCATGTCCGTGGGACGGCTCTTCGCCGGTTATATCGCAGAGAAATTCCAATACCGCGTATATGTCCTGTACAGTTGTCTTGCATCTGTTCTCTTGTTAATGATATTTCCATTTACAAACCAAATCTGGTCTGCATTTCTCATCATCTTACTGCTTGGACTTGCGATGTCAGGGATATTCTCCATTGCCCTTGTCTTCGCCAGTAAACTGTTGCCCGGAACAGAAGAATCCACACCTAGCATTTTGATTGCCTCAGGTGGGGTTGGCGGTGCCATTCTGCCTTTGACTACGGGATGGAGTCTTGATCATCTGGCGGTTAATCAGTCTGCATGGATGCTTGCGATCTTTGCAGTTGGCCTGCTTGTCATTAGCGTAATCACGTTTCAATGGCAGAACAAACATATAGCCAATTCTGCGACTTAACAGTTCTGTGTTGATCCAGTCCTGAGGATTAGAAATACCTATTAAAGAAATTGAAATGTCCACCGCCATGGCCTGACGGTGGACATTTTTTTGTAGCGTTACTCTGTTCTAACGAACCTAGCACACGCTATCCCCCTCCATTTCCGCATGTTTGAAATCTAACGAATCCTAGAGACGTTATTATAGATAATTAGCTTCAATTAAATGTCTCGTTGGAGGTTTTTTGCATAATAACACCGCTGAGATTCGTTAGGTTTTCATTCCCTTAGGAACTTGCCTAATAAGGTGTCCTCGATTCGTTAGCGCTGTAATATGGCGGCAGTGCCCTATCTTTGCCTCTCTCATCACCTTTCATTAAAGGTGAGAATAATATCTATTCATTTGCACAAGATTGCCCAGGAAATACTTATGGTCAACCAAATCACACACTTTTATTAACGACAGGCATTACGGGCCCGTTATCCTTGATGAACTTACCGAATACATATCGGACGAGTGGTCCCAGAACGATCAACTGATATGGAAGCGCAAGGCTGAAGTTACGAGCAATGGTATGGAGATACGTACGGAGTACGGATGACCCACTTAATTGATCAGCGAGATATGCCGAGATCATTCCATACATGGACATGATCAGAACCATGCCAATCACCATGAAAAATGAAATGACGAGCACACCCAGAATCTTGTAGGACTTGTCAAAGGGCAAAGAGAATGCAATCTTTCTCGCCACAGGGCCAACAATGAAAGACTCCACCAGAAACGCGATGACAAAACATAATATGAATTGAAGCAGTATTTCAAGCGGGGACATCTTGCCGAGTAACCCACTGTGCCATAGATTGAAGAACATCATGACCAAGACCATTCCTATACACATCATTAATCCGAAAATAATTTGTTCCTTCTTGCTGGTTGGCAATTCTCTCATCCTCTCTGTTTACCTTCGTAATTATAGAGATGAGGAAACCCTTCACATAAGTGAACATTCTGTGAAAAGTTATGATTTTTCCAATTTAAAATTGGATTTGACAACCATGTAGTACAGCTCTATGATATCCCTTAAAATGGTAGAAACATTCACTACATAAGGAGGTTTTTGATTGTGAGTTTTCAAAAGCGCATTGACCACGTCGGCATTGCCGTTCGTGATCTGGAGACCACGCTGCGTTTCTACACGGAGATCGTTGGTCTTGAATTGAAAGACCGGGTGACCCATACCAACGGCGTCATTCAGCTTGCCTTCCTTGGCTTCAATGGAAGTAATGAGACTGAGATTGAGTTAATTCAAGGATACAGCGACAAGCTACCTTCTGAAGGTACGGTGCACCATTTTGCGATCCACGTGGATGATCTTGATTCTGAGTACAAACGCATTCAATCCACCGAAGCCGAATTTATCGACGGAGAGATTATCACATTGCCTAACGGTTACCGCTATTTCTTCATCCATGGACCTGAAAAGGAATGGATTGAGTTCTTCCAGCGCTAAGAATTGGAGCTGATTTCATGAACATTTTAATTACTGGCGCAGCCGGAAAAATTGGACGTGACTTGTCCCAACACTTGTCAGAAGCATTTCGCCTGCGACTAACGGATTTAAATATCGACAGACTGCATACGTATCAAGGGACCAGCCATGAGATCATGACACTGGATGTGACAGACCCCGAAGCCTGTCAGCGTGCTTGCGAAGGCATGGATGTGGTTGTACATCTGGCTGGAGATCCTTCCCCGAATGCCGGATTTTATGAATCGTTGTTGGACATCAATATCAAAGGTACATTTAATGTATTCCGTGCAGCTAAAGACCAAGGTGTACGAAGAGTCATTCTTGCAAGCAGTGCACAGACGATTGAGGGGTATCCCATTGATGCTCAAGTCTATCCGGACATGCCAACACGTCCACGGAATTTGTACGGGGTTAGCAAATGTTTTGGAGAATCGCTCGCTTCCTATTTTGCGTATACCGAAGGTTTACAAAGTGTAGCAATACGTATAGGTGCATATGATGATTTTCAACCGGACGGACCCGTGCTGGAGGCAAGGGATATGAGCGCGTATATTAGTCCGGCTGACTTGTGTGATTTGATGTTCAAAGCAATTACAACTACCGATCTGGAACCCTTCACCATACTGCATGGGATCTCGAATAATCGGTTTAAACGATTAAATCTGGAAAACACTCAGAAACAGGTAGGTTATGACCCCAAATCCGATGCTTTTGCACTCAGTCAGATTGCCTTATATGATTCCCCACGATAATTATTGAAAATAACACATCCAAACAGGCTGTTATACATATGTATAACGGCCTGTTTGATAACTTATACGTGTCCCTATCCAGTTCATGACTGGACACGTTCCACCCGCTGGCCTATAATTACACCTAGTAATGCCCGTAACTTCATAGTTTCCCAGGGGAGTCGGAATTGGCCGGCTGAGAGTGTATCCCACCAAGATACTAACCCTTAGACCTGATCTGGATCATGCCAGCGTAGGAATCGGAGTATATCGAAATGGCACAGCCCTATGGCTGAACGCCACCTCTCTAACGCCTGCACGCGTCCCGGAATACGGGGCGCTTTTTTTGTTACTATCAGAAAGTATAAGTTTGGAAGCATCACCTTCCTGATATTGCAAGAAAAACTGCCGCTAAGCGCAGTCTGGCTTCCTTGAATGACATCGATGGACGTTTTACTTGTTCAAAAATAACGTCATCCGGATCTCAACTGGTATAAATCTGTCGATTTATGCAAGATGATTGGATATGAAGCCAAGGAGTACCCCGTGCCAATCGGCCGGACATACCGAAGGAGAGACCACAGATGAAATGGCGTAAAACGATGGGATTGTTGCTCTTGTGCGTGCTTATGGTGACTGTAGCCGCATGTGGTGGCAAAGAAGCTGCCCCAGCTGGGCAGAACGGCAACACAAATACGGAAAGCAGCAACGAAGGTGACACTGCCGCCCTGAAAGATATTAAAGTGGTGCTCGACTGGACACCAAATACGAATCATACAGGCCTGTATGCAGCTGTAGATCAAGGTTTTTATAAAGCCGAAGGCTTGAACGTGGAGATTGTACAACCAGGTGCCGGTGGCGCAGATACAATGGTTGCCTCCAATGAAGTGCCTTTTGGCGTAAGTTATCAGGAGAGTGTAACTCAAGCCCGCACACAGGGTGTTCCATTGGTCTCCATCGCAGCAGTTATTCAGCATAATACATCTGGTTTCGCTGCTCCGGCGGATCGGAATATCAAGTCACCGAAAGATTTTGAAGGTAAAACCTATGGCGGTTGGGGTTCCCCAGTCGAAGAAGCCGTGATGCAATCCATTATGGAAGGCGACGGAGCCGATGTATCCAAAGTGAAAAACATTAACATGGGTGACGCCGACTTTTTCACCGCAGTGAAACGAGACATTGATTTTGCATGGATTTTCTACGCTTGGACGGGTATTGAAGCCGAACTGCGCGGGGAACCGATCGACATGTTATATGTGAAGGATTATTCAGATGCATTGGATTACTACACGCCTGTACTAGTAACAAACGAGCAGACGATCCAAAACGACCCTGAGTTGGTGAAAGCATTCCTGAAAGCCACTTCAGAAGGATATCAATACGCAATTGATCATCCCGAAGACGCAGCCAACATTCTGATCAAGGCCGTACCGGATCTGGATAAAGACTTGGTACTGGCAAGCCAGAAATGGCTTAGTCCAAAGTACACAGATGACGCCCCACGCTGGGGTGAGCAAAAGCAGGAAGTGTGGCAGAACTACACCGACTGGATGTTTAGCAAAAAACTGCTGGATGAACAGATCGATGTGAGCAAGGCATATACGAACGAGTTCTTACCCCAATAAAATTTCTCATATAAAACGAACTTAAATTTTACACGAGGACGGAGAGGACAGAAATAACGTGAAAAAGCGAAGCGGTCGCCTTTATCACCGGATTTTCCCTTTAGAGAAAGGGAATCAAAAAAATCTGGGGATAACAGCGATTGGAAGGTTATTCTGTCATCGAAGTGGCAAGTGTAACAGTCATTAGTTCATTTTATATATCACGAAAGGAGCCGTGATCTCTCATGGCAAGCACACTACTTAGTATTCAGGTTATCCCGAAAACGCCAAATGGCGAGAACTCTTATCCTTACGTTGATCGAGCCATTGAAGTTATTCAGCAATCTGGCTTGAAGTATCAGGTGAATGCGCTCGACACAACGATGGAAGGTGAACTGGAGGAACTGCTGGAAGTTGTACGTAAAATGCACGAGGTACTTGTGGAGGCTGGCAGCCCAAGCATCATCTCCCAGATCAAAATCGCCCATAGCCCTACTGGCTTCAGCATGGATACCCTGACGGAGAAGTATCGCTAATGCATGCCTATTTCAAGAGTGTATGGCCGCCCATTGTGGCGGTTATTCTCTTTATAGCGATATGGCAGGGAGCCGTCTCCCTCTTCCATATTGAGAAATGGATGCTGCCTGCACCGTCCGACATCGCCCGCGAAGCCGCAACCCAGGCCGAGCGGCTTGGCATGCACGCTTCCGCAACCATTCAGTTAACGCTGATTGGATTCGCGGCTGGCACAGCGGTCGGATTACTGATAGCGATGGTGCTGCATTTGGTCCCTTTTCTCAAGTCAGCCCTGTACCCTTTACTTATTCTTAGTCAAAATATCCCAACCATCGCGCTCGCGCCGCTCCTGTTAATCTGGTTTGGATTCGGGCTGTTGCCCAAGCTGATTACGATCATCCTCGTCTGCTTCTTCCCTGTTGCAGTGGCGGCGATGGATGGCTTGACCCGTACTGACGCGGCGATGATGAACTATATGCGCATGGCTGGTGCGAAACGTCATCAGATTTTCTGGAAGCTGGAGCTTCCTCATGCTCTGCCATCCGTGTTCTCCGGTGTCAAAATCGCCGCTACCTATAGCGTGATGGGTGCCATCATTGCCGAATGGATTGGTGCAGACAAGGGTATTGGTTATTATATGATGTTGCAAAAGTCAGCCTATCGCACGGATCGCCTATTCGTGGCAATCATGATTATTGTCGCGCTCAGCTTGTTGCTCTTCTTGCTCATTGCCCTACTGGAGAAGCTGCTTGTGGGCTGGCGGCCACAGAAGCGATAGTAAAGATGTAATCTGTATATTAGGAAGTGATGATCATATGAATCGGCAACTGGACCAACAAGTCCAGCCTGAACGAGGAACAAGTGTATTGGAGCCAAAGCATGGTGAAAAACATCACCCGGCTACGCCTGATCAACCTGCCATTACGACTCCTGCTCCGGTTCCACCTGCACTGGACGTTGTTAATGTTCATGCATCATTCCGCGAACGACGGAGTAGGCTTTCGGTTCTGAACGGACTGTCCCTGACTGTGGAGCAAGGCGAGTTTGTCGCTATCGTCGGGCCTTCTGGCTGCGGTAAAAGTACCCTGTTCCATATCATCGGCGGTCTGCTAAAGCCACAGGAAGGCCAAGTGCTTATGAACGGTCAAAATGTAACGGGACAGCGTGGCAAGATTAGTTATATGCCGCAACAGCCCGCCCTTTTCCCTTGGCGTACCATTGAAGACAATGTACTGCTTGCTGGAGAAGTGGCTTCAAGCGCTCCCCCTCGGACCGAAGCACTTGCAGAAGCTCGTAAGTGGTTAAGCAGCGTGGGTCTTGCCGGGTTCGAGCAGGCATACCCTCATATGCTGTCGGGCGGAATGCAGCAGCGTGCTGCATTTCTGCGCGCCCTGCTCAGTCCGCAGGAACTCATGCTGCTGGACGAACCTTTCAGCGCGCTGGATGCACTGACACGTAGCGACATGCAGCGCTGGTTGCTCGATATCTGGGAACAGAACCGCCGCTCGGTGCTGTTCATCACCCATAATATCGAAGAAGCATTGCTGCTTGCGGATCGGGTCTATGTATTATCCAACCGACCTGCAACAGTGTTGCACGAGGTACATGTTCCTTTTGATCGCCCAAGACGAGAAGAAATTACGGAGGAATCCGCTTTTCTGGAGCGTAAACGGCAGATTGCTCAGTGGATGCGAGAAGAACAGCAGAAAGCCCGCCTATCATAATAGCGCGGGTTTTTAAGTTATTATTTTCCTTTAATAGGTGATCCGCCTTAAGAAATTCTGCGTAACATAGTTAGAATATAACTGAACACAAGGAGGAATTCCCTCATGCATTCTCAAGCTTTTGCACCATTAATTGATGCTCATATTCACTTCGATCAGTATACCCCTGACAAACAACGCGAAATGCTGCTATCTTTCCCGTCTCAGCAAGTCGAGGCAGTCATCGCCGTGTCTATGAATCTCGCTTCTGCCCAGGCCAATCTGGAGCTTGCAAAACAACATCCACGTAACATCTATCCGGCCTTCGGTTTCCATCCGGAACAGGAACTGCCGTCCGTTGCAGAAATGGACCTATTCTTCCAATGGATCGAGAAGCATATGGGACAAGCCACAGCCATCGGAGAAGTTGGCCTTCCCTATTACAATCGTCAGGAAGCGGAGCAGGCAGGGCAACGCTTCGATCAGAGCGGGTACATTGAACTGCTTGAACGTTTCATCCAACTTGCCAAAAAGCATAACAAACCACTTGTCCTTCATGCGGTATACGATGATGCGGATATCGTCTGTGATTTGCTGGAGCAATATCAGTTCCGACGTGCTCATTTCCACTGGTTCAAAGGTTCTCGCCAAACCGTAAGGCGCATGGCGGACAACGGTTATTTCATTTCCTTCACGCCGGATATTCGGTATGAAGAAGAGATTCGTGAACTCGCCCGGCAATATCCATCAGAACAAGTGATGGCCGAGACCGACGGACCTTGGCCCTTCGAAGGACCATTTCAGGGACGAATGACACACCCGGCCATGACCAGACAGGTCATCCAGGCGTGGAGTGAGATCACTGGCATGGGAACCGAGCGGGCCGCCCGTCTTTTTTATCAGAACACAAAGCGTTTCTATGGCTTAACTTGATTACAATCTGGTAGTAGCAAGCACTCTCGCTTGCCCTGCCAATACAGCACAAAGAAGCCAGTCGGCTTCGCCACCGACTGACTTCTAGTCTACTATTATATATCAGTTGAACTAAATTTTTACACAGGAACGTAGAGGACAGAAATAACCTGAGGAAGCAGAGCGGTCGCCTAAAAGCTTTCTGAAAGAAAGCTACTTCGGAAGCATACGCTATCACTAGATTTTCACCTTCAGAAAAATTGGATCAAAAAATCTGGGGATAACAGCGATCGGAAGGTTGTTCTGTCATCGGAGTGGCAAGTGTAACTACCTTCAGTTCAACTTAGCGCTTCAAGAATCCTTTGCCTTCCAGGAACGGTCTCACTTGCAACCTTGTCGGCTCAGTCAGGCGCTTCGCCATCAGTTCGGACCATGGAGTCGTTCGTTCACCGTTAGTTCGTGCTTTCATGTACGCCGTCGTTGTCTCATCATACTGCTCAACACCTTTGATGCTCTGCTCGGCATTATAACGATTACGATGCAGAACTGCATTAAGTGGCAGACGCGGGCGAATTCCCGTTTCCTGATCTGCAACACCAATACACATGCCATACACCGGATATACCCCTTCCGGCAATTCCAACAGCTCAGCAACTTCCTCAATCCGGGTACGAAGCCCGCCAATATATACGATTCCGAACCCTAGTGACTCCGCTGCAAGAGCGGCGTTCTGGGAAGCCAGTGCAGCATCAATTGTGGCTACCATGAAATTCTCGGTTGAATCGGCATACGATTCCTTCTCAGGAAGATGACGTTTCGCAGCATCACTCAGCCGATACAGATCAGCACACCATACAAGAAACACCGGACATTCATTGACATAGGCCTGGTTGCCTGCCAATTCAGCCAGCTTGGCCTTTTGCGCTAAGTCAGTCACAGCAATTACGGTATAGGCTTGCACACTACTTGAAGAGGAAGCCATCTGCCCTGCAGATACAATGGCTGCAAGCTGCTCATCACTTACCGGGTCTGGCTTGAATTTGCGTACAGAGCGGTGTTTCATCATCAACTCAATGGTTTCATTCATGGTGGTTCACTCCCAATCCTCGAAGTACGAACTCAATTGTCTGCTCAGCAAGCTCGTCTGTATTCATATCCTGATAATCAAAGCCAAATCGTGAATTCTTGGCCCGTTTGTGCGCCAAAGCCACACCCATAACCTGAAGCATCGCATAAGATACGGACTCGACCTGGAACAATCCCTGGTCTTTTCCTTCTTGCAGCAGTTCCCTCACTCGGGTCCATACAGGGTCTAGAAAACGAAATACGGTAGCTGTACGATGTGTCCGCAGTGTAATTTCAAGCTGCACAATATCGCTCATCTCCCGATCCGTCATCGTGAACTTCACAACTTCACCAATAATTCGTCGGATACCTTCCACAGGCGAGGACATGGACTCTTCAGCCAGCGCGTTCATCATATGCCCAGGGAAAAAATGCTCAAATAACGCTTCGAACACCTTTTCTTTGCCGCCAAAATGATAAGACACCAGCGACACATTGGCACCTGCCTCATCACATATTTGACGAACACTCGTCCCGTCATACCCCTGCTGTGCAAAAAGCTTCTTGGCTGCAAGCAATATCCTCGTTTTGATATCCAACTCCGGTTCAGTCATTCCGTCCCGCTCCCTCTTGTCCGTTCATCTCATTCGCTCCAGCTCAAGGACTGCAGCCAGCGAATCATCTGTCTATTATATTACACCAAGCACCCCGATGAAAATCATCGGGGTGCTTGTCCTATCCTATAAAGCAATGGTATACATCTGCTGTATTAGTTGTTTGCTTGAGCAGGGCTTGGAGCCATAGCTGGCATGCGTTGTTTTTTCAACAACGTCACGACCAGTGACAACGCAACGGCAACCAACAGTACAATCACGATAGAGCCCGCAGCAGACTGAACTCCTGGGCCTCCCAACTGCACGCTCAGAATACCCTGAACGGCGTATGTTGCAGGCAGGTACTGCCCAATGCCGCTATAGAAGCTGTTCAGTAATTCACGCGGTACCATTGCGCCGGAGGATACCAGTTGCAAGGACAGTGAGATGATGTTGAACAGACTTCCTGCTGGTCCGAAGCAGATCAAGAAGAACTGGGAGAAGAACATGAACGTGCACAGGAAGAGCGCCTGGAACAACCAGAATGCAACGAATCCTTGTGCAATCTGTCCTCCCAGTGCCACGATCAATGATGATCCCAGCAAGGAAACAACCAATGCAGAACCCACGTTAATGACTACTCTCGCGCCAAACAAAGTCAAGCGGGAATAGGTAGATGACAGCATACCCATGGCTGTCTGGAGGTTCATCCCCATGATCATGGCACCTACATAGGAAGCCAGTACCATCATCATCGGCACCATCTGATTATTCATCCCGTTAACCGGGTTGATGGACGTTGTCGTTCCTTCCACTCGGGTAGTCAGGTTTGTAGCGGCTTCAGCAGCCTGATCGGCAGGCGCACCTGAAGCGGTCAACACCGTCTGTACCCCTTGTGCTGTAGCTTGTTTGTTAATCGTGTTTGTCACACTTTGTGATACACCTTGCATCATGCTTTTGATCGTAACCGGGTTCGCTTCATTAATGGTGTATTTAATCTCGGCGGTTGAGCCAGCCGTCTGAAGCAATTCGTTAAACCCAGCCGGGATATCCAGCACCATGTGTACTTGGTGATGATTCAGCTGATCCAAAGCTTCAGCCGCACTTAGATTGGATACGGTATGGAAAGGCAGTGTTCCTGCGAGCGAATCTGCGATTCCTTTGGACATTTCTCCGTCCTCGTTCACAATCGCAACCGTCAATTCTTTCGCACGGTCATTTACTCCAGAATATGCGGTCATCCAGATCACGCTAAAGATCACTTGGAACATAAGTGCTGTTACGATCCCTACAATCACTGGCGGTTTTTTAAACAATGTACGTAAAGCCTGTAACATAAAAGGTGTCCTCCATTACTCAAATAGTTCTAATTTGATTTAAACAGTTGTTTGAATCAAACGATCGTTTAAATTTTATGTGAATATGTCCATATTGTCAACTCATTTTTTGAAAAATTCAGAAAACGTAAGCTTTATTTATGAATACAATTGATCCATTTTCACAAAAGTGCATTATGCTTTCCTTTCTCCGTAGAAAAGAACATCTAATACCAACGATTCAGGCTTATTTTCTGGCGACTCAACTGTATTTTTCTCAACAAAAAACACGGTCCGCCGCAGCGAACCGCGTATTTATTCATCCTCACTTCATTGACAATGAGGCGTTGAATATATCTCCAAACAAAGGTCGGTCAGTCATTTCTCTTCAGCTTCATGCGTTGCAGACGCAGCGAATTCAGTACAACCGACACGGAGCTGAACGCCATCGCCGCCCCTGCCAGCCATGGAGCCAAGAAGCCAACTGCCGCAATGGGAATACCAATCACGTTGTATCCGAGTGCCCAGAACAGGTTTTGTTTGATGTTCCCCATCGTGCGCCGGCTCATCTCAATCGCATCTGCAATGCTGTTCAGATCACCACGCATCAACGTAATATCCGCCGCTTCCATCGCTACATCCGTTCCTGTTCCGATCGCCATCCCAATATCCGCTGTAGCGAGTGCCGGAGCATCATTAATGCCGTCACCTACCATCGCGACTTTCAGGCCACTCTCCTGAAGTTTCTTCACTTCCGCAGCTTTACCCTCCGGCAGAACCTCAGCCAGTACTTTACCGATCCCTGCCTGTTCAGCTACAGCGCGAGCTGTTCGCTCATTGTCTCCCGTAATCATGATGACATCGATCCCCATCGCCTGAAGACGACCGATGGCTTCACGAGAGGTATCCTTGATGGTGTCAGCCACAGCCACGATCCCTGCCCACTGACCATCCACCGCTACCAGCATCGCTGTACGCCCTTGTTCCTCCAGACGGTTCATCTGCTGAACGGTTTCCTCAGAGACATTCACCTGTGCATCTGCAAGCAAACGACGCGTGCCGACCAGGATCTCCTGCCCTTTTACTGAAGCTCGCACGCCGTATCCCGGTATGTTCTCGAACTTCTCTGTTGGGGTTAGCTCCAGACCCTTCGCACGAATACCTGCAACAATCGCCTCTGCCAGCGGATGCTCGGAACTCTGTTCGGCCGCTCCCACGCGCTCAAGCAGATCAGATTCCGTCCAATTCGGAGCCGTGACAACATCGGTAAGGACCGGTTTACCTTGGGTTACTGTACCTGTTTTGTCGAGCACCACGGTCTGAATCTGTTGTGCCGACTCCAGATGTTCGCCGCCCTTGAACAGAATGCCATATTCAGCCGCACGTCCTGATCCAGCCATGACAGAAGTCGGCGTTGCCAGCCCTAGTGCACATGGACAAGCAATGACAAGCACGGCAATCGCTTTTTCAAGGGAACCGGCGAAGTCACCCGGACTTGCAAACAGATACCAGATCAGGAATGTCAGCGCAGCTATGCCGACAACAATCGGAACAAAAATGCCTGAAATGACATCTGCGATCCGCTGGATCGGTGCTTTGGAGCCCTGAGCTTGCTCGACTACTTTAATAATCTGGGACAAAGCCGTATCCGATCCCACTCGGGTCGCACGCAGTCGTAATACCCCGTTTTTGTTCAGCGTAGCACCTGTAACGGGATCTCCTGGCTTTTTATCCACGGGAAGGCTCTCTCCACTAAGCATGGATTCATCTACTGAGGATTGCCCTTCTTCAACAATACCATCCACCGGGATGCTATCACCCGGCTTCACCAGAACCAAGTCACCCACCGCGACATATGCGGCAGGAACCATCACTTCCTGTCCATCACGGATGACACGGGCTTCACGTGGAGCCAGTTCAATCAGGCTTTTGATCGCCTGTGAAGAGCGACCTTTCGCCACAGCTTCGAACCATTTTCCCAGTAGAATTAACGTTATCAGAATTGCACTTGTCTCATAATAGAGTTCTACCGAGGGCATGGCGGCTGTGCTCGTTCCCATTGCCCCATGATCCATGGTTGTAGAAGGTAAGTACCCACTGGATAACGTCAGATAGAGACTGTAGAAAAACGCTGCACTGGTACCCAATGCGACGAGAACGTCCATATTGGCACTGCGGTTACGTAAGGCTTTGTACGCCCCCACATAGAATTGCCATCCAATCACGAACTGTACCGGCGTTGCCAGCAGTAGCTGGAACCAAGGGTTCATGAACAGATCTGGGACATAGATTCCGGATGTGAACGAGAAATGCCCGACCATTGCCCACAGCAAAGGAATCGATAACAAAGCAGATATCATCCATTTCCACTTTTTGCGTTGCAGCTCACGTTCACGAACCGATGTGGTCTCTTCTTGTGTCAATTGCAGTTCAGCACCGTATCCCATCTGCTTGATCTTGGCGGTAATATCCGAAGGTTTCAATGCACCAGCGGCATATTCGATATGCCCTGTTTCCAGCGCCAGATTCACATTCGCCTGAGATACCCCCGGTAGTCGGGAAAGACCTTTTTCAATCCGGGCAGAACAAGCAGCACACGTCATACCTGTGATGTTCAGATCAACCGATTCGGACAACGTACCGTAGCCCAATGCTTCCACCTTATCTCGCAACGCATTCACGTTGGTTGTCTTTGGATCATAAGAAACGGTTGCCTGTTCGATGGCCAGATTCACATTGGCCTGCTGAACCCCTTCCATGCGGGACAATCCCTTCTCCACTCGTGTCGAACATGCAGCACAGGTCATCCCCGTGATGTGCAGTGTTGCCTTCAGCCCTGGTGCGTCTGCCATAGGTGGCATTGGGGTTGGTTCGGATGATCTATCCATTGGTTTATTCGTTGAGTTATCCATCATGTCAGCTCCTTTCATGTCGATTCAATTTTTGTATGTTGTACCCTTTATACCCCCAAGGGGTATATATCAGACAGAAAATTAGGCTTAAACCTGACTCTTGGAAAAAGGCACTCTGACCTCTTTTTCGCCCATGAGCATGTTCGGTTTAAGCCTGTGATCCCGTTAGACTACATCGTATCCCTGATCTTCAATCGCAGCTTTGATCTGATCCACGTTCACTTTCTGCTCATCATATTCCACAGCTACTGTTCCCGCTGCCAGATCAACCTTACCACTCGCTCCGGTATTCTTCACAGCTTCTTCAACTGATTTCACGCAGTGATTGCAAGACATTCCCGTAACGTTCAACGTAACATTAGACATTGTAAATTCCTCCTTGGGGTATATTAAAATGATAAATTAAATAGGTGAATAGATATAACTTACTTCATTAACTTCCGCATCGTAACCAGCAGTTCGTCCACAACCTCATGTTCACCAGCCTGAATACGCTCAACGATACAGCTCTTCATATGGCCTTCAAGCAAAAGTTTGCCTACTGAATTAAGAGCAGACTGAGCCGCCGCAATCTGCGTCAGCACATCATCACAGTACGTATCCTTCTCGATCAATCCCTTGATCCCGCGAATCTGACCTT
Organism: Paenibacillus sp. FSL R5-192; assembly: GCF_000517845.1. NCBI lineage: Bacteria > Bacillati > Bacillota > Bacilli > Caryophanales > Paenibacillaceae > Paenibacillus > Paenibacillus sp. FSL R5-192. The sequence continues at coordinate 146,785 of NZ_ASPR01000047.1, read as the reverse complement.
CCACACGGTTCAAACGAGAAACCAGGTTACTCTTCATCTCCTGCGAATGGTGACTCTTGCGCACATGCTTCCCATCACTGCCCTCGGCATGACAAGATACTGCTTCTTGGACTGTAGCCAAAGCTTCCGTTGAATCTGACTTGGAGGATTGCAAAGGTTCCTCGGGATGGCTCTGATGATCCATCATGAACACCCCTTTTCTTTCGTTCTTTTCTAAGAGTAACATACCCCATGGGGGTATTCAAGGGTATTCTGATATTTTGTTAAAAATGGATGAATCCTTCCTAATTAAATAGGGCGATGCATCTTACAAGGTATACTCCATCCTGCTGCTGCGGACGACCAGACCCATCTGTTCATAGAAAGTCTGTGCCCCAGAGTTAAACGTCGACACGGACAATTCCATACTTTCTGCCTGAAGCTCTCTCCCTAGCTCGATGAATGCTTGTAGTAACTGTTTACCTGTTCCTTGGCCCCGATGTTTGTTATCCACTACAAGTTCATGGATGTACAACATCTTGCGATCCACCATCAATGAGTTATCTTGAATTACACTTAACTGCGCGCTCCCGTAACCCAAAATCAAGCCCGTTTCGGAAGACTCGGCAACATATAGGTAACGCTTGTCCGTTTCCAGCAGTTCGATGAACTCCTTTTTCTCCATTCTAGTCTCCAACGCTCTGTATAGATCCGGCCGCGCCTCGACATGCATCTGGTGCAGCTCATCCATCAACAATGACACGCCAGAGTAGTCCCTCATTTCTGCCTTTCGGATGTTAATCGTACCTGTACTCATCCCAATCACTCTTTCGTCTACTGAATTTTACATTATTATACAACCAAAAAGCAGATACCATAAGGGTACCTGCTTCGTTAATTTATCTTCATTCCATCAAGCCAATATGATGCTCATGTTGTTTATTTTTTCGAAGAAGTATTTCCTTCATTAAAAGCAACAGGTGATGGCTTCGCTGCCCATTCGTCCGCCTGCGGCTCAATGTCTACTCCGCTCAAAATCTTCTTTTTCTCCATCAAGGAATCCCCGTCTTCATCCAGCTTGTTGCGAATTTCCGCCTCGTCCTGAGGTTGATTGTTCTGTGTCATCATAGAGTCCTCCCTTTTTTCGTATTCATGTTGATGTTCCTTTATATAACGTGCCCACTTTCTGCATTATCATTCTCTTCGAGGGACACCCCCCCAAGTTAAGCTAAATCCATCTCTAAACCCTTTCGTTAATCGAAATCAACCTGTTTATCCAAAATGATTTCCTCTACTTTGTATTCCATCTCTGGTATTGAGGGAATCAAGGAGAATCGAACGTTTTCCAGAGAAGAAGGAAGGGCAGGAACCACTCGGAAACTAATTTGCGTCTCCCCACCTCCTCCACGACTGCCATGTCTCATGGTGATATGTCTCTGTTCGCTGAATATTTCCAGAGCCAAATGTGGAACCATTTGTATACGCTCAGCTTCATTCCCCTTATATTGAATCTCCACATAAACGAGGCTTTCGCCTTCATATTGCATCGAATGCGTAATCATATACTCACACGAATCTTTAATCATTTTCTTCATAATCGGCACCACACTCGTCAATTGAAGAGGTTCACTTGGAAAGTAGTGTCTTTGCGGCATCGGTTGCACGCTACGGAGAACGTATCGGATATCTTCCTCCTTCATATCCAGTAAGCTCACCCATTCATCGATGGTATTTTGAGGGGGTTGGTATTGGACAGCTCCGGTTAAGTCCTTTCTGGCTGCAACCAGTTTCAAAAGTTGCTCATCAATTCGCTGTACCTCATCGCTGTATTCATTAGGAATTTCACGTAATTCACTCCAGCCCATATTTAATCACTCTCCTAATTTAATGAAATGCCATGCAAATACAATTCGCTACTGTACCTGCATCTCCCTCTTAAAAAGGAAAGGACGCCCCTTAGGTCATATTCATGACCTTACGGGACGCCCTTTTTATATTGTCCACCTCAAATGGACATCATCTACTGGTTTGCTTGTAACAATGAGCAAAAATGTATACTTGCCTTAACCAACCTATACCTGATCCTGGCGAGCAAGCGCGGCTAGTGCGCGTAGCGCTGCATTAATCTCGCGCTCCACCGCTTGTCCAACCGCATCTGTATGCGGATCATACTCGGCTGCCAGGTCACTGTCCGCGAATCCATCGATCGCGACAATGGCTCCGGCGCGAGCGCCACGCAAGGTGCTGACGATGTAGAGTGCCGCAATTTCCATCTCAGCCGCAAGTGCTCCAGCCTGCTTATACTTGCGGTGTGGAATCTCTTCCACGCCTGCAAAGAACGCATCCAGCGTTACGGTAATACCAACGCCCACTTTGCCTGCAAATGTTGCAGCGTCAGCGCTTTCTTGCTCACGAGCAGCTTCGATCAACGCTTGTGTCACCCCAATGTCCGCTACCGCTGGAAAACCATCCGGCACCAGTTGGCGAGTCAACCCGTCCGTACGAACAGCGGCTGTACTCACAAGCACACTGCCTGCCGGATAATCCGCTGTATACGATCCCGCTGTACCTACACGAATCAGAGTTGTTACACCCGCGCGAATCAATTCCTCGAAGCAGACAGCTGCTCCAGGTGAACCTACACCATGGCTGACCACAGCGATCTGTACCCCTTCATACAATCCAACAAATGTACGATACTCCCGACTGAACGCCAGTTCTCTCGCCTGCTCCAGTTTACGGGAAATCTTCTCCGCACGTGCCGGATCACCACAGACGATGGCATATGCCGGCATGTCTTCCGAATGAATCTGCAAAATAGGCATCAACATATTAATCAAACTCCTTCTTCGTCCACTCGTCTTCCGGAATCGGCAGATCTTCACCCGAGAAGCGTTGTTCCTTGAACGGATCGGCAAAATGGTGGAAGCCATTCACTTCCCAGAATCCGTTCCGGTCTTCTGTCATAAACTCCAGACCACGTATCCACTTGGCACTCTTCCAGAAGTAAAGTTGTGGCACAACCATACGCAGTGGAAAACCATGCTTGGGTGTTAGTGGCTCACCGTTATATTTGAATGCAAGCAATACATCATCATGCATCAACTCTTCGAGCGGTACATTTGTCTCATAATCATGATCTGCATGGATCATGACGTATTTTGCCTCTGGCTTAACCCCCAGAAGTTTCACAAAATCGGAGAAGCGAATACCTTCCCACGGCGTATCGAATTTCGACCAACGGGTAACACAGTGAATATCACTCACCGTGTTCACCTGTGGCATCGCCTGCAACTCAGCTAAGGAGAACACCTTCTCTTCCTCCACTTCGCCGAATACCTTCAAGTCCCAGGTAGATAGGTCATATTCCGGCACTTCCCCTTCATGCAGAATCGGGAATTTCTCCGTCAGCATCTGTCCTGGCGGCAGCCGATCTCCGTGATCGTTACCCGTTTTGGATGCCGGGGTTTTACTTTTTTTCAAACGTTCAGCCTTGTTATGCAAGTGGAATTCCTCCTTCTTTTACTGTCTCTAACATAGACATTCAGGAATTAACGCGAGCTTCCGCCCGCTTTCAGTGCATCCTGTGCATAGGTACGGTCTTTGAAAAAGAACATCGCGACCAGCGTCACAATATACGGCAGCATCAACGTGAAATGCGTTGGCAGGGAGAATCCTTGCAGACGAATACTCAATGCTTCCATGAAGCCAAACAGCACACTGGAGCCCATGACGCCAAGCGGATTCGCTTGTCCTAACATTGTTGCCACCAGCGCGATAAAACCACGACCAGCAGTCATGCCTTCGGTAAACATCGTTACCTGACCGAGTGACAACTGTGCGCCAGCCAGAGCACACAACACGCCGCACATCAGAACGGCACCATACTGGATGCCACGTACCTTGATCCCGATGCTCTGTGCTGCAATCGGGTTCTCACCTACGGAGCGCAGGCGGAAGCCGGATACACTTTTGAACAGATAAAATTGTAGTGCAATCACGAGCACAATACCGAGGTAAACCAGCGGACTATGTCCCGATATTACATCGCCCACCCACGGGATGTCCTTAATCAGCGGAATATCCCACTTGGGAAGTCCCACCATGTCTTTGTCGTAGTATGCACCTTTTACATCAAAAATCGCACGCAGTGCAAAGGTCGTCACCCCCGCAGCCAGGAAGTTAAGCGAGATCCCGACCACGATGGCGTTGGCCTTCAGATTAATGCTTATAAAGGCAAAGAGCGCCGAGAATAACATCACAATAATAATGGAAAAGAGTACAGCCAACAGCACATTGCCAAACAGATAATTACCGACAATCGCGGAGAATGCACCGATCAGCACCAGTCCTTCGAGACCGACGTTGAACAGACCGACACGAGAACATAAAGCCCCACCGAGCGCTGCAAGCAGGATTGGAGTCATAATCCGCAAGGTTGAGCCAAACATGGCTGCATCAAACAGTTGTTGCATTGGACTTTTTCTCCTTTCTCCGCTTCAGGAATGAATAACCGATCTGAGCTGATACAAATAACGTCAATACAGCTTGGATGACACTGCCAACTTCCAGCGGTACATCCGTGTTCCGTTCCATCCCCATGGCACCCGTCTGTAGCGCAGCCAGCAAAATAGCTGCTACAGCTGTACCGAGTGGATGCGAGCGGGCAAGCAACGTTGCCATAATGCCGCTCCATGCGTAACTTGCCGATGACAATGAGCCATCAAGGAAACGGTACTGTGTACCGAGCACTTCCCCCGCACCCGCGAGTCCAGCAAGTCCACCACTGATGACCATGGACAGCATCATCATGCGAATGCGGCGAACACCACCGTAGGTTGCAAAGGACGGGTTGCTGCCGAGCATGCGGATCTCGTAACCGGTCACCGTTTTATGCGTGAACCAGTAGATCAGAATGGCCGCTACAATGGCAATAATGAAGCCTGCATGCAGCCCCATGCCCTGGAACAACTTCGGCAACCAGATACTCTGGTCAATCATGGGTGTCTGAGCCATTGCTGCAGATCCTGTGCGGTCCTTAAATGGATAGGAGACCATGTAGCCCCCGAAATAAATGGCAATATAGTTAAGTAGTAAGGTTGTGATCAATAAGTTCATCCCGAAGCGTGCATCCAGCCAGCCTGCAAACAGGGACCAGATTCCCCCGGCAATAATACCTGCCACAATCGCAGCAATACACACAAACCAGCCTGGTCCTGGCAGATAGAGCGCCGTGAGCGCGGCACTAAGCCCGCCAAGAATCATCTGGCCTTCGGCTCCCATATTGAAAAATCCGGCACGGAATGCCAATGCTACGCCAAGCCCCGCCAAGATGATTGGTGTGGAACGAGCCAACGTATTGGTGAAGAAGTAGAAGTTGCCGAAGGCTCCTTTCCACATCTCCGCATACGTATCTACCACATCACCGCCAACGATCAGAATCGCTACAGCCCCTGCAATCAGACCGATGAATACGGCAAGCAGCGGCTGTACGAGTCCGCGAAGTGTTTCTTTTACCCCATTCATATCCGCTCTTTCCCTCCTGCCATTAACAAGCTGATCTGTTCCTCAGTCGCTTCTTCTGCTCTCAGTTCTCCGGCAATTTCGCCTTCATACATGACAATAATCCGATCAGATAATTGCAAAATCTCCGACAACTCCGATGAAATGAGCAGAATGCCAACGCCCTCACTGCGTTTGCGCAGCAATTCGGCATGGATCGTCTCCATCGCTCCGATATCCACACCACGAGTCGGTTCGGCTGCAATCAGAAACGGTGTATCTTGTGCAAATTCACGGGCAGCAATCAACTTCTGCAAGTTTCCTCCAGACAGAAACTGTGCCTTGGTCTCCGCAGAACCCGTCTTGATGCTAAACTGTTGGATCCAGCTCTCTACCATCGTTTTTGCTGCTTTGGCTTTGATGATGCCCCGTGACTGCAAGCGATGATGGTGTCCCATTAGCCCGTTCTCGCGAACGCTCGCATCCTTGGCCGCTCCCCACATGTAGCGATCTTCCGGAATATGAGCAAGTCCATGCTCCCTTATTCGCCGTACAGGCCAGTTGGTTGTATCCTGCCCGGAGAGCACAACGCGACCACTATCCGCCTTACGTAGTCCGGCAATGACCTGAATCAGTTCCGACTGGCCGTTACCCGAGATACCCGCTATACCAACGACCTCACCTTTTCGAACTTCCATATGGATCTCCTTGAGCGCCGAACGATCCTTCGCTCCGGACAGATTAACCCCTTCCACTTGAAGCACGGCTTCGGCTGGAACCGATGGCTGCTTGTCCATACGCACAAGTTCACGACCAACCATCAGACGGGACAATTCCTCCACATGTGTATCCTTCGCTTCCAACATACCTGTCACCTGACCATCCCTAAGCACCGTGATCCGGTCGGCTACATCCATGACTTCTTGCAACTTGTGCGTGATCAGTACAAAGGTTTTGCCCAGCTTGGCGAGCGATTTCATGTTCGCCAGCAGTTCCTTCACTTCAAGCGGTGTCAGTACCGCCGAAGGTTCATCCAATATAATGATGTCTGCGCCCTGATGCAGCACCTTAAGAATTTCAACACGCTGCTGCATGCCAAGCGGGCACTCGGACACTTTTTTCCACGGGTCAACCGGCATGCCATATTGTCTGCCCAACTCATTTACCTGGGCTGCTGCCTTTTTGCGATCAAATGCGCCTGCCTTAGCCGGTTCGCGTCCAATCACGATGTTCTCCGCCACCGTAAAGGAAGGGAACAGCATGAAATGCTGGTGCACCATGCCGATGCCACTTGCCATCGCCTGGGACGGCGTAGCAAAGCTTACCTCACGTCCACGGACTTTGATTGTGCCTGACGTGGGCTGTTCCATACCGTACAGCATACGCATCAAGGTTGTTTTACCGGCCCCGTTCTCACCAACAAGGGCATGAATCTCTCCCTCACGCAAATTAAAACGGATGTCCCGGTTAGCGGTGAAGCCACCGTACTTCTTCGTAATCTGCTCCATCTCCAACAGCATATCTCGCGTTCGCTCCTCTCGGTCTCGGTCATTTAATAGCAGCAAAACCGGCTGCCTGATCGGGCAGCCGGCTGATCATTTCCATCACTCATTCATTGAAAAGAACATTCAAAACTATTGTTGCAATGGATCTTTGACTACGATTTTGCCGGATACGATATCATCCTTGATTGCTTTAACCTTGTCGATCACTTCTTGTCCAACAAAAGCATTCAATGGAGATTCGCTGTCACGTGTAACGTAAGTCAGGCCTACACCGTCTTCTTTCAAACCGTAGTTAACAGCGCCTGCTTTGAAGTTGCCTTCTACAAAATCTTTCACAGTCTCATAAGCAACCGTATCGGTTGATTTCAATTGAGACAATACGATATGTTCCGGGTCTTCAACGGTACGGTCCGTATCTTGACCTGAAGTGTAGAAGCCTTTTTCTTTGGCTGCTTCGAACACGCCGAGATCACCTACAGCGGATGCGCCAGCGATGAAGTCAGCGCCTTTGCCGAATTGTACCAGTGCCAATTCTTTTGCTTTGGCCGGGTCATTAAATCCACCTACATAGTTCACGAGAAATTCTGCGTCTGGATTCACGGATTCCAATCCTGCTTTGAAACCTTCCGTATATTTCTTGATCAATGGTACATCCATTGCTGCGATCATGCCGACTTTGTCTGTTTTGGTGGACAATCCAGCAGCTGCACCCAGCAGGTACGCCCCTTCATATTCACGGAAACCAACGCTACGAACGTTAGGAAGATCAACGGTTGTATCTACAATCGCAAAGGACTTGTCTGGATTCTCTGCAGCAACTTTCTTCAATGCATCTTCTGCCTGGAAAGTTGCTGTAATAATCAGATCATAATTCTCGGCAACCGCAGCACGCAGATTTTGTTCAAATGCTGCCGGGTCTGTCGATTCAATCGTCTTGGTATCTACTTTGAATTCTTCTCCTGCTTTTTTGAAACCTTCATCCATCTGTACAAAGAAAGGGTTAACCCCTATTTTTTCGGGAAGTACGAGGGCCATCCGAAGAGATTTCTCCGAATCACTGCCTTGGGCGGATTGTTCGTCTTTGGAAGCCGAATTCCCACAAGCTGCCAACAAAATAGCCAACATGATGATCGATAAGACGAACGATAAACCTCTTTTCATTTTGAAAATACCCCTTTTCAACATTCTTTTTTCTTATCCTAGCGGATACTGTCGATCCTTGTCAATAAATCTTTGAGCGTATACACTCAAATAGAATATAATTGACAATTCGCTTTCTACCAAGCTTTGGAAACCGTTCTGTATCAAGCTTTTTTTCGTTGACATCCAGCGCGTCTCCGTGCTAAAGTCAATCCAATTATTCTATTCTTATAGGAATTGTCAGAATTATAACCCAAAGCTAATTATTTTCCAACCCATTTTAAGGAGGCTATTCATTTGAAAAAAATCACCCAGATCACGTTGGCGGCCCTACTCGCCGCTCCGGTAACACTCGGCAGCCTTAGCTTGCCCGCTTCCGCTTTTGCAGCATCTGCAACTCCGGCTAAACCCGCCACCTCACAAAGTGTCAAAGGACCGGTAGCTCAGGCGCCAGTTGCCTATACGGAAAGCGCAGCGGATTTTGCTCAATTCTTGCAAGCGAAATACAACATTCAATTGCCGCAACAGATTACCAAAGGTGATTTCATTCAAGCCATTGCAGCCATCACGGAAGCAACTCAAGCAAGTGACAGTGAAGCCAAAGCTCCTATCTTTACCGATCTGTCTTCTGGTGATTCTTCATATGATGCTGCCGTATCCTTATACAATAATGGTGTTCTTACGGGTACAGAAGTACGTGCTAAGGATCAACTGAGCACTTATGCAGCGGTCTTCATCGCGGTGAAAGCAGCCGGATTCAAGGAACTGGCTTATACATATCCTGCAGAGAAAACAGCCAAAGCGCTTGCCAAAGTTGGCATTAGCCCGAACCGTGTTCAGGGACAAGCCGCACAGGAACTGGCTGCGGCGATCGATACAGGCCTGATTCCTGAAAGCCTATACCCCGCTCTCCTTAAGGGTGGCGTAGCAAGTAAAGATTTCGCTGATACTTTGCTTGGACGCGTATTGGTCAGTCAAGGGAAATACAAACATGAGATTGGGCGTTCCGGCGATGCGGACATCTATTCCAAACTGTATGCTGCATATCGCACAGCGGATCTGATCGAATCACCTGAGCTGAGAAAAATTGTGGATCAGGCCCTGCGAGATGATCTCGTAACAGGTTACAATCTGAAGGATAGCCGCTTTGATTCCAACTTTATCGATGAACTGACACTTACCTACGGCCACGATAGTATTCAACATGCTGTACAGTTGGTTGGTTTGTTGCGTAGCGAAGGTATTGATGCTGATGTGCAATTCCAGCCGAAGACATCTGCCTTCATTTATTTGAAGGAATGGGGCGAGCCGAAGGAAACACCTGATTATAAAGTGACACAGATCGAGAACGGTAACTATATTGCTTCTGCGAAGGAATATGATATCCAGTTCGAGTTCAACAATGTGGCAGACAAAGTTCGCTTCAACGACATTGTGCTGAAATATGCCAAAAAGAACAGTGACAGTACATCTCCACTGATTCTCAGCTCCTGGTGGCAACCGCTGTATTATTCACCAACCGCATTGGCGAACTACCCTGTCATTTCCAATAATAAGATCGCGCTTGGCAATTACTACGCTCAGTCCTTCTCTCTGAAAGAGAATGCCAAATCCATTCGGGAAGGTTTCCTGAAGCTGGCACCTGATGCGGACATTACGACGTATGACTTCTGGGTGGACCAGCCTTTCTTCAACTATCTGAACGGTGGATCTGAATAAAATAAATTCCGTCTTCAACCGAATTAAAGCTCGTATTTTGGCACCATAAGCAGCCGTCCTTACCGAATTTCACAGGGGTTTCGACCCCTAGATTCGTAAAGGCGGTTTTTTGTTCAGCATTTTGCAAATTTCTTCTACAAAATCATTTTTCTCATGCAGGAATTACCAATATAAGGTCGAATCCTTTATGTACACAAACACGCAATCATATTGCATATCTCCGCACGAACAGGAGTTACTCCATGGTATATGACGGTATTCTACTAGGCTTGATCGTTGGATTTTTTCGGGGCGGGTTGCGGCATGGGCTCAACCAGTTTGCAGCACTCAAGCTGCGAAGTGGCTGGATTTTCCCTGTATTGCTGCTAATCCAGTTCTTTATTTTCTATCTCCAGGAACGATTCGAATGGGTGGCATCCATTAATGGATATCTCTTTGCTGCCGTCTACATTACAGGGCTCGCTTTCCTGTGGCTCAACAGACACCATACCGGTTTCATGCTCATCTGGATTGGGGTATTTCTCAATTTTGCCGTTATGGCTGTAAACGGTGGGCGCATGCCTGTTTCTGTGGAAGCCTCCGCTGTACTGGGACCCTACTATGTAGACATGCTCCGGGAAGGCGGCGCCGTATCAAAGCATTTTATGATGGATGCATCTACAAATCTGCCTTTTCTCGGTGATATCATCCCACTCTCCAGCCCTTACCCACGGACTCAGGTCATCAGCATCGGTGATGTGGTCATGAATATTGGCATATTCCTTTTTATTCAATACATGATGGTGAATCGGGACAAAAAGGCTGTGCAACCTGCTAAAACTCATCAGGCTTGAAGAAAACAGGTAGACTCCAAGGAAGGGAGGTCTTCTCCATGAAAAAATTTGAAGGTGTGAAATATTCCCGCATTGTCATCAACGCAATCATCGTGGCTTCTGTCGTTGTAGCGTTAACTTCGGGATACAAGCTGGGCGGCTAGTATCCATACCACCCAACAAGACAAACAGGCTGCCAGCGGCCTGTTTTTTCTTTCTGGATTTTTGCCAGTCAACTTGTTATGTTATACATCTATATAGTATATACCGATGCAAGAACACCAATTATATATTGAACTGAACATTTACACGATAACGGAGAGGACAGAAATAACCTGAAGAAGCGAAGTGTTCGCCTTTATCCCGGGATTTTCCCTTTTGGAAAAGAGATCAAAAAATCTGGGGATAACAGCGATCGGAAGGTTGTTCTGTCATCGAAGTGTAAGTGTTAATACCCATCAGCTCAATTTATATACACATCAAGATTAGACTAAACTCAAGCAGGAGATTTTTTATGAACTTTATTCGTAACCTTATCCATAAGGCAGATCGAAGCAGTATGTATGTTATTTTGCTTAGTTGTACCGGGATCGGTGTTTTTCTATACATGAACAAGTGGTCTTACCTTCATCTAACCACGGCGGATTGGGTTATGGTCTACACCATGCTGGGTGCGGCGTTAATTCTGGATTATTTCACGTTCCAGATTCCACCCAAAGGTAATCAGCAATCCATGGATTCATCGGTTTACCTTGCCTGTATATTCATGTTTGGCGGAGCTTTCAGTTTATCTGTACTGCTTCCTGTCTCCATCATCCTGTTAATCAAAGAGCGCAAGCTCACCTGGTGGAAACACATTGTTAATTTCAGCATCTATAGTCTCATGATTACAGGAGCAGCTGCCGTGTTTGAGTGGACTGGCGGGCAATCGGGAACTCTGGACGGCTATAACCTGATTCCTTATTTTGCAGCACTCGCAGCCTACTTCATCATCAACACGATCACACTTGGCTTATTCTTTCATTTCTCAACAAAGGATGCATTACAGCAGATGAAGCGGGCATTCGTTACCGAATCCCTGCTGGTTTATTTATGTACGCTAATTCTGGCGCTTGTCCTGACGATTCTGGTTGTGCACAATGGCGTGCTTGGTCTGTTGTTGTATCTGAGTCTCAGTATTCTGCTCTCCCATGCATTTAGGCAATTGTTCGTGATGTATCAGACGATTGAGGAAAAGGCCAACACGGATCAACGTACGGGTCTGTTCAACCATAGTTATTTCGAAAGCATGTTAGAAAGCGAACTGACTAACGCTCGAACGCAGGGAACACCGCTCTGTCTGGGGCTTATTGATATTGATGATTTCAAAAAGTATAACGATCGGTTTGGCCACCTTCAAGGTGACAGTCTGCTGGCCCTGCTGGGGGATTTTCTAATGCGAAAGACGGAAGGCACACCTGTTACCGCCTTTCGTTATGGAGGAGAAGAGTTCACTTTGCTCATGCCAGGCATGGAGTTGGACGAATCCTACAGGTTCATGAACAAGTTGCGTAAACAACTGAACGACACGCCGTTTGAAGGCGTTGAAGTGTTTCCACACGGTTGTCTCTCCTTCTCTGCTGGCGTCGCGCCCTATCAGGTGGATATGTATAACAAATCCCAGCTTGTGGATCAGGCGGATAAAGCACTATATTATGCGAAGAAACAGGGCAAGAACAACGTGCACCGCCACGGCAGCAATGATGGTATGGAACACGAGATTGATCTGGTACAGGACGTTCGTGACATCGAGCAGCAGCTCAATCTGTTCAGATACAAAGATATGGATACGTTTAAACATTCCAAACGGGTCTACAAATATGCACTGGATATCAGTGAATTGCTCGCACTGGACAATGCGGAAAAACGTCGTTTCGTACTGGGAGCACTGATTCATGACATCGGAAAACTGGAGATTCCTTGGTCCATTCTGAACAAAAAGGACAAGCTCACCGCAGAAGAATGGGAAACGATCAAAGGACATGTCACCTGGGGCAAAAAAATGGTGATCACGAACGATCGCTTCGCCGATCTGATTCCGTATATTGAACTTCACCACGAGCGCTATGATGGCAAAGGCTATCCTTACGGCCTGAAGGGTAACGAGATTCCCCGGCTCTGCCGGATGCTGACCGTGATTGACTCCTTTGATGCCATGACGACAGAGCGGCCGTATCAGGAAACCAAGAACGTGGAAGAAGCCATTCGGGAGCTACGCTCATGTTCGGGTTCACAGTTCGATCCGGAGCTTGCCGAGTTGTTCATTCAATATATTGAGAAAAGAACCGCTCAGCAACAGTTGCAGTAAAATAAACAGAACTTCTTCTATAAGCCCAGAAAAAGTAAAAGCGCTATCCCCGGTCTGATCGGAGATAGCGCCATTTTCATTTTCATGGAATGAATCGTACACCAGACAACTTCATTCTCGTGCAGATTCTACATTAAGATTTGGTATTCAGCTCATGTGAGGTCTGATGCAGCTCTTTAATCATCTGCTGCAAAAACATGTTGTCTTGGCGACTGATACCGTGCTGATTGTCTTGAACAAGCATCTGATGAATGTTCTTTTTGAGCAATTCACTGCGACGTTCCAATACTTCTTGACTCATGTTGTTGCGTCACTCCTTAACATGTTTTGTAATGAATTCACGTTCTATATTAAGTATAGAGGACCTTCTCCGATAGGGAAAACGGACTCAGCCTTCCTCAGCTGGACACACCAACCCTCACCTAGCGTGACAACATTTCACCCCTTGTCGTTCTTAGATATCCTTCTAAATACTCCCTGATCCTCCCCAGCTTTCTCCAAAGACACAGACTAGGGTCTTGGACAAGCTTGCGTTATAATGATCCCATCCCTGTATAAATAAAGTACCTAAATAAGCTAATCCTAGATCAAAGGAGTTCTGCATTCATGTCCTATAAACAAATTAAATGGATGATTCTGCTGATCCCCACATTCACGGTTGGCATCTGGGAATACATTCGCCATCAGTTTCTGATGCCATACCTTTCGATGGATGCTGGAAACTGGTTAACACCCGTCATTGTTTACCTCGTCAGCGTGACTCTGCTCAGCCGATTGTTCCACATGCTCGAAGGTGCCAGGGCTGCTCTGGAGCAGGAACGTGCAGCGAAAGCAGCGCTGGAAGCTCGTGACCAATTGGCACGGGAACTTCACGACGGCATATCTCAGTCCCTTTTTCTGCTCTCAGTGAAGACCGATAAAGCAGGACGTAGTCTAGCAGGGAGCGGACATGAGCATGAGATCCAGGAGATTCAAAAAACCGTGCATGAAGTCAATACATATGTAAGGCAAGCTATTGCCCAGTTGCGTTTTGTTCCTTCCTTTACGGTAACATCAGAAATTATTTCACTGCATGCGCAGGTCGAAGTGCTCGTCAAGGAAACGGTACCTGGTGCACAGATTCATTGGGACCTCAAGGGTGTAACGTTCTCTGCCAAGGAACAAGTGGAACTGCTCGCTTGTATCCGGGAGGGACTACTGAATGTACGTAAACATGCGCAGGCTACCCGCGTTCAGGTTCACGCGGAAGGTAACCCAATTGCCTGGTTCATTTATATTCAGGATAATGGGAATGGACTAAGTGGAGATCCTCTTCATCTGAAGGATCGGTACGGACTGCGAATTACGAAGGAGCGTGCTGCCGAGATGGGTTGGTCTTTCACCCTCGATTCAAGACCGGGGCATACCCGAATGACGATAGGAAAGGAGCATGCTTAATATGGAACATGTACGTGTATTGGTTGTTGATGATCATGCGCATGCGCGTGAAGCGATCTGTAGCATTTTATCCGAGGATAGCCTGTTTGAAGTGATTGGTACAGCTTCGAATGGACAGGAAGCGCTGGAGCTCACCGGACAATGGATGCCCGACCTGATCCTGATGGACGTGCAGATGCCGGGCATGGATGGGCTGGAAGCCACCCGTCAGATCAAGCTGCGATTCCCTTATGTTATTGTTGTTATGGTCACGGTATCGGATGATGTGACGTTTCTGTTCGAAGCACTGAAACAAGGCGCTCAAGGCTATTTGCTCAAAAATCTAACGCCTTCCACCTGGCTTGAATACCTGCGCGCAATCGTCAGTGACGACGCACCGCTCAGTAAGGAACTGGCCTACCGGATTTTGCAGGAGTTCCCCGCACCACGCAGTGAAGATGTGCAAGATAACCCGCTAACGGCGCGGGAACTTGAGATTCTGCAATGGGTATCCGCGGGATATACCAATCGGGAGATTGCCGATCAACTCGGTATTTCAGACCAGACGGTGAAGAATCATCTCAAAAACATTTTGCAGAAGCTCCAGCTTGAAAACCGGGTACAACTCACCCGCTACGCACTAGAGAGCGGGCTTGCAGGACGTAAACTTCGCAAATAAACATTGTTAATTCGGAGTCAATGATGCTTCCGACATAGGTGAGAAATGACATAGCATTCATGCTTTTGTCACAATTATGTAGACCAAATCGTTTTTTTATAGCCCAATGTAGTCATACGCAGTCATTTTGGACAAAGTTATAATGGGTTAGATTGTGTTTAAGGACCATGAATGACTACAAATCTATAACCTGAGGGTGATGATTTTTTGATTTTTACACGCTTTACCCTGAAATGGGGCAAACGGCACTGGGCATTGGTCACCTGTCTGTTGCTCGTATGTTGCCTTGTTATGCCACAGTGGGCATCTGCCCATGCTTATATTGTTAAGGCTTCGCCAGGAGAAAATGAGATCCTCGTAGCTGCTCCGGAGCGGCTGACGCTGGAGTTCAACGAATCCTTGCAGACGGCCTTTTATGATATCAAAATAACCGGCCCTGACGGCAATCAGGCAGACGATGGAAATGTAAAGATCGATGTGGATCGCCCTCATATTCTGGAGACTGGCCTGCAAGCTGGACTCGGGAACGGGACTTATGCCGTTAACTGGAAAGCTGTATCTGCCGATGGACACCCAATTCAAGGGGCGTATGTTTTCCATATCGGTGAACCATCCGGTTCTCCTGCCGGACTGAGTGATCTTACATCCGGTTCTGGTTCAACAGGTGGGCCGCTGAAATGGATTGTATCCCTGACAGACTGGATTCAGTATCTCGGATTGTCTGTCATACTGGGGACACTTGCATTCTTGCTACTCCGAATCGCACCGACATCCATGACAAGAGAACCTATGGACGTTCCGGGCAGCTACAGATTGTTATGGATCAGTTATGCTGCTGCTTCCTTTGCCGCTCTGGTCAGCCTGCCACTGAATACGTTATATGAATCTGGTGTGGCTCTGAACGAACTAAGCTGGGCACTGATCGGAAGTGCGCTCAAGCTGACATCCTTTGGTCAGATCTGGATGTTACAAATACTCATTGTAATGCTGCTGGCCGTCACGATTCTCTCCGGATATGATCGTGATCGATCCATCCGTGCTCGCATCTGGTCTTCCTATGGCTCACTTGTGCTCGTGCTTGGATGGCTGTTCACGCATGCCATGACGGGACATCCGGCTGCGGCGGATCAACGTGCTCTCGCGATTGCCATGGACTTCGTGCATCTGATCGGTTCCGCTTTCTGGATTGGCGCACTAACCGCCATGGCGATATGTCTGCCTCCACTGGCGGATAAGCTGCCATCGAAGGTGCGAGGAGAAGTCTACTGGGTTGCTATTCGCAGGTTTACCGCCTGGGGAATTGGCGCCGTAGCCGCTCTGGTTGCTACAGGAATATACAGCAGTCTGATTATTCTGCCAGCACCTGTGCTGACTTCCTTGTTCACTACAGCCTATGGCCGTGTCCTAGTCGGCAAGATCGTCCTGCTTATTGTTATGCTTGTCTTCGCCTGGCGTCATGCGCGATTGGCAAGAGCAGCAACGGGTAGCAGATTATCCGGCAGCCTGAAGGCCGAACTTGCCACCGGTGCTGTGATTCTCGCTCTGGCTGCCGTACTGACACACCTGTCTCCAGGACAACCCGCTGCGGTCGGACCGTATCAGGAGACAAAGACTACAGAAGACGGCTCGGCGATCACACTTCAGGTGAGTCCCAATGTAACAGGAGAGAACCAATTCGAAGTCGATGTGAAACGTGCAGACGGTAGCATCGTTAACGATCTGGAACAGATCACACTGTCACTCACACATCTGGACATGGATATGGGGATCTACGAGATCACCATTCCGAAAAACGACACCGGTGTGTACAAGGCTGAAGATTACATCTCCATGCCTGGACGTTGGAATATCAAGGTACATCTCCTGACCAAGACGTTGGATGCACTGGATGCCGAATTTGAGATTGATACCGCCAAGCCATAGTTACACAACGTTTATATTGAAAAGTGACCCAATCTAAAATTAGTGTTTCTACAAACTGCAAATGTAGTGAAGGGAACGAATTGATTTTGGAGAAGCGAAGCTAAAAGCTTTCTGATCTACACGAGAACGGAGAGGACAGAAATAGCGTGAAGAAGCGAAGCGTTCGCCTAAAAGCTTTCTGAAAGAAAGCTGCTTCGGAAGCATATGCTATCCCCGGATTTTACCCTTTAAGAAAAGGGAATCAAAAAATCTGGGGATAACAGCGATTGGAAGGTTATTCTGTCATCGAAGTAGCAAGTGTAATCTGCTTTTAATCACTCGAAAGAACAATTCGTAACCGAAACGGCCTTTGCAGAACGTAGACACTCATTTAAGAAAATGGACCGCATCATATATGATAAGAACTGAGAGGGGTTATTTATTTTGAAGAAAACATCATGGATTTCCAAACTAACATCCACTATCGCAACAGGTACCGCAGCATTCATGTTATTCGCCGGATTCGCTAGCGCTCATGTTACCGTTAGCCCATCCGTTGCACAGACAAGTGCATGGCAGACGTACACGATTAAGATTCCATCCGAGAAAGAACTGCCTACAACCAAAATCACCATGAAAGTTCCGGAAGGTGTTGCATTCAAGCAATATCAACCACTGGCAGGCTGGAAAATCACCACAGAGAAGAACGATTCCAATGAAGTAACATCGATTACGTGGGAAATTGACGGCGATAACGAAGGCATTCTGGCAGGACAATTCCAGCAGTTCAACTTCGTTGCACAGAACCCTAAGGCGGAAGCTGAAATAGCTTGGGATGCCTTCCAATACTACAGTGATGGCAGCATCGTAGAATGGACAGGCCAACCAAGTGATGCCAACCCGCACAGTATCACAACGATTAGCGAAGATCCGGCTGCTGCTGGTAATGCTGCGGCAGGTGGAGGTCATGCCAACGATGGACATGATAGTGCAGGTACAGAAGGCGCCACTGGAGATAATGCAGCTACCGACGATAGCAAAGCAAACGATGACACCACGCTGGGCGATGCACTCAATGACACCGTTACAGGTGAACCAAACAACACGGATACAGACCCGGGTACGCTGAAGCTTCAACAAGCAACATTGATCGTATCCATTCTGGCCCTGATCCTGTCCTTCTTGGGGATTGCGTTGGCTACACGTCGCAAAAAACGTTAAGAACTAACTTACAGTTTTACGAAAACCTGAGAAAAATTCAGATAACAAAAAGCCTATGGCATACGGGATCAAACCCGATGTGCCGTAGGCTTTTTAGCTATCATCATTTTGATTGGCTACCCATGTTTTTTACAATCCGTGGTTAAGGCACTAATCATGCCGCTCCACGGTCACACTCTTATCCACGCTGATTACCATCCGCAATTTGGCATCAGCCTTACCACCCTTTAGCGTTCCTGATCCGTCTGGATCATGATCTCAATGTATTGCAGCAAGCTTTTCTTCTGCTGTTCAATGGATTGAATACGTCTGGACAAGCCCGCAAAAAACTCTTCAATCTGCTGTCTTGTATGATCTGCGGACTGGCCTTTCCAATCGTTCAGCCGACTGTATAGCGCCCGCGCTTCTTGCTCATCGGCTTGCAGACGGGCCAGCAGCTGTGTAAGTTCTTTTTCCGCAATCCGAAGATCATTCAATTCCACCAGCAATTGTCCACCCACTCGTGTTCCCCTCCCCTATGTACGTGATATCAACGCTAGCCACCCAGAAATCCTAATTAAAAATGAACCGGACTCTCGTCCGCCTGCCGGAAAGCATCCGCCTTCTCATCAATAAAGTTCAGGAACTGGCTGGTGTGTTTCATATGCCATGTGCCAAGCTCATGAATGGATGCGTCCAATTGGGTGACAATTGGCTCCAGTCTGCGACTGCGGCTCGTATGCAGATATTGGGCCATGCGGGTTCGCACCTGATTCAGCTCCGCATTGCACTGTTGTGCATTTTGCTTCCACCGTGAAGCGACACTTTTCAGTTCTTCCGGCGTTACCTGAATCAGACCTGAAGCTCCCCCCACTGAGCCAACACCTGCAACCATCTTGTTAGTCTGCACACCAAAGCTACGCATAACATCCGCAAGCTCCGTCATGATATTGGAAGGTTCACGGGGAGTTTTATTGATTTTCTCACCAGTGGTAGGGTCGTATAGATCATTGGAAATATAACCATTCTCGAACTGATACTGCTTCAGGTCGTGGTATTCCTTCCCACCAAAGGTGTTACCCATCTTATCTCCCATGCTCATGTTGTCATTCATGTCCTTGTAATTAGAGTTGATGTAATACATGGAACCCACATGACGATCATAGCCAC
Source organism: Paenibacillus sp. FSL R5-192 (assembly GCF_000517845.1). Classification (NCBI taxonomy): domain Bacteria; kingdom Bacillati; phylum Bacillota; class Bacilli; order Caryophanales; family Paenibacillaceae; genus Paenibacillus; species Paenibacillus sp. FSL R5-192. Next base: position 127,414 of record NZ_ASPR01000047.1, on the reverse strand, counting down.
CAAAGAATCCACTGGCGACAAAGTCACCCGGGTGACCAAAGTTTACGATCTGATTATCGAATCCACCCTCTTCTGCCTTACGTTTCAGTGATGGAGTCAAGCTGGATATTACAGATGGCGCACTAAAGGTTACTGCCGTCATTCCCGTATGCGCTGCTGCATACTGAGCATTTCCGCCGCCTAATGAATGCCCTGTCAGAGAGAAGTCCAAATTCTTATATTTGTTCTGCATATCCTTCGCGTAGTCTTCTGCTTCGTACATTTGATTTGGAAAAGGATTCAGCTTTTTATCAATCTGTCTATCCAGCTCACCCACCGCATTATCCAAATGAGTCAGTCCGGTGACGTCTTTTACCTTTTGAATTCCACCTGATAACCAATCGGGTGTGAAATCGGTAGATTGTTCAATTTTTCTGCCCAGTTCGGGGATCGCAATCTGACCATCCGCCAGAAAATCAGGCCCTTTACGATCCCATCCGGCACTTCCTTCTGTTCCTCGGTAAGAAATGACCGCCTGCCCCGTTTCCGGATTGTAAAAAGTCACTGCGTCAAAACCGGAATAACCGTTGCCATGCGTATCCTCAAGCACTTGCCAGCCTGGTAGATTCGCATATTCGGTACCTGCTTTGGCATTTTCATAAGCCAGTTCCGACATCAGACGGTATGTTTCATCATCAATTCTTGGTGTATCCCCCATGTTATGTTCACCTCCCAAAATTCAATACAATCTACTTGGCAAAAGGATCGTAGCCTTTCTCAATGATGGCTGCCTTGATGGCAGGGCTCATTCCAAAATTTTTGATTTTTTTATCACTATAGTCATAGGAAATAGTGAACTCCTGATCCTCCTGCTCTACCACATGCCCTTCCATTGCAATCGAGTCCAGTGCCATTTCGGGTAGCAACTCCTTGCTGGTAATAACAACGTTCATCTCATACTTGTCTTTGAAATATTTGACCGCTTTCGCTTCTGCTTCTTGAAAAAGTGCCTGTTTCTCACTTTCTTTCATGTTCTGACAGCCTCCCAAAATAAAGATAGATAGCACAATTAGTAAGAATACACATACCTTTTTTTGTATTGGCCTCATACCAATCACCTTCTTCTTATGATTTCAATGTATATGTGCACCCAATGAATCAGGATCATTCACCCATGCCTTCTGCTTCTGTTAACTGAATCATAGTACAAAATCAACATGACCACATCGGCTGAGAGCATCGTTTTTATGTATCTTTCTTCCTAATATGATTCATACGCGTGTTCGCGTGTATATTACCCGATTTCCTGAATTTTGCATCAGTTTAGCTTCTCGAATTTTCCATATATAACAAAAAAGCATTCTCTTCAACACATATTGTGTAGAAAAGAAAGCCTTTTGTCTTCCGTCAACATCATCCTCACTAGCCTCATCCATACTGTCTGGCCCCGGTTTCGTCCAGTTGTTCACACACGAGATCATTGTAGGATTTACACCGTCCAATCAATTCATCATGTGTTCCAGCATCCACGAGTACCCCCTGATCCAGTACATATATGGTGTCCGCGCTTCGAATGGTACTGAGTCTGTGAGCAATGATAATCTGGGTGCATTTCAACATATTCAGATTATGGGCAATCGTCGCTTCTGTAACAGTATCCAAAGCACTAGTTGCCTCATCCAACAGAAGAACTTTGGGTCTGCTTACCAATGCTCGTGCGAGAGCGACACGTTGCTTCTGCCCTCCAGACAGATTCGAACCCGCTTCAGAGATCAGTGTGTTATACTTCATTGGCATCTTCTCAATATCGTCATGAATATCCGCCAGCTTCGCTGCGAACATTACATCCTCCAGCGTTGAACCCTCTGCATGTAGCCTGATGTTGTCATACACGGTGTTGTTAAACACAAAGTTATCCTGAAGCACGATACTGATCTGGCTGCGAATATCCTGCTGCTCCAGTTCTTCTACAACCACGCCGTCAAAATAGATATTACCCTGTGTGGGCGTATACAGCCCTACCAGCAATTTCGCCAAGGTACTCTTTCCTGAGCCTGATTTGCCAACCAGAGCGACCCTTTGCCCTGCTTTAATCGTAATATTAATATTTTTCAGCACATCTTCCCCGTAGTCCGTATACCTGAAACTGACCTGATCAATTGTAATATCCCCATTCAGCTTTACATCTCGGAGGGTCGGTGTTTTCTTCTTGAATTTATTACTTTCCTCGGCTTGAATGACATCATAGATTCGATCCAGCAGCGCATCCGCCATCACGAACTCGTTCAGCATCAAAGCAAGCGAGTTCAGCGGCCCCAGAAACAGCGCGGCCAGGGACTGGAATGAAACGAGCATACCAAGTGTCATATTCCCCTGCATAATCTGATATAGTCCCACCAGCAGAATGAGCATCGGAGTCATAAAACTCAGCGTATTCGTCACGGTATTTACTCTTGTCTGAAAAATAGCTTTTTCCTTGACCGTTGCGAGCTGACGCATGAATAGTGCTCTCCATTTTTCCCCGGTACGCTCTTCAATCCCAAGTGATTTGATGGTCGAGATGCCTTCCAACACTTCCGTCATGAATGATCCAGCCAAACTTTGGGCAACAATTTGGGTCTGTGTCAGTTTCTTGAATCTGCTACGTGTGTATACAAAAACAAGAATTTGAACCAGTCCAACACCAAGCAGTGTAAAAGCGATCAAACGGGACTGGATTACAATATACGTGAAGGTCACAACAATTAAAAATAGATTGATTAGCGTAGAGATCATCTTCTGGGATAATATCTCTCGAATGGTCGTATTGCTATTAATCCGCAGCATCAAATCCCCGCGCGAACGAATTTCAAAATATTGATAAGGCAGTTTGAGCATATGAGAGACAAAGTTTGTCGTCAGTTGGGAATCCAGCAATTCCTGAAGCCGTACGATGCACATATCCTTCATATAACTGAAACCGATCTGAAATAGGGTTAACAGCACAATGCTGGTGATCAGGACAGGAAATAACGAGTAGCCCTCACCGCTAGTGGCCGCATCAATCGAAACCTGCATCAAGAACGGAAAGGCCACCGAAACCAATTGCAGCCCCAGAGCAAGTAGAACGGTCCAACCAAAATATTTTTTGTTACTGCGAATCAAATCCTTGAAGTACGCCACTTTACTAATCTTTTTCTCGGACAAGGGTACAAAGCCCTCATCCGGATATACGAGCAAAAAAATACCTGAATATTTCTCCGCAAACTCCTGCGTACTGATAACCAGCCTTCCCAAAGCCGGATCAACAATAATGAAGTGCCCACTCGTCTTGATCCGCTCAAGCACGACAAAATGATTGTCCTCCCAGAAACAAATGACTGGCAGAAAATCATTGTTAAGTGATTCAACAGGCGCTTTTTTGGCTATCCCTTTCAAGTGATAGGTCTGAGCAACCTCTTTCATTTTGAGCATGGAGCTACCATCCCTGCCGTTTCCCAGCATTGCAAAACGTTCCCTCAGATCGGTGAAATCAGCTTCATAGCCATGATATGCGAGTAACATGTGCAAGCAACTGGGACCACAATCATATTGATTCATTTGCAGTTTGACAGGGATTTTGCGTTGTCTCTTCCGGCGCAGACGGAATACAGGCCGTTCAGGCATGATGCTGCCCCATATGGGATGACTGCTCCATAGTAGTCATCTGCTGCTGAGCGGACGCCGTTTCCATAGCGTATGTCTGAGCCATATCCCTTATCCCCTTGCCCTTTGGTCCTTCCATCATCAGTACTGAAGGCAGGTCACGATTGTACAGTCGGAGCAATTGATATCCAATTCCTGCAAGCCCTAGCATCAGTCCTGGGATTTGCTGACGACCCGGAATGCCGCATCTCCAATGATGGTTATCACGTCTCACCTGTGTCACAATGTAATTTGCCATCTGAACCGAGAACTCCTTCAACTCTTCATCCTGCAAGTAATCGGCTGCGAGAAGGAACAGCTCGAGATTGCCCATATCCCCATGGCAGAGCGAATAGCTAACTTCTGTAAACCCTTCTTCCATCGTCTTGGCTAACGCCCTGCGGATATCTGTCTCTATCGTATCCATAGCTCCCAATGACCTCAATTGCTGCGCTATCCCTACGCGGGCGATCCCTAGACCGGGTGCGCCATTACACCAGTACATAACATAGTGTTCTTCCGGCATGTTGCCATCGGTGAACCGCAGATCTTTCCAATTGTTTACTTCAGGGCTGTAGAGGGCTTCCTCATACTTCAGTCCTTCCATACAAGTTTCAAGATAGGCTTTGTTGCCTGTAGTACTGTATAGACGAGCCAGACTCAGACAGATACCTGCGTTGCCATGTGCAATACCGCTAAGTGGCGTTTTATTGATCGCTGACGTCACCCAAGCCATACCTTGATCCATCGGCTGGGCAAGATCCAGCAATCGGTCTGCGCATCGCACGGCCACATCCAGCGCTTTTTGCGATTGGAAGCTCGTATACATGTCCACACATGCCATCAATGTGCCCGCACAACCTGAGATCACATCCAATTGCTGATCACTATCAATCATATCGTCCAAGATATCGAGTAATTCCAGCGTATCCGGGTTGATCCCCGGCTCGGAACATACGTTAGCTTTATGCACCAGCAGATAGAGAAGCGACCCGTAGCCAGTGAACAATGAGATGTTTTTGTCGATGTTTTTGCGAATCATTTCCCAGGCAGTCTGAATGCACAGATTAACCATCTGCATATATTTGTGGTCACCTGTCTCCTGACTCAGATACAGATAGAAATAGGCAATACCGGTTACCCCGTTATATAACCCCAACTCGGAAGATTTGTAGATCAGCTTCTCGTCTGCATCCATACCCATACTGATCCATGACACCGAAAGACCTTCATCTCCCATAATAGCAATATCTTTTATGTACTCCCCAATCCTCACGGCTTCTTGCAAATATTCTTCTTTGGTCATGTGTATTTGAGTTTCATTCAATATTTCCGGTCGGACGCTTTCCGTGCTTTTCTCCATGGCGAATGAGCGTTCCAGGACATATTTAGTCTGGATTGTACGCTCGGTAAACTCCCATTGCATATCCATGTCTTTGGGATTCATCGCCCGCACTTTATCCGCGGTCTGCGTTAAAATATCGGAGGAAAACACGCCGTCAATCGCTTGGTTGTCGTAGTGGTGGAACAACATTTGCTCACCGATAAACGTCTGGAACATGGGTACATCGCCATGCAATAGATCATGGCACTCATATCTCACCAGTTTTTCACGATCACGATCCTGCCGCACAATCATCCACATCATGTCGAACAACAGATTCTTATCCAACCCGTCTCTGAGATATTTCGGATGGGAACTGGCTTCAATCAGCGTAAAATAGGTAACGGTCGGACGAACAATGGTACGTACAGCACAACCATGGAAGTCATTGCGGACTGTTGAGATAAATGACTCCTTTTGCTCCATAATAGCACTGTATATGCGATAGAAACCCTCCTTCAAACTTTGGATATATCGCTCAGGTTTAATGGGTGTATGTTCATATGAAGGCAAATGACTAAATCGACTCACACTCACCTTGCTTCGTTGGATTCTCATGGTATCGGTGTTTTTATCATGAATCTCATACGTATTGAGTACCTGATCCACATCCCCTGCAAGTCCGCTCAGATCACTGTGATACAAAGCGTTGGAATCCAACGTTGGTAACATGCTCGTTTTTAACACGGAATCATTCAATATCGAAAGGGTCTTCTCCAGCGCTGTATAGTGTGCCTTCTCCTCCTCATATTTGAAAGGTTGATTATGCAACAGTGATTCCAGATCGACGAAGAAGGGATGCTCGCCCTGAGCAACAATGTTCTCCATATGCATGTCTGTTGCATTAACGGCATACAAAATAGCGAGATACTGCCCCTGCCGTTCAAAAAAGCGTTCCGCTCCCTCCAGACTGGTGACTTCCTCATAGGGAATGAATTGCTGCCAGCCATATTCGGCGCGATCCAGCGATTTGGCAATACGGAAGGGTAATCCTATTCGCTGATCGTTAAACCATTGCAACAGACTGGCAAAAGCGGTGTCGATGGCCATGTTCCTAGGTTTGTACATGACATTGACCCCTTCGGCAAATGCCAACCGCAATACACTAGCTCCACCGTTATGGGAATCCCCGAGAAATACGATATCCTCCAGCTTATCCAGCTTGAAATCAAAAAAAGATTCCAGTTCACGACGATCTCTTGTCAGCCGCTCCAGAACACGCATCATATTCAGACTGATCCGAAGAGTGTGCTCGACAAGTCCTCGTGCAAGAACAGGATATTCCAGTAGTAAGGAGAGAATCTGATCCCTGGACTGCATGTTCTGGTTCACAAAGTGCAGATACCGCTGCCGGGAATCCTCACCTCTCAATTCATCTTGCAATCTCGCTTTATTTAATTCATAGATTAGTGTCTTGGCAGACATGTGGAACACTTTATCCGAGACGGTCTTCAGAACAAGCCCAGTAACACGTCGTTTGTCCAGCCATTCATATCCATCATTCAAGCCGTCCGTCATGATCTGAATGGATCGTTGCAGGAAGGGTCTAGAAAACTCAAAGAACGGGATTTCTTCCGTATTCCCCTCAATAAAATATTCGATCTCCAAATGCTCATTCTCCAGAAATGTGCTGCAGAGTTCCTGATGCCAGGGCATCTGCACAAAGTCGTACATGAAGCCTGTATCGTTAAACATAGCCTGCACCGTCTCCATATTCATGGATTCAGCCTGGAAGCGATTGGACAATAGCTCCTGGTCCTGAAAAAACTTTTCAAGCCATTTCTGCATCCTTCCCGACTCGGAAGTGTGCTCCACAGGCATGTCCCCATGCTGAACGTCAGCAGTTATATTTTTTTCATTTATATCAACAGCAATTTCCTCGCTAAATAAGAGATCATTGGGAACTTGGGCAGCATATCGCTGCACAAACTGCTTGTATTTCTCCGTTAAGTAGAGTGCATAACTCCACCGGGAGTCATGTAACCGCTCCTGTATGTTCATCGTTTTATCTCCCCTTCTATTGGATGGTTCGTGCCCAAAACCTCATATAACAAAATCAAGCACATAACTGAAATCAGCTATGTGCCCGAAGATAAGAGTAAAAATTAACAACAAGTCAGCCAAGAAGAAGGTGAAACCGAATTATAATGACATTCATGACTTACCGTACAGAATACACCGCCGCTTGCTTCAACATCAATTACAGATACCGCACCTGTAATGACCATCAGCTCATCATCACTGATGTCCTCAATTGCTCCCAATGCTTCGAGATTGAATTGTTTCATTGAAAAAACCTCCATTCAATTTTTTTTATATGTATAGCTTAAAAAAAGCTAAACACCAAGGTTGAATTCAAGTCTTTACAATCCCAAAATATTTAATTTATGTAATTATTTCCTATATTCATCCTAGCACAATTTGCTATTTTTTGTAAATCCATTCTTTGGATTTTCGCGTCATTTTGACAAGAAACATTACTTTTACTATGACGATGACAAAATTGCGATAGTTCGTTGTTACATGTATAAAGTTTTAAACACCTGTCCAAGGCAGGTGTTTTTCTAAGTAGCAGGCAACTGCAATACAGCTCTAAACCCTTCCCCACTGTCACTCGTGAGAATAAGCCTTCCCCGATGAGCCTTTGCAATCCTTGATACCATTGGAAGCCCCAAGCCATGTCCCTGGCGGGAGGGCCGTACACGTCCTGCGGCATAAGGGAGTACCACCACATCGTCCAGATACTCTTTTGGAATTCCTATCCCATCATCAGATACCACAAATTCACAACATAAATCCTCCGCTGAACGGCTCGTTTCCAGCACAATTGCACATCCATCCGGGTTATGCCTGATACTGTTATGTATCAGGTTCGTTACTGCACGATACAGTAATCGCTCATCCCCCATAACCTGAAGACTTTCGTCCTGAACATGAAGCGAGATCGGATAACGTTCATCCAGGCCATTGTTCAAAAAATCTGACACGACCTGTCTTGCCAGAACAGAGAGTCGAATCGACTTCAACTGCAAGGGCTGCATCTCATACTCCAGCATGGACACCAAATTCAGATCACTGACCAGTGACCGCAGACGTTCACCCTGGCGACGAATAATGGATGCCTGCTGTTTTTGCTCAGCTGGCAAATCCACTTGCTCTTCCAACTCGCTCGCGTAACCCAGAATCATGGACAATGGCGTCCGTATATCGTGAGAAATGCCTGCGATCCAGTTGGATCGAGCTTCATCTCTCGCTTTAAGAGCATCATCCTTATCCTGAAGCATGCGAGATGTTGAATTGATGCTTTGAGACAGATCATTAAATATACCCTTGGTCTCGACATGAACAGGCTCTTCCTTTGCCAGCGCATGAATGCCATTGATCAACGGTCGAATACTACGGATTACCCGTGTTCCAATTAATACGGAGACCAGAAGAGCAAGAGCCACATTACACACCAATAATAGGATGATCCGAACAGGTAATGACTTAAGCCACTCTGCCAAAAAGTCGAACTGGTATTTTCCGTACGTATTCTTGGGGTAGCCTACGACCAATAATCCGTCTTTACGCTCCCACACATACACTGGGTATTCCATAAGATAATATCGGGAGAACTTCGCAACATCCGTCACGTTATAAGAGCGCGGGATTTCAGCCGGAAGCTGTTCGCTCCACTGTACCTTGCCCTGGGGATCAAGCAGCATAGCCCAAGCCTGATATGTATCCAGCAATTGCATTCCATCGCTGTCCAGCGCATATTCCCCCTGCTCTCCCTTGCTCAGGCCACTAGCCATCTGCTTCACAACCGCACCAGGGGAAGGCCCTTCATGAATTTCCTTGAAGATCAGCGAACCTAGCAGAATCAGATTGAATAGTAATAGCACCACAGATACCAGAATGGTTGATCCGACGAACCTTCTTAGAATTCGAACAACGCCATCCATTACCTAGACTCCTGAACCATCAATTTATAACCAAGTCCCCGTACCGTCAGCAGAAATATCGGTTTGGATGGATCTTCCTCAATCTTCTCCCGGATTCGCCGAACATGCACCATCAGGGTATTCTCATACCCATAACTCTCGTCTCCCCAGACGGCTTGACACAGGGCATCACTGGTTACAATTCGGCCCTGATTCTCATACAACTTGATCAGTATGGCATGCTCCTTAGCTGTCAATGGAAGCTCCCTGTCTGTCCTCTGTACAACAGCGCTCTCCAGATCAATGGTTTGTCCACCCAAACGAAATACAGGCAATCTCTCCACCGTATTGGAGGCATATACCCGCTTCAGAATAGCCATCAGCCTGAGAATCAACTCTCTTGGCAGAAAGGGCTTGACCATATAATCATCTGCTCCAAGCCCCAGACCGAGCAGTCGATCCTCATCTTCACCACGTGCAGACAAGAACAGAACAGGCATGTCCGAGAATGACCGGATCGAAGAGAGCAGAGAGAACCCATCTCCATCCGGAAGCATCACATCCAGAATAGCTGCATCCGGCTTTTCAAGTCTGCATACCGCCAAGGCATTCACGAAGTTACCAGCCGTATAGATCCGGAAAAAACCTTCTTTCCGTAAAAAACGTTCAATCATTTCCCGTATTTCGGGCTCATCATCTACGATCAATATTTTCTTATTCTTCAATAATTCCATTGATATCACCCTTTTTATTATACATCATAAAGGCAATCATCCGATATTTTCCATTTCCATTTAAGGTAATTGTAAGGTTATCTTCAGCTACGAGCAAGAAGCCTGATCTATATTTAGAGCAACAGAGACATTAGTGAAATGGAGTTGAGATCAATGATAAACAGTTCCCCCATCGTGGAAACGCATAACCTGTCTAAATCTTATGGCGGTACTAACCGCGTACATCAGGTCAATCTGGCAGTTGAGACGGGACAGATTTTTGGCTTCCTGGGTCCGAACGGAGCAGGCAAAACAACCACATTAAAAATGCTTTTGGGTTTGATCAAACCTACCGAAGGCACTGTAAAGGTGTTTGGCAAAGATCTGAATAAACATCGCCCTTCCATTCTGAATCAGACAGGTTCACTGATCGAATCTCCATCTTATTACGGCCACTTGACTGGACTTGAGAATATGAAAGTCATGCAGCGACTACGGAACGTACCGAACAAAAATATTGATGAAGCTCTCAAAATTGTTCGACTTGAAAATCAAAAACATAAACAGGCCGATCAGTATTCGCTGGGGATGAAGCAAAGACTCGGTATTGCCATGGCCCTGCTTGCCTTCCCAAGCCTGCTTATTCTGGATGAACCTACGAACGGACTTGATCCGTCGGGGATCGGTGAGATTAGGGAATTGATCAAGTCCCTTCCAGGTCAATACGGCATAACAGTCCTGCTATCCAGCCACCTGTTATCAGAGATCGAACAGATTGCTACCTCAGTCGGCATTATCAGTGATGGCAAACTTCTGTTTCAGGGAAGCATGCAGAGTCTTCAGGCCAATAACAAGGCTACCATACGTTTTCAGACGACGGATACGGCAAGGGCAGAGAAAATCCTTTTGACTCAAGGCTACATGCCTACAGTCCAGGGCAAACAACTGGTGTTCGACTACCTTCGTGACGAAGAAGTCTCGCACATGAATAAAGTGCTGGTACAACACGATATTCCTGTGATTCGTATCGAGGAATACAAGAAAAGTCTGGAAGGTATATTCCTGGATCTGACCGGAAAGGAGCGGAGCCTGTAATGAAAGCTCTATCCCTAGAGTATTTTAAAATCCGCCGCAAAAAGATCTGGGTCATGCTATCTCTTTTTCTAGCCGCTGAGATGATCTGGGCCTCCATGTCCATGAGTATCTCCATCTCCCGAAGTGCAACCAATGCGAGCTGGGAAGCCTTGATCTTCAGCATCGCTTCCATGAACGGTCTGTTTCTGCCCATTATATCGGCTATCGTTGTATCCCGCATCTGTGATATGGAGCATAAGGGGAACACCTGGAAGATGCTAATGACGACCAACACCGGACGTAATCATGTCTACACAGCCAAATACATATGTGCGAACAGCCTGATCCTTTATGGTATCCTTGCGCAAGCTGTGTTCATTGTCGGTTTCGGTTTATCCAAAAATATTTCCGGTCCGCTGCCACTTTCCCTGCTTGTGCAGTTCGCTATAGGCACAATGCTAACTACACTCGCCATCACCGCTCTTCAGCAATGGTTGTCTCTTACAGTACGCAATCAGGCTTTTGCGTTATGTCTGGGTATGCTGGGCGGATTCATCGGAACAACATCGGGGTTGTTTCCAGCAGGTGTACGTCACCTTTTCATCTGGTCTTACTACATGGATCTGAATCCAGTCACTTATATTTACAGCGCATCTTCGGGTACCTATGTATCGGGTATGCTGCCTGTCGGTCTTTTCTTAGCCGCCTTGTTGATGGCTGCCATCTTCTATTTTGCAGGGAATATTCATGCTTCAAGACAAGAGATTTGAGGAGGGGAACACATGCTGAGGAGCATTTCCGCAGAATGGCTTAAACTTCGGCATTCCCGGATCAGCCTGGTACTGGCCATTCTGCCTATTATCAGTCTGCTTATCGGATGCTTTAACTTTTATTTCAATCAAGCGGCTTTACAAAACGGGTGGTACAGCCTGTGGACACAGGTCAGTTTGTTTTACGGAGAATTCTTCCTGCCCATCCTGATCGCTATCTGTTGTGCCTTTGTATGCCGCCTGGAACACAGCAATCGCAACTGGAATATGATTCTGGCTTCTCCAGTGTCAGTCACCAGCCTATTTGTTGCCAAGTTGGTCATTGTTGGCATATTGATCTTCTCGGCTCAAGCCTTCTTCATGCTCATGTACTGGGCAGCAGGCAAACTGTTCGTCATTCCGGGTCCGTTCCCGATGGAGACCGTCGTATGGAGCCTGCGAGGATGGTTTGCCTCTATCTCTATTGCTGCACTGCAACTAGGGTTGTCGATCCGGATAAGAAGCTTTGCGACGCCAATTGGCATCAGCCTTTGTGCAGTCTTTCTGGGACTAGGCATGTATGTGCTGAAAATCGGCATGTTATTCCCCTACTCCTTGTTAACTATAGGCATGGGCGTTCTGAGTCAAAAGGGACTGACATCCTCGGAGAATATCGTTTTTCTTTTCATGAACAGTCTCTTTATCCTTCTGTTTGCTACCTGGTCGATCCGCCGCCTGAAATATAAAGACATCGCATCGTCCTAAATTTACCGAGATTAAAGGAGGACAAGAACATGAAAAAAGCATTCACTATTCTCGCATTGGTACTCGTTATTCTGACTTGCCTGTGGCTCTTCTTCATGGACCCTGCTAAATTGACTCCCGATAACCCTGCCGGCAAAACAACCTACTATACCACTGTGAATCAGACTACAGTCAACAAGGATGACAATGGCAGATATGCTTATGAACTGATCGGCTATACAGACGAAGGAAAATCCAAAACACTTAGCTTCTCCACCAGTAAGCTACTCAAAAATGGGGCCTATCTGAAACTATATGTATCCACGCTGCGTGGTGTTACACACTGGGAAGAGGTCACAGCGGACGATCTGCCAGGGCAAGCCAAGCAGTTAACCTCTAAATAGAAAAAGATGCGTATCTATATCTCCATTGATATTTGCATAACAAAAAGAGCCTTGCCCTATTACTTCAAGGGTGGCTCTTTTAGGTTATGCTAATGCCATCTGCAGCGCAGTCAGCGCAATCCCGATAACAAATCCGGTAACGGCTCCGTTGATCCGAATCCATTGCAGATCCTGTCCAACCTTATCCTCAATCATCGAAACCAAAGTGGCATTGTCCATTTTGTCCACATTTTCGCGTACCAGTTTACCGATTTTGGAATGATTTTTCTCCAGCAGTGTTGTGACGCCATTTACGATCTTGGCATTCATGCCTGTCATCAACTCGTCATCTGCCCGCAGATCAACCAATACCCGCTCAATGGCAGGCAGTGCATACGTATCTACATACTGTCCATCTTCCATCGCGGCGAGCGCCTTGTCTCTCAGGTCGGTGAGTTTGTTCAGCACCGTTTCCTCTGCGTTCCAGCCCTCCAACATATTGTTCTTCCAGCTGTTGATTCCATCTTGCATAGCCTCACTCATTGCCAAACGCACCGTCTGGGTACGTACCATATCAAGCACCTTGTATCTTAGAGCGCTGCCTTCACGTTTCATATCCTCTACCCGATCGAAGAGATATCCTTGTAAAATGCCACCCAGACGCTCCTCGTTCATATAACCCAGGAACGCATTCATCGCAAACTGCATCAATCCGTTCATCTGAATGCCGCTGATGGCTTTCATGCCGCTTTCACCCAAAAACATGATCGTCTCGGGCTTAACCAGCCACTCCTCGGCTTGCTTCAGTCCATAGTCCAGCGCTTTGGCGTCGTAACCCCGCTCTGTCATCTGGTGGGCAGCCCGTTCCAGAATCGGACCCAGATCAAAGGCGCCCGCTTGTGACTTGATCTCACGTGCCACGAGCGGAGCAATCTGCTCTAACGGCAGACCAGCCAGAATTCGCTTGCAGAGCGTATCAATCATCGTCTTGATCCCGTCACTGTGAAGCTCACGGGTCAACGTATCGAGCACCGTCTCTGCTGCTTTGAAATCTGCAATTTTCTCGGTAATGCTGTCTTTGTTGAGCAAGTTATTCTCTACTGCGGAGACCAGACCTTCCGTCATTTTATCGCGATTTTTCGGCAGCAATGCCGTATGTGGAATTGGAATGCCGAGCGGGTGACGGAATAATGCGGTAACGGCGAACCAGTCCGCAAGTCCACCCACGAGTCCCGCTTCAAATGATCCTACCAGCAACTTGCCCACAGGAACGCCCTGGAACGGCAAGGATGCAGCAAATCCTGCCCCCATCACCACGAGAGACCAAGCAGCTGCTTTTTTGGTTTGTTTAGGTTTAGCCATTGTATTCTTGCTCCTTTATCGTTAATCGTACGGCCCGGTCTGTACCCGATTCCGCACTTCGTCTGTTCTTATGTAAAACTCTCCAATTACAAAGTCTTGACTTCCATATTTCGTATACTTCATCTTATCACCCACAAGCGTCAAAACCAAACCTCTGGTTGAAGAAAAAGGATAATAGCGGCGTTTACTTCGTAAAATGGATCACTCCCTTTTCCAAGACCAGGCAGATTTTAGTATAATCAATCAAGACGGCCCTTCGATATCGATTGGCTACTGAACAGCAGGGTAATTACATAGTGGAACAATGAATCAATAAGAGGAGGAATTTCGGACCATGAAACACGTGCAGGACACAACCACACTCTATAACGGAGTCAAAATGCCATGGCTGGGTTTTGGGGTATTCAAAGTTAAAGACGGAGACGAAGTCGTTCATGCTGTCAAAACAGCCATTCAAGCTGGTTATCGCAGCATCGACACAGCCAAAGCGTATAACAACGAAACAGGTGTCGCTCAGGGTATTCGTGAATCTGGAGTAGCTCGTGAGGATCTGTTCATTACCACTAAAGTATGGAATAGTGATCAGGGATATGAATCCACGCTGGCTGCCTTCGAAGCCAGCATGGAACGACTCGAACTGGAGTATCTGGATCTCTATCTCATCCACTGGCCGGTTAAGGGCAAGTACAAAGATACATGGCGAGCGCTGGAGAAACTTCATAAAGAAGGACGCATCCGGGCGATCGGTGTGAGCAACTTCCAGATTCACCATCTGGAAGACTTGATGATCGATGCCACGATCAAACCAGCAGTTAATCAGGTGGAGCTTCACCCACTATTGATTCAGTCAGAGCTTCGTGCGTACTGCAACAAACATCAGATTCAGATCGAAGCCTGGTCTCCGCTCGGACAAGGTCATCTGATGGATCATCCGTTGCTGAAGGATATCGCAGCCAAATACAGCAAGTCCCCCGCACAAGTAATTCTGCGCTGGGATCTGCAGAACGGCATCGTGACGATACCAAAATCCGTTACGCCTGAGCGTATTCACGCGAATGCTGATCTCTATGATTTTGAGTTAACTTCGGAAGAAGTAGAGCAGATTAACAGTCTGAACGAGAATAAACGCTTTGGTTCGGATCCAGACAACTTTAACTTCTAATATAAGCAAATTAATTCGATTACACCCGCCTTCGATCTTAGAAGAGCGGGTGTTTTGGTATGTGATGTTATAGGCAAACTATTCGTTGTTAAGAATGGAGGCGAGGCTCGTTATCCTCTTCAGGGCCGAAAGAATAAAAGTTTTTTGAACGTTTAGAACTATTTCTTCTCCTCATCAGTCTAACGAGTGTCAAGCGAACTCAAGCACTTATATAGAATCCAGGCCTGGAACGAGCTGTGACTTGAATATTTAGGTTGATCAGGGGGGATCAGGAGTGATTAGACTGAACCATAGAAAGACAAAAGAAGAACAGTTCAGCGAAAAAATAACAGAGATTCAAAATAAATTATATCGACTGGCATACTGCTATGTTAAAAATGAACAAGAAGCGCTGGATATCGTATCCGAAGCGGTCTATAAAGGGTACATCGCTTATGGAAAGATGGAGTCCATGACTTATTTTGATTCCTGGATGTCACGAATTGTGATTAACACAGCGATAGATCATATTCGACGTAACCAGCGAGTGACCTATATGGAGGATCATGTGCAGGAGTTTGTGGCTCCAGAGCGAGGGGCGTCCGTGGAAGAGAAAATGGATCTGTATGATGCACTGGATCGACTCGTGCCCGAAGATAGAGCCTATATTATATTAAAGTTCTTTGGTAATATGCGTTTCCGGGAGATCGCTGAAGTGCTCTCACTGTCGGAGAATACCGTTAAGTCAAAATTCTATCGGATTATCAACAAATTAAAAATGGATTTAATTGAAGGAGAGGTTGAGAACGTATGACAGGAAAAGATCGTTACGAAAATATTGAAATCCCTGCTCAACTTACTGACGTTATTCATCATGCACAGAAAAGAGCCACTGCTCGCAAGAATTCATCTCGAATGATTCGTTATGCCTCAGTCATAGTGGCATGTGCTGCTTTTCTCTTCGTGGTCAACATCCCTTCCGTAGCAAACGCCATGTCCAAAATACCTGTGGTTGGATCTATTGTTCAGGTGTTGCAATTTGGCGATGGCGGCAAGATTACCGATGGAGTAACTGTGGGATCGGAAGCAACCGAAAATACGCTAAAAATCAATTTTAGCACCGACGAGCAAGATCAGACTAATGATGCACCCCATTATAATGTGGTACACAAAGAAGCACCGAATCGTATCCTCTTCACTTTTAGCGGTGCACGTTACATGGATATAAAGAAAGTCAAAGCCGACTTCATGACCCAGCCTTTAGTGAAAGATGTTTATGGTTCCATGATTTTAGACGACTCTTCCGTCGGATTCGTAGTTGTTTTAAAAGAAGGGGTACAGTATGCCGTAACGGAATTCAAGAACCCTGGGTACCTGGAAGTGAAATTGACTTCCGACGGCAAACCGGTCACACCTCGGAAGGTATACTCTCTCCGCACAGAATCAATGCCTTTTGGAGAATCGATGGGTATAATTAAAGAGTCCTATCCGGATGAGGACATCTCTTTCCTCAAAACGTCCACTGGTGAGTTTACAGCAGTTATTGGAGAATATCTTACCGCTGAAGAAGCTGAACAGAAGCTCAAAGAACTAGCTCAGCAACCGGATTATCATGAGGAGTTTTATGTGGACAGCTGGATGAGTAACGAGAATCCGAAGTGATTAGTTATTGCCAAAAGTGATGCTGATCCAAAAGGGAATCCTACATCCCTGAACTGGGCATAGACCTCAGCATATTTAATACGCTCGATCCAAAAAAATCCCGATTCGGATGCCCTGAGCATCTCGGATCGGGATTTTCACATATTAAAACCTATTCGCTTTTGGATACCAGCTTGAAATCATCAAAGTGGAAACCTGGCGCTACTACGCAAGTTACCAGTACAGGCTCATCGCCCAGTGGGCGCGCTGTCTGCCATACGCCGGCAGGAACGAGCACCTGTGGTGATTGCCCCGCAGCAATATCCATCCCCAGAACAAGAACTTCCTCGTTCTCCGGGTTCTCCCCGTTGCCGCCCAGCTTCAGTTCAACCGGACTGCCGCTGTGCCACAGCCAAAGTTCATCGGACAGAACCGTATGCCACTCGGAGATTTCATGTGCGTGTAGCAGGAAATACGTGGAACTTGCCGAGAATCGTGGGCCGGAGTATGTATCCGGCAGAACGGACTGTGGAATCTGATAAGACGCCTTCCATTCTTCCTTATACCAACCGCCTTCAACGTGAGGTTGCATATTGAGCGCAGCAACCAATGGCGATAATTCATGTGTCGTCATAACCTGTTTCCTTCCTTCCAAATCATATTGAAGGCACTCCTTAACCAGAGTTTCGCCTCTCTCCCCCTACTCTAAAACATCATTCAAGTTTTGTCACCTTGACAGCACATAAGTGCCATGCCGAATTCATTCTCTCGGTATTTAACGATAGGATTAAAGAAATATTTCATTTCCAATGATAGCGTTTACAAAAAGATGGATGTTCCGTTATGATATGGATATCGTTGTTAATCCGTGAAGCAGAGGGGAGCTGTACCATGAGTCTCATAGAGGACCGGATTGGACCCAAATACCGAATCGGTGAACATTCATTTACCATTGAACATATGCGCAGACATGATGGGAATGGTATGCCACAACCTCACGCTCATCCATTCTACGAACTGTATTACTTACTTGAAGGTGAACGAGTGTATTCCATGAATGGTCAGATTCTGTCCGCCCGCAAGGGTGATTTCATTCTGATTAATCCACACGATGTACATACCACCTCCAAAGGAAGTATTCCCGGCTTCGAACGGATATTAATCGGTTTTTCTCCTGCTTTTGCAACGGGGATGGAACTTGGCATATGTGGTCTGCTACCTTTTAATTGTTCAAGACTCCTTCGCCTGCCTGAAGCGGAACAGCCCGAGATGGAGCGTATATTGTGGCAGATGCTGCAAGAATGCAAAGAGCGACGCCCTCACTATGAGATCGCCGTAAGAAGTCTGCTTGCCCAACTTTTGATCCGTATTCATCGGGTAGAGGAGGACATCCGGCAGTCATGCCCCGGTCCCTTGCATCCAATGCAGGACAAAATCAGTGAAATTGTCACTTATGTGAATAAAAACTATACCGAACCACTTACACTGGAGGGTGCAGCCAATCGTTTTTATATCAGTCCATCCTATCTGAGCCGAATGTTCAGCCGGTTTACCGGGTTTCGATTTAGCGAATATTTGCGGGTTGTTCGTGTCCGGGAAGCACAACGAAGATTACTGTCCACACAAGAGCGTGTCCAGATGATCGCTGAGAAGGTAGGATTTGAACATACGGCTCATTTTAACAAAACATTCAAACAGGTTACCGGTACAACACCGCTGCGCTATCGTAAGGAACACCGGTAGATCATCAGATAACTTCATATAAAATCCGAGTGGGTAGCCTCGCTCCAGAGATTACGCATTCCTTATATCAAAAGGCATCACGATTACTGGATCATGGCTGCACCACTACGGCTGAATTGGACCAAATTGTATAACCCTACTACATACTTTTTATCTGCGAATGATCACACCACTTCGTACCTCGGGACCCACAGAGATCTGACGACCGTCTGTGTCTGCATCGCCTTCACGACATACAATGCCTGCGGACTCGTGTCCGGTCACCATCAGAAGTCGGCCATCCGCACCTTTTCCCTGAATGCTCTCTAGCTCCGCCCCTTTGCACTGGTGCAAATGAACCAATGGACCTTCGGTGATCTGCGCTTGCAATTCAGCGATATGCAGATGTTTCGCATGAGCACATTGGATACCACTGCGAGCTTGCACGTTGTAACGCTGGATGATCACCCCATCCAAAGGCTGTTCCGGCAATCCACTCACAAGCAACGCAGTGTCGGCACCCGCACAGATCACATCCGATATTCGAATATCTCGGAACACTGGCGTCTCTTCGCTAATCTCCTGAGATAGATCACTGCCCCGGGCAGACCCTTCCTGATTTGCATAGAAAAAGGAAAACGAGATCGCTTCCATAATGATATCTTTCATATATATGCGCTCAATCTGAATGTCCTCAACCACTCCGCCGCGCCCACGTGCGCTTTTGAAGCGAAGTCCAATGTCCGTTCCGATAAACGTACAATCCGACACACGCACATGCCGCACACCGCCGGACATTTCACTGCCAATCACAAACCCGCCATGACCGTGATACACCGTGCAATCCCGAATGGTGATGTACTCCGATGGAAGACCCAGTTCACGGCCTTCGGCATCCTTGCCTGATTTCAGACAGATCGCATCATCACCGACATCGAATACACTCTTCTCGACCACCACATGACGACAGGATTCAACGTCCAGCCCATCTCCATTCTGAGAAAACCACGGATTTCGCACACTCACGTTACGAATGGTGACATGCTCAGATGCCCAGGGATGCAGATTCCATGCAGGCGAGTTCTGGAAGGTTGGACCGTCCAGCAATACCCGGTTGCATCTCCGTAAACTGACCATGTTGGGACGCAAAAAGTCTCTGACTTCTTCATAGGCAGCGACATCACGTACCTGCTCCTGATGCAATCGATTCGCGATGGTGCCACCCTCAAGTGCAGCTGTGGTAGGCCACCAGATTTCTTCATCTCCGCCGGATTGCTCTACAACACCACCGGAAGCGACCAATTGGTTCCATTGTGAAGTGGTCATTTTGGAGCGTTTCACCGGACGCCATGCCTCCCCGCCCCCATCCCATATCCCCTCACCAGTAATCGCAATATCCTCCAGTTGATCACCATCGATCGGGGATTGGCAACGGACCACCTGCCATCCTTCGAAGCTTGATGCAATTAATGGGTATTGATCAAAATCTCGGCTAAATGTAACCAGTGCCCCTGCTTCCACATGTAGTTCGATACGGCTGCGCATTACAATCGGGCCTGTGAGCCATACCCCGGCAGGAATTACGATTCTCCCACCTCCTGCTTCAGCACATGAAGCGATGGCAAGTCGGAACATCTCCGTATTATCTGTTACGCCGTCTCCAACAGCTCCATAGTCTGTAAGCTGAAAATCCTGAGCAGGAATGACGGGCAAATTAGCTTCATAAGCTCGAACATCGGACTGGGCACTTGCTCCTGTCGACATTGGGGAGTGATATGTATTCATCGTGCAGAATCATCCTCTCTACATGTAATGGAATTGTTATGGGATCAATACATCGCTTTTACTTTCCTTACTTACGTTCAAACGGACGCTCTCTCGCTCCATCATATCAATGGCATGACGTGTAGGGTTGAGCTTTCTTGCCATGTACACGTGGAACTTGATGCTATTTGTTTTGTTAATCAGAGTCATAAATCAAACATCACTTTCAGTATACTCTATACAACTATTCCAAAGGTTGGAAAGCAACTAGGAGAATAGATTCATTTTTCTGTCAGGATTCGTCACAAGGAGTTTAATAACATGACAGATATATAACATATTTTCTGGCTATAGCCCTAGGGAACCCATTACTTATGTCATGTTTTATCACAAACCAATTGCCATAAGCAGGATGACTATGTATGATTAAATAACTAGTTTCAATTTATTCCTTATTATTCCTTTTACACACAGACGTTGCAGAAAGGATGGGGTGTACTCTTGATTGAATTTAGGGGTGTCCAGAAACATTTCGGTCATTTTCATGTCCTCAAGGATATCCATCTTCACATTGAAGAAGGAGAGGTTGTCGTCATTATCGGACCTTCCGGCTCCGGCAAAAGCACGTTACTCCGCTGTATTAACCGCCTGGAGACCATTACCGAAGGTGAACTTGTCGTCAGTGGGATTCCTCTACATCAGAAAAAGGTGGACATTAACCTCTTCCGCCGTGACATCGGCATGGTATTTCAACACTTCAATCTTTATCCTCACAAAAAAGTCATCGATAACATTACCCTTGCACCCATGAAGGTGCGCAAACAACCCAAAGAACAGGCAGCCGCAACAGCAATGAAGTATCTGACCCGGGTGGGCATTGCCGACAAAGCAGACAGTTATCCCTCCCAGTTGTCCGGTGGACAGCAACAACGGGTAGCCATCGCCAGAGGACTTGCCATGGAGCCCAAAATCATGCTTTTTGACGAACCTACCTCTGCTCTTGATCCCGAGATGATCGGGGAAGTCCTCGATGTTATGCGCTCCCTTGCCCATAATGGCATGACCATGGTCGTCGTTACCCATGAGATGGGATTCGCCCGCGAAGTTGCGGACCGGGTCATCTTCATGGACGAAGGCCGAATTGTTGAAGAGGCCAACGCTGCAGAATTTTTTGACAACCCCAGAGAAGAACGAGCACAGCAATTCCTGAGCCGTCTGATTCATCATTGAGAATAATCCACTATTCCATTTTGAAAGGGGTCTTTTATTCATGAAGAAATTATTGAAATGGCCATCATTTATGCTTGTCCTCATTCTCTCCCTTGTATTGTCAGGTTGTAGTACAGGTACAGATACACCTTCAGCGAGCGGTGGTGGTGACGCCGAGGCGAAAGGCACGATTGAGCGGATTAAGGAACGTGGCAAGCTCATCGCCGGTGTGAAATACGATACGAAGCTGTTTGGCTTGAAAGATCCTGCAAGTGGCAACGTTGAAGGATTCGATATTGATATCGCCAAAGCACTCGCCAAACAGATCCTTGGAGATGAGACCAAGGTCGAACTGAAAGAGGTCACTTCCAAGACGCGTATTCCCATGCTGCAAAATGGAGACATCGACATCATCATCGCCACGATGACAATTACGGATGAGCGTAAGGAACAAGTAGATTTCAGTGATGTTTATTTCGAGGCAGGCCAATCCCTGCTGGTGAAAAACGACAGTGCGATTACCGGCCTGGAAAGCCTCAGCGGGGTAAAAGTACTCGCGGTGAAAGGCTCCACATCCGCTCAGAATATTCGCGAGAAAGCCCCGGATGCTGAGGTGCTTGAATTCGATAACTATCAGGATGCATTCACTGCTCTCAAAGCAGGTAAAGGCGAAGCGCTGACCACAGATAACATCATCCTCATCGGTATGCAACAGACGGATAACAGCTTCCAATTGGTTGGTGGCAATTTCACAAGCGAACCTTATGGTATGGCCATTCGCAAAGGTGACACTGCCTTCGTGGAGGAAGTCAACGCGCTGCTCAAAAGCATGAAAGACAGTGGGGAATATGACACTTTACATGAGAAATGGCTGGGCGCGAAGCCCGAGTAACCCGAATTAAGATAGGTAAGCGGCGAATTCGTCTGCTGGATGCGAAGCATGAGCAGACGTAATCGCCGTTTCTACATCTGGAGAACGGAGGCTTCGCCTATATGGGCACATTGGATTTCAGCGTACTAATGCGACACTCGGATCGTTTTCTGGAAGGATTCCTGAATACGATTCAAGTGAGCATTATGGCTCTCATTGGCAGCTTTATCCTTGGCGCGATCCTGGCTATCTTTCGGATATCCCCTGTGAAACCGCTGAACTGGATCGGCACGGCTTTTGTGGAATTTATCCGAAACATCCCATTGTTACTGGTTGTGTTTTTCTTCTATCTTGGACTGCCTGCACTAGGCATCTCGCTGGATGGATTTGTCTCCGGTACTCTGGGTTTGACAATCTACACCGCCGCTTTCATTGCCGAAGCAATCCGAGCGGGCATTCAGACCGTGCCGCGTGGACAACTGGAAGCAGCAAGGTCTTCAGGTTTGTCCTATGTACAGGCCATGAACCTGATCATTCTGCCCCAGGCCATCAAGATTGTACTGCCGTCCATCGGCAATCAGTTCATCAATTTGGTCAAAAACTCATCCATTCTTGCCGTTGTCGCTGGTATGGATCTTATGTATTTTGCCGACCTGGTTAACTCGGATACGTTCCAGCCGCTAAGTGTGTACACCATTGTTGCGCTGTTCTATCTGGTGCTGACGCTACCACTCAGCTTCCTGGTGCATTATATGGAGCGCAGGTTTGGACAGAGTGATGCAGAGGCGCGCAGCACCAAAGGCAAACCGAAAAAGAACAAACCGGCAGGTCAGGTCACCATGTAACAGATCGACTTGTACCTGCGCAGATTTTTAGGGAGATGTATTGGCTTGTCCATGCCCCATCTATTGATCTTCGATATTCCATTCCTGCATACAGAAGGAGGCTAATAAAATATGGACTTTAGCGGGGCCTATGCGTGGCCCAACCTTCGTTTCCTGCTTCATGGATTCCTGATTACCCTACAGGTAGCAGGGCTATCCATTATATTCAGCTTTGTGCTCGGCACTGTGCTGGGTACAATCCGGTTTACCCGTATCCCTGTTCTGTCACAGATCGTGGCAGTGATCGTGGACACGATCCGAAATCTGCCGCTGTTGCTCATCATTTTCTTCATCCACATGGTACTTCCACAGCTCGGGATTAAAATGTCCGTCTTCTGGTCCACAGTTGTTGGACTGAGTCTGTTTGAAGGCGCGATGATCGCTGAGATCGTCCGTAGCGGTCTGAAGTCTGTTGAGCGCGGTCAGGTGGAAGCTGCCCGCTCCTCGGGCCTGAGTTACATGCAGACTCTCGGTGGCATCATCATGCCACAGGCGCTACGCCGCATGTCCCCGCCGATGGTAAGCCAGTTCATCTCACTCCTGAAGGATACTTCACTGGCGATCATCATCTCTCTGCCGGAACTGATGCACAACGTGCAGATCCTTGGCGGTCAAAGTTTTGATTACATTATCCCGGCCCTGCTGCTCGCAGCCGTATTGTATTTTGTCATCAACTACGCGCTCTCCATTGTCGCAAGGCGACTTGAGGCACGGATGAATTGATAATCGGAGAGAATAAGGCATGAAGGAAAAATGAAGGAACAACTAGGAACATCAAGGAACCGAGACCCCATGATTGATCAGATATGAAGAAATGAACTTGAAGGAAAGAACCTAATAGATGAAAAGAATGAGAACGCCCCAAAAACTCTAAATTCACCTATGCTATGCAGTGGATTTGGAGTCTTTGGGGCTACAGTTATGCTCATCAATTCACGAGCTTCCCACCAATTTCTAACGAACTGTGGGAAGCTTATTTAGCTATTTTGGGGATAGTTTCTAATCTAACGAATCGTAGACGCTCTATTCTTCCGATTCACCCCGCTTTTACCCCCTATTACAGGGTTTTGAGTAAAATAACTTCACTGAGATTCGTTACATTTTTCATTTCAGCTTATATTCCCGAATTAGACGCCTCAGGTTCGTTAGAACGTACGCCACCGCGAATTAAATAAACACCCACTCCCACTATTAATGATTCACCCGATTCGCCCAATTCGTCCACAATCAGCTCATCCGCTAGATCGCTGCTCCGTTGCGACGTAATTCCGCCTGTAACAGCGCGATCGGCAGTTCCACCGGGTCCAGATTCATCTTCACTGTGAGTGCAGCCGCTGTTCCCGCGGCCTCCCCGGTAGCCATACAGCTTGGAGTCAACCTTGTCGTTGCATGCGCCTCATGTGTGGTGGAGATGCAGCGTCCTGCCGCCAGCAGATTGCGGATATTTCGAGAGATCAGACAGCGATACGGAATATCATATGCTCCATCTCCCTCTATAAAGGCAGCCACAACGCCTTGACCCGAAGGGTCATGAATATCAATCGGATAACCACTTCTGGCAATCACATCTTCAAATTTTTGTCCTGCAACCACATCCACCTGGGTCAAAGCGTAATGACCTATGATTCGCCTGGATTCACGGATACCAATCTGCGGTGCTACTGCCGAGATCGAAGCCCGTTTGAATCCAGGCACATCACGCTGCAAAAACTCAGCGATCATCAGCACCTGCTTCCGGCCTTCCTGTTCCGCAGAGGTCAGATCCTCGGCATCTGTCGCATCAAGTCCCTGCACCCGCGTACAATTAATCAGCACTTCATCCTCTGCCGGTCCGGTAAAAAATAACACCTGGTCGCGATTAATCGGCACACCTGCTTTTTTCCACTGGGAATAGAAGCCGCTCACCCCGGTTAATGGAATGCTGTCCAGTTCAGCAAAAGGAGTTTTCACATAGAAATCCTCCGGGTGCTCCAGCATGTATTGCTTCACTAGTCCAAGATCCACACCACGCATACGGAATTTCATGGTCATTGGCTGTGACTGATGGTCGCTGTCTCGTCCCTTTGCCACAGAAGCACCCGCAAGATAAGCCAGATCCGCATCACCGCTTGCATCCACAAATACATTCGCCTGGAACTCCTTTCTTCCAGACTTGTTGGTCACTCGCACCGCTTCCACCCGATCATCTACAACGACCACCTCGTCCACAAAGCTGTGCAATAACAGCCGGACACCAGCCTCCTGCAACATCTCTGCCGCAACCACCTGAAAGATGGCTGGATGGTACGGCGTGACGGTATGCACAAATCCAACCGTATCGCGCAGATGCCCCGGGGAGCCGCCACGTACCTGCAAACGATCCACAATCTCCTGCGCAATACCTTTAATGACCTGCTCACCGCGCTCCGTATGGAAAGTCATCCAAGGATAAACCATAGCGGCGGTTGACATCCCGCCCACGAATCCATATCGCTCCACCAGCACTGTTCGTATCCCCTGCCGTCCAGCCGCAATGGCTGCCGCTATACCCGCAGGACCCCCTCCCACAATAACGACATCTGCTTCTTCCTTTTTCATGCTCATCCGTTCACGCAAATGTTGTCCCTCCTTCGTTCTATTGCACGTATTACACGGCTTACTCTTTCAGTCCCGTCATGGCAACCCCCTCAATGAAGCGCCGCTGTGCCAGAAAAAAAACAATTAACAGTGGCAAGGTTGCCATGACGGTGGCACTCATCAGATATTGCCAGGCTGTACCCACTTCATCTGTAAACAGGGATAATCCAAGCGGCAGCGTCATTAGATCACGCGAGTTAATGAAGATCAACGGATCAAAAAACTCATTCCAGATCGTCACAAACGTGAAGATCGTCAGCGTAGCCATACCCGGCTTGGCAATGGGCAGCATAATTCGCGCATATATCCGGAATCGGTTGCAACCATCAATCATCGCCGCTTCTTCCAGTTCCGTTGGCACCGTAATGAAGAACTGCCGCATCACAAAGATGCCAAACACACCACCCGCGCCAAAGATCGGCAATAATATCAGCGGAAGATGGGTATCAATCCACCCCAGCTGCCGCATGAACAGAAACATCGGTATCGCCGTCACCTCATGGGGAATCATCATCGCACTCAGCAGGATGAGAAATACCACATTACGTCCTTTAAACGGAATTTTGGCGAATGCGTAACCGGCGAGGGAAGCAAAAAATACTGTTCCTAGCACAACCAACGCAGAAATGTAGATACTGTTCCAATAAAAACGGTGAAACGGAATCAATCGAAAGACATCGATATAGTTCTGAAATCGGAAAGTATCCGGTATCCACTGCGGTGGATAGGTGAATATGCTCTGGGGTTCCTTGAATGATGTCGATATCATCCAGATAAATGGCACAATCATAATCAGCGAAATCAGGGTCAGCAACAAATACGTCCCCAGAGTACTTCCTATCTTCCGCCCCGAAGGACTAGGCATCGCCTTCATTGAATACCCACCTCTTTCGGAGCTGCCATTGCAGCAGCGTCAGAATTAGCACGATAAAGAACAGTACATATGCGAGAGCAGAAGCGTAGCCAAACTGAAATAATTTGAATGCTTTTTCCCAGATATAATAAACCAATACCTTGGTGCTGTTGCTCGGCCCGCCCTGTGTCATCACATAGATCTGCCCGAATACTTTGAGTGAACCAATCACGGTCATGACTACGGTCAAAAACACGGTTGGCGTGATCATGGGCAGTGTGACGTGAAAGAAAGTTCCCCTCTTGCCCGCCCCGTCTAATGTTGCCGCTTCGTACAGCGAACGCGGTACCTGCTGAATGGCTGCTATGAATAGCACCATGTTCAGACCGACATTTTTCAGCACACTTGTCACGATAATCGCTGGCATTGCCAGATCCTGATTGTAAAGCCAAGCCGGACCCTTGATGCCCAGCATCAACAGAAGCTGATTAATCAATCCAGACTCTGTCGCATACATCAGCTTCCACACGATGGCCCATACGATCAACGAGGTCATGACCGGAACAAAGATCGCTGTTCGGAAAATTCCGATGCCCCGCAGATTTCTGGACAGCAACAACGCAAGCAGCAGGGCGAGCACAATATTAAGCGGCACCAGCCCCGCTGTGAAATAGACCGTATTGGCAAGCACTTTCCAGAACATGGCGTCTGTCATAATATTCCGGTAATTCTCCAATCCAATAAAATGATGATCCCCCAGCAGCGGCCAATCGGTCAGGCTCATATATAACGCGAGACCCATGGGAAATAACAGCAGCAGGGTAAACCCAAGCACCATCGGCGATACAAACAGCCACCCCGCGATCTGGGCCTCTCTGGCGAGCGGCCCCCCTCTTTTGCGCTTGCGTGAATGGGTCACAATTAGGCCCTCCCCTTTTAATCCAATTTCCTCCAAAGCTGAACTCTGCGACGATTCTATATAAGGTGAACTATACATTTACACAAGAACGTAGAGGACAGAAAAGACCTGAAGAAGCGAAGTGGTCGCCTTTATCCCCGGATTTCCCCTTTATATATGGGATTCAAAAAAATCTGGGGATAACAGCGATCGGAAGGTTGTTCTGGTATCGGAGTGGCAAGTGTAAATATTCTTTAGTTCAACTTATATAGTCCGGACGGTTCAGACTGTCCACCGCATTGCGGAACCCGTTCACAGCCCTTCGCAGCTGTTCCTCCGTGTTGCCTGTCACGACCGCCCCAAGCATAATTGCTTTGACCCCGGTATCGCGCAGCACCCGAACATCCTCCGGCACCAGCTTTCGCTGGGAAGGAACCAATACCGGTATCTGAGCTTGCAGGACCAGACGGCGATACTTAAGCACATCCGCGAAGCTGAGCGGTGTACCATATTCTTTTCCAGGTACAATGGATGCCTCCAGAGCGGTAAAGCCGAAGTGCGCTGCTGATGTTACGAGGGAAGCATCATATTCCTCATTGATCGCAAACGTTGGGTCAAGCCCCAAGTCACTCAGCATGAAAGATGGCAAGTGATGTGCATAGATGGAATAGAAGTCAAAACCCAGCCCGGAAAGCCTCTCCACATCCTCTCGCCTTGCTCCATCAATACTTCCAGAAGGTACGATTCCAAGTGGACCACCAAACTCACTGCGGATCGCCCGAAACACCTCGGCGTACATGTCCAATGGACCAAAATGATTCCCGCTGGCGCGATGACCGACATTATAATGCACCTTCAGTGCATCAGCACCCTCTTCCATAGCTGCCCGAGCCAAAGCAATATCATTCTCAGGCAGGCTGACCACCAGCGACAGCGGTTTCCGTTCAAGTAATTCTTTGAATTTGCTCATCGTTCTCACCTCCGGTTTCAATCAAATTATTTAGGGTTGCAACACGCTTTGGATCTCTTCCTGCATTTGTTTCAGGTTATCCTCAGCTGTCGCTGTCTTTGCAAACAGTCGGTCAAATCCCTGCAATACCGCATTGTCGATATCCTGCCAACGGATATGACCGGGAATTAAGCGCGCTTTTGGCATTTCATCAATGACCGCCTGCACGATATGCTCTTTGCTCGGGTTATTCGGCTGAAGAATGAATGCATCTGAGTTCAGAACAGAGGTACGCGGAGGTACAAAGTAGGTGGCCGTCGCCTGAATCCCCTGCTCACTGGCAAAATACTTCAACAGTTTCTTCGTTTCCTCTGGATGTTTGCTGTCGTTGAACATGGCATATCCGGCCTGCCCCAGCATCGGCACACTGCCTTGAGAACCGGAAGGCATAGGAGCGATGCTCCATTCAAAATCCGTAATTTCTCTTGCTTTGGAAACATAGCTGTAATTATCAAAGAACATGCCCACATTACCCGCATCGAAGCTGACTTGCTCACCCGCCTTCGGGTGTGATTCATCGGTGAACATCATGCGTTCCAGCAATTCAAAGGTCTGTACGCCATAGGCATCGTTCCAGGTGAACGTTGTCATGCCTTCGTCGAATGGACCGCTTCCATTGGACCAGGAATAGGAGGAAAGCACCGCCCAGGTCTTCCAGTCGCGAAAAAAGTTGGCGCCGTAGACTCGGTTGGTCGCATCCTTGCTGGTAATGGCTTTGGCGGACTCTTCGAACTGTTCCCATGTCCATTGTCCTTGGGTGGCAAGTGTGTTTGGATCAGTCAGGCCGGCTTGGTCGAACAGCGTTTTATTGTAAAACATGACCACCGGAGGTGTAGAAAAAGGTAGTCCCAGCAGTTGATCGCCATCACGGAACAAATCCAATGTACTTGGAATATAATCATCCAGCTTAAACTGTGCATCATCCTTGAACTCGGATACATCGGCCAGAATGTGGTTGGACTTGAATTGTGGCACCATTCGCTCCGATACCCAGGCGAGATCGGGAAGAGAGCCTCCGGCGGCAAGCACCGAAATTTTTTGCTGGTATTCTGCGAAAGGTACGGATTCCATCGTGACTTTGATGCCTGGATTTTCCTTGGTGAAGCCATCAATCAGCTTGTTGTATACATCCATATGTGCCTGGTTGCCCCACATCATGAACTTCAGCTCCACCTCTCCATTCTCCCCGCCTGCACTGCCAGGTTCACTGCTGGAATTGAAGCTTGTGCACGCGATTGAAGCCACCATCATGAATATAAAAACCAGTATCAGTCCTGCTTTTTTCATGGAAATCCCCCTTATGGACGTCGTGGTATACAGGTGCAACCAAAGTATAACGAAAGCTTCGTTCCCTCATAAATCACGCCAACTACAGAAATGGTATGGTTTTTCAAGAGATACTGAATCGGTCTCGGTATTCTCCCGCAGTCCATCCCACCTGCTGCTTGAACACCAGCATGAAGTGTTTGGGACTTTGATGCCCGGATAACCTTGCCACATCATAGATTTTGAGACCCGTGTTGATCAGCAACCACTTGGCCCGCTCCATACGTGCCTCTGTGATGTATTCGGAATAATTAATGCCTATTTCGTTCTTGAACAACTGGCTCAAATAAGTAGGGTTTAAGTGAACGAGATCTGCTATCGTCTGGAGCCGCAAATCTCCATCGGGATGTTGCTTGATGTGCTCCTTCACATCTCGGATAATCTTCCGTGTATCTCCACCAGCGTGTTCTGCTTTCCCAGATGGCTCAGGGATCGAAAGAGTTGTAATACCGTATCTGCGATCCAGCAGCAATTGAATCTTTTGTATGCATAATGCCAGTTCATAACGATCGATTGGTTTCAACAGGTAGTTCAACACCCCGAACTCCATCGCTCTGCGTGCATATTCAAACTCGCCGTAGCCGCTAATGATGAGCATTAACAATTCAGGGTACATGTCTCTGGCTTTGCTTACCAAAGTTAATCCGTCCATTTCACGCATGCGGATATCCGTGATTAACACATCCGGCACCTCACATCTCAGAAAATCCAGTGCCTCGGTACCGCTCGATGCTTCGCCCGTTACCTGAAACTGAGAAGACACTTGTACGATCAGCTCCCTCAGTCCCTGACGGATGACCGTCTCATCCTCTACAAGCAATACTTTATACATGCGCTTCATTCCCCTTTCGGTAGAAGTTGAATGGATATCGTGACCACCAGTCCCTGCCCAGGACTTCCATCAATGCTTAGGCTGCCACCTTCTCCATACATGAGGCGAAGCCTCTGGGCGATATTGTTAAGCCCCAGACTATCACCGGCATGGCAACGTAATGCCTCATTGGAAGGCTGTTTTGATATGGATTCATTTAACTCGTCAATCTTTGCCTGAGCCATGCCCTTACCGTTGTCTCGTACACTAATCAGTAGCTCCTGGTCGAATTTCAAGGCAGATACCCAGATTACTCCTCCATTTTCCTGCCCTTCAATGCCATGGTAGACTGCATTCTCCACCAGCGGTTGCAGTACCAGCTTGGGAATCAAATACTCGGTTATCCCTTCTTCGATATCATAGATAATCTCTAACTTGCCGTCGTAACGGACCTGCTGAATGCGTACATAGGATTGTACAAAAGCAAGTTCTTCCCCAAATGGAACCATCCGGTCCACCTTATCAATCGTATAGCGCAGTAGCTTGCCAAGCGCCGTCACCATGTCCGACACCTCAGCATGCTTCTGGCGAATGGCCATCATGTTAATGGACTCCAGCGTGTTGTATATAAAATGGGGATTCATCTGGCTTTGCAACGCTGACAACTCTGCCTCCCGCTCTTGAATGCCCAGCAGAAACACCTCATTGAACAGTCGATGAATCTCTTCCATCATTCGGTTAAAGCCCCGGCTAATCTGTCCGAATTCATCACTGCTGAAGTGTGCTACACGCTGGCTAAAATCTCCCTGCTCCACCCGAATCATGTGGTGCTTCAGTCGAATCAGCGGCCGGGTGATACGATAAGATAACAGAACCGCCAGAATCGCTATACCCGCCATACATAACACAGCGAACCATATTGTGAAGGTGAGCATCTCACCCGACTCCTTTTGAATCACAGCAATAGGTGTAAGACTGATCACCGAAAGCCCGGAATAGCTGGAATGGTGTTGTACATAGAGATAGGGCTGCCCATCCAGAACAACTTTTTGGTTTCCTGCATAGCTTGGAAGCTGTCCCTGCATTAGCAACTGGTCGTACGCAGACATTCCTCCGATTGAGGTCCGTTCGAACAGAAGACGCTGTTTGCTGTCTACAATCATCAGGCTTGCATCTTGCTCATAATTCAGATTGGATAACAGTTGACCGAAGGCCTCCAGCCGGATATCAATCAAAATGTAACCCAATCGTTGGAGCGTGCCCGGATCTCGAAGCACTCTGCCCACCGATATATACGATTCTTGCTGACCGCCCGTGTAATAGCCGGGGTCATGCGGAGGAAGCAGGCGCCATGTCCCTTCGGAGTCGTTAAGCTCTGCAAACCAGTCATCCTGCCTACTGTCCCATACCGGCTTGACCGCCAGTGAATCGAGATTGGAGAACAAAATGCCGCTGTTGCTGATCAGATGAATTCCCCGAATCTCGGGCCGGTCATAAGCTTGACCCGATGTGTAAAGCTTCATTTTCAGATAATCCTCAGACCTCGCCCATGTTCCCGACCCCATTGAAGCGTTGTATTTGCCCAGAATGCCAAGCACCATCTGATCGTAAAGCGGCAAGAGCGACAACCGCTCAAAGTCCTTCAGCAGCCGATTCAGATTGGCGTTAATCTGGCGAACCAGTTCAATGGTAAATTGCTCGGTCTTGCGATCCATCGTCTTCGAGAAATGCTTGTAGTTCATCAATCCCTGTAAACTTAGCGGCAGCAACGTCAGCGCCAGGAACAACAGGAGCAACTTGGTGCGCAGGTTTACATTTTTTCCGAAAAAAATGCGTACCTTGTCCATCATTTCCGTTCATCCCTCCCTCTCCCGATCATTGTATGAGCCCCCTTCACAGATCAATCTGGATATAACTGGGGTCATCATATCCAGTTTTAATGATCATCCGCTATCCTGCCAATCCTGGAATTGGTACGGAATTTCAAGTTATCCGCATAGGTTTCAGGGGGAACGCAAAAAAAGCCGACTGTATCGCTACAGTCGACTACGCTATTTATATAAGAACACTAATTAGACCAAAAAACCGACTGCATTATGCAATCGGTTGTCTGTTCCTGAGATGGCTTTTATATTTGAATCGATTATATTCATTAATAAGCTCGTCCAGTACCATGGACTGTCGGAGGACTTGGTTGTCCTGCATGCCATGATTCTCCGCCAAACGACTCAACTCTTGCCTGTTCCGTTCGATTTTATCTGTGATCTGTATCGGTTCACTCACAGCATGCACCCCCTCTTTGTATAACATTTTAGGATACATTGCCAAAAAATTCATATTATATTCCTTTGCAGAACTAATTGATTGTTTGCAAAGGTGGTTTTCATAAAACAAAAATTAATTTATATCTCCCTACTTTACCTGTCTCAAAAAAGCTAAATCAGGATTGATGCCATCTCCCGTTTGAATAAACGCCTCATATGATCCGCTTAAAGATTACTGATCTCAGCCGGACTCATTTCTTCATCTACATAGGGTTCATTGTCGATTGCAATCACTAGACACATAAATCAGATGTGTACTGATCGTTGCAACGGTATTGACATTTATGATCAGTTTTGCGGGGTTCATTGTAACCTTGATTGGACTGATTGTAACTATTGTCATTGCCTTAAATAATCAAAACAAAAAGAAATAGACCGCCCCAGCTAAGGTAATGGTCTATTTCAGCTACCTATGCACAGCCACCGCCCATAGAAGCGGCTGTTGTAAAGAGCAGGATGTTCGCGCATCCTTGCTCTTTGTTATTATCTCCAGTTTAACACAGTTTGTTACATAAGTTAGCTCTTTACTGGTAATTATTGTCGCTCAGTTTTGGAGTAGAAGGGACGTGGCAAAAATGGAGAAACACCTCTCCTCACTTCACCTGCTTCAGAAACGCCAAGTCCGGATTCACTCCATCTCCCATTTTAATAAACGTCTCATATGATCCGCTAAAGGTTATTTTACCTTGATGAATAAAATGCAGAACACACTGGATATTTGCAATATCCTGCAAGTGATGGTTCGAGACCAGTACAGTGCACTCATTATGGAGTGCCAGCTTCTCAATCCTTTTCAAGATATGATAACGCATTTCCGGATCGATACCCGCTAATGGCTCGTCAAAGATGTATAATTCCCTCTTCATTAATGTGATTGCCAGAATACACAGATAACGCCTCTCCCCAACAGATAATTGCCCAAACTCCATATGCCATACCCGCTGTACCAATTCAACCTCTGCTGGACTCATATCTTCATCTACATAAGGTTCGTTGTTCACTTCAATGCGGTTTGAGTGATCGGAATACAGGAAAAAGCGAAAGAGATCTTTGGCCTTCAAAGTTAGAGGAAATAACAAACCCTGGAGCTGGTAGATGATCTCCTTCTCATCCGGAATACCTTGTATTTCTGGCGGACGTTTAATCACATTTGCGATCAGATCAAATAAAGTCGTTTTGCCAGAACCATTTTTGCCAATGATCATATTCACGGTTTGTTGGGGAAACTCCACATGTAAATGATCCAGATTTTGACGAGAGGCTTTGGGATAAGAGAAGCTCAAATTTTCAATTTTAATCATAGATCCTCCTGCTATGTCCGATGTGTTCTGGATATGACTTTCACAAATTTGAGTGCGATAAGTCCGCAGGTAACATAACAAAGTGTGATGAAGCTCATGTTGATCAGACTCAAATGTGGGAAAGGGCTATTCATAAACCATTCTGCTAATAAAAAAGTTAGATTCCTGACGTACTCCATAGGGTTGATGAAAACCAGAAGTAGACCATACTCTGTTGAATACGCCAGTCCCTTTGCAGATAGAAAAAACATGACCAGTAAACTCATACTGACCACCGCATTCAGCGACTCCTGCCTTACTGGAAGAAGCATTAGGATAAGCGTTAATAAAATGACCATTACAGACCCCAATATACAGCTTGTTAAAGACACGGCGAGAAACAAAGCAACCTGTCCAAAGCTATCCAGGAATATCACTCCCGATACTAGCGAGAACAGGAGAATGGTCAAGAACAGAAAACCAATCTGGTTCAGAGCCTTTCCCCAGATAATAGGGTATTTACTACCTGAGATAAATTTGAACATCTTGAAAAAACCGCTCTCTCTTAAAGAGATCAGATTGGTCGTCACATCGATGGACATCACGAAGATAATATATGAAACAAATACACTGGTTTGGATGTAAAATTCATTGATCTCAGGCCCCTGAGTAAACCATTGATAATTAAAGATAAAAAAAGCAATGAGGGGAAATAACAGATACCATACGAAAGCTACTTTGTTGCTTAACATCATTTTAGTAAACAGACGGAAGTATTCACGAGTTATTTTCAAAAAACAACCTCCAATTTATCCAAACGGGAGCATTTTCCCAATATTGTGTAATCGATTCTTATAAGGCTTCAAGATTTCGACTTGAGTTGGGTCTATTTTTGCAGCATACATGTGATGGAAGCCTTTATTTGTTATAATTTTAACAATTTTTGTATTTAACTCTCCATCAAGAGCTGGTATATAACAAAGATTAAAATCCATTGCCAATTTTAAAGAGATTTTCTTAACTGTATTATAAAATTCATTAGGATCAGCTGTGTCTCCATCTATTAGTTCACCACGCACTTGATCTGATTTCTCTAGGTATTGAAACTCGCTTTTTAATTCATCTACACCAAGTCTCTCCATAAAATAATGAGAGTAAAGTAATGGATCAACTGAGTATTCCGTATTTTGATAATTTGATTTTTTTATAGGCTGCTCCACAGTTACATATTGGAATAGCTCTTTTAAACTGCCTGTTATTGCACCTTGGTAGTCCCAATCAGCACTTATCCCAACACCTTTAGTTTTTGCTCCAAAGGCGATTGTAATTACTACCTTGACCTCATCACACAACGATATATCGTACATAAAAATCTCATCTACATGTATCCGAGACATCTGGATAATGGATTGAAGATCTATAAATTTTATATCTTCAAGATGAATCTTTTTAGCAGGAGATTTAGTGAACCAACTAAAGAGCAAGCTTTGTCTTTCAAAGAATTCTAAAAATGCAGAATTTATAGACTGATGGGAACTAACATGAGAGGCCATTCCGCAGGTATCGCTATATATATTATCTAGATTTAATTTGTTAAGTATAGGATCATTCCAGTTCAACAAAATACGATGTAGAGGAAATTGTTCTATTGTACCATTCAGCATGTTGACTCCCTCTACTAATTGATCCCTGAATCTATGATAATTGTTAAAAACAGATACCCTCTCTATATGCTCTCCTATTGCTGCTTTAATTGATTTTCTTTTATCAAAATCAATTGCGCTTGCAGGCGGACCATTCTCAGAATACGTAATAACATCACTCTGAAAATAGTCAAGAAGAAATGAATTTTGTTTGATATGAAACCTTTCAATCATAAAAGGTGTGCCGTTAACTGGATTATTTATCAAAGCGTATTCTCTCCCCTCTATCACACTACAATACAGTTAGGTATTTTCAACATGCTTTGCTCGTTAAGATTTATCGTATTTACATTCATAGGGTTTCTTAGGTTAATGTACTCTTTTAAAGGAATATGATTAAAAAGATAAGGAGAGTATATTTTTATACATTTAATTTTTGTAGTTACCGTTTGTTTTAGCGGAATCATATATACTTCAGCCACCCAAGGAGGAAGTATATTTAACAAATTGGAGATTGTTAATTCTTTCATCGTTTTTTCATAATCACTAGTTGAGATACTTCCGTACCCTACAGATAAGTAATCAATAATCCCAGATTGATTTTCATATTTTTTCTTGAACACTTGGCGTGACATAGCAACGAGTTCATTACTTTCTTCTTTCCACTGTAATAAAACGGCTTCTTGTGTGGATTTAAGGATAGCCTCTTCAATGGAAAAAGAGCTACCCACCCCAGAAGAGCACACAAAATTTTTGTGAAGAATAAAACAAAATACTACCTTTAAGGGATAGAAATATTCATTGATAAAAAAAAGAACTTCTTTATTTTTTTGATACATTAATCCAGATAAAATTTTATGTTTGTTTATCAGAGATACATCTAGTTTAATTTTAGAGCCTTGTTTACCATACCAAAATAGATACAAGGCATTTTTTTCAATAATTTCTCGGAGAGAACTAACAATTGCTTTTTGTGACGAAATATGACTAGAGGTTCCGGTAGTATCAATTGGGAATTCTTCTGATAATGAATACGTTGAGTATTTCTTATCAATAAGTACACTACTTGAATTAACCATATTAATAGCATATACACTCTTCTCATCAAAAGGGATGCCCCCGGCAGATATTGCCCTTCTCTCGATCATTTCTGAAAAAGCTTTGATTAGAGACTGTTGCTTATTAAAATCTATTGCAGTGGAACTATCCGGCCCTATATAACCATTTTTAAGAAAGTTCCCAATTCTTGAGAAGGATGTGTATGTGTCGTCAGTAATAAATTTTTGCTCCGGTATATTAAAGTGAAGAGGATTTGATAAATACAACATGATATCGACCTCATTTTCCTGTTGAATCCGTGTATCCAAACCATTGAAGCATCACTATTGGACACAATCTCACATTAAGACCACATCGCTTAGTCAGTTCGTTATCATTGAATCCAGACCAACTTACCTCTCCGACACCTTTACTCATTTTATGGAGAGAATTTTTAAACACTTGGCTCATGGCTCCTACCTCTATTAGAGCATGTCTGTACCCTCTGATATGATATTTGATTATTGATCTGCGTAAGTCTGCTGCATATGCGATACAAATTTCCGGTAGATCTATTGCATCATGACAGACATACTTCTTGATATGAAGTGCTTCGTCTTTGGCCCAAGACGTTATTTTTAACAATGTTTGTTCTATCCCATCATATACGTAAACTCCTCTTGTCAAAGTATCATGATCTTGGAACACGAGTACCAACGGAACTATGGGATAGAGAGCACCAGCAGAACCATATTTTTTAGACCCCGTTTGTTTATCTCTTATAAAAGCACCATTTAATAATTGGGATAACTCTGCAAAATTGAACAGTCTCTCTTTGTTAAATGATCTGTAACTTCCGATTACATTCACTTCTGTGCTTGTATTAAGATTAATTTTCTGTTCGTAATAATCAGGAGTGATATCTGTGTACTGCGCATATTCAAGCCATGGAATTACGTTATCATCGATGGATTGGTGCTTGGAATCAGGCAACTTTAGCAAAGTACTGCTTTGATGAAATTTAAGAATATAGTTCTCAACTTTCTTTGGTATATAAGAAGCGTAAATGTAATCAGTGAATGACCTTTCCACTGTGTTATGTTCTAGACTTCCAACATACTTATTTTTCATAGCAGTCACATAGCTCCCAATGTAATGAATAATCTGTATAGTAATTATTCGTTTGAAGATCAAATACGGAACATTCATGCAACTCTTCATTATGGATTATTCTACCATTTTCTAAGGTGAAATATTTACTTATTTTATTACTTAATAACGAGAGTATATTCAAAATATTATTTTTGTTTAGAGGAGTATGAACCTTGAATTTGGGTTCATCTTTATAAATCGAATCGATAATTTGCTGATAAGAGATATTCCCAGTAGAATCTACACGCAATTGCGATTCAATGTGGCCTATGTGGCAAAAATGACATGGATTAGATGCTTGAGGGCTATAAAGAGAATCAATATAAAAATTGTTGTTATACGTGTAACTCATTAATAAAATTGAATTCTCACTCTTTCTTACAAGTGAAGTAATCTTATTGGCCATTTCTTTACTGTAAGGATTCATAAATACTACATATAAAGTATTACTATTCTTCTCTGAAAGTAGTGTGCTATTCGATTCTTCATTAAGATTTACAATTGAATTTTTCATATTTTGGTTCTCAAAAAGAAACTCTTGGGACACTTTAAGTATTTCATCATTGTTACTTAAGAAAACGCATTTTTCTATTGAGAAGTTCACCTCTTCTTTAGTAATGAAGATGTAATTATTCTCTAAAAATGCTATAGCATTTGAATAATCTTCTTGAAAAACATCCATAAGTTCTTCTTCATGGACTGATTTAATATTATTGTTATCCCATTTCTTAATTTCTTCTATTAATCTTGCTTCTTTTATTTTCACTATCCCATAATTATGCATTAAAACTAGTTCATTTGAGTTTATTTCATAGATAACAAAGTTATTCAATGTATACGTAGTGTACTCTTCTGTAATCAAAGTGATATGACACCTCCGCTTTAAACTTCAAGTGCGGCTAATATCCTAAATACGCATATTGCCGCACTCGAATCAATATAATTATTGGGAATCAAAAAAAGTCCTATAGTTCAATTTGTTTTTGTACATTATCCGCTCCACCACCTTTGCCACAACAACAGCAAAGTACACAACTTACATTAACACCACAGCTACCGGTGTTCCCTGTTCCCCCGCCTGTATTTGGGGGGTTTTGAAATCTGATTGCTCCAACACCGAAATCCCCGCTAGTCAAATCGGGATATTTATTACTACCTTTACCAGGTTTACTTGCTCCCATATGCTCACCTCCTTATTTAATATAGATAAAAAATTCATTTAACCTTTTCAAAAAATGAACTAGTATGTTGATCCCTTTTTTAAAATATAATATTTTGCAAAAGAATATTATATTTTATTTATTTGAATAATTATACAAATTAACATGTGTAATTATTTAATTAAACTTAAATAACATATCGTTCATTTCCTCATATTTACTCCTAGAGTAAATCGATTATATTCATTAATTAGCTCGTCCAACGCCATAGACTGCTCAAGCACTTTCACATTCGGGATTCCATATTGATCTACCAAGCGACTCAACTCTTGCCGACCTTGCTCTATTTGGTCTTTTAAGATACTTAGTTCTCTCATGGCATGTACCCCTCTAGGACATTCTAGAAAAACATTTAGAATAAGTATGTTGTTTAGTTTTGGTCATGATGAAAAGTTCTCTTAAGAACATATTATGTTTTGCATAATATTGTAAAAAGAATTCTTTAGAAAAAGGCATTGCGCTCTATCTTTTCAAGGAAGCGAAAATAAAAAATAGCCTACTGATTGCAGTAGGCTAAACTATAAACTCGCTTCTATATAAATATTATCTATTAGTATTTTATAATTATCATGATCTTGATTAGTTAAATGCTCCTTAAACTGCCCATAGAGATTTACACATTTTGAGATCAGAACGTCATCTTTGACAAAAATACTTATCTCTAAACTTATTAACAGAGAAGTAGCTCCGAGTTCAAACCTCTTCTTGTTAAAGTAGTAAAAGGCCAATTCGTAGAATAGCACCACTCTTCGATAATACCAACTCTGTACAGTATATCTTCCTTGTGAACGTACGTCATTGAATTTAGCATCGATCCGAGCTTTAAATCTCATCAAGACCTCATCTATATCATATTGATATCTATTTGCTGATTGAAGAATTTTGACCATTGCAGGAAGAATTTCCTCTTCACTATGTTCAATGTAAGTGATGTATTCAGGGATGACCTCTTTTCTTCCCATCATGACTTTATACAAACATTTGTTGAATTTCGCCCATTCTCTAAATTTATGAAGAACTTCATAATCTGCAACTTTCGCTTCATTCTCAATGATTTTCTCATATATATCAGTGTACTTTAAGGCTTCTTTGTAATTTTTAGCATAATCACAATAGTTAGAAAAAAGTAAGTTGGCATAGGCTTTGTATACGAAGAAAGGATATTGAGATTTAGATACACGCTTTTTAGTTTGTTTCATAGCCAGGTTAGCTCGTCTCTCAAGTTCTTGCGATAAACCCTTCATTTTATTCCACTCATGCAACCCCCAGTAAGCATTCGCCAAATCCTTAATTGCATCCAATTGATAGTCCTGATCTAATCGCTCTATAAAAGGTTCAAACTTTGAAATAATTACTCTGTTTTCTTTTTGGTCAGAACCCATACTAATCAGAAATATACGATACTGGCACATAGCCAAGCGTTCAGAGTGCTGATATTTTTCGCATTCAGACACACATTCATACAAGATAAGTGCTGCTTGCTTCATTCCTTTGTTATACAAATCTTCGGCTACTTCAAACAACTCATCTATATATGAATGATCATCTGTCACATGAGTAATGACTTGTTGAATAATATCCAGCTTACCGAGCTCAGCACAACGGTATATAAACGGTTCTAATCGTCTCCAATGGGGTGCTGACTCAATAAAACATTCCACACCATACATATCATAAAAGTACCCCTGTTCCAAACCCATTGCAGAGGTAATCTGGTCTAGTTGGTTCATTGAAATAAGCCTTGTTCCTTTGACGATAGCACTTAATGTACCCACATTAATGTCGACAATTTCCGAGAATTGTTGTAGCTTATATCCCTTATTATTCATGTGATTTTCAATATAGGAACGTATATTGGACATTTTCTTCACCGTCCCTTCCCAGATATTTCATCATCAAAAAGTCGGTAAACTTAACTTTTCTATTACTTTTTTGTACTTTCTGATCTGTGTTTCATTGGCTTCACTCCTATACTCCCCATACAAATCTAAACATTTAATGCACATTAGATCATCTTTACTTGAAGAAGAGAGATCTAAGCAAATAAGTAAGGCATCAATTCCAAGTGAATAATTATATTGATTTATTTGATATTTTGCCAATTCATAATAAAAAACTCTATATCCATGGTCTATCATTTGATCGGTATAACTACCTTTATTATGAGCGTCCGTATTAAACAAATTAATCGGATGTTCAAACTTTTTCAAAACATGATCAATATTAAATCCATACTGATTAGATGCTTCCAAAATATTTAGCAAACCCGTTAATATCTCTTCCGGATTTTTTTCTAAATATCCTAAATAAGGGGAAATCACACTCTCCTGACCTACCATTATTCGGAATACATATTGATTCCCCTCTCCCCATTTCTTAAATAGATCTATTATATTTTGATCCTCTTCTGTAGGATTCTCAATCTCAATTATCTCCATGTATTTTTGCAGATAATTTATGGCCTTATCGTACTCCTTGCGGGTACCATAAACGCTTGATATTAATAAGTTTGCATAGGCTGTATATGTAAAAAGAGGATAGGCTGTTAGCCTTCTTTTATTTTTCCGCCTACGATATTGAATTTTTAATTGAATTTCTGCTTTCCGTTCCAGTTCCCTTGCCCATGCATCAACCTTGTCCCACAAATGTATCGTATTATACACGTTGGCCAAGTCTTTAATTGCATCCAATTGCACTTCTTCATTTAATTTATCAATATACGGTTCGAACTTTACTGTTGCATTGAGATTATCAAATTTACTCAGTGTTTTATGAAGCAGGAAGATACGGTACTGGCAAAGGGCCAACCGTTCAGAATGTTGATACTTCTCACTGTCGGCCACACACTCATATAAAATGAGTGCAGATTCATTCATACTTTTACTATAGAGACTCTCTGCCACATCAAACAACTCATCAATATAGGATTGATCATCTGTCACATGAGTAATGACTTGTTGTATAATATCTAGCTTACCAAGTTCAGCACAACGAAATAAATACGGTTCTAATCGCCTCCAGTGGGGCGCAGATTCAATAAAACATTCAACTCCATACATTTCATAAAAGTAACCCTGTTCTAAACCCATTACAGATGTAATTTGATCTAGTTGGTTCATTGAAATAAGCCTGGTTCCTTTGATGATCGCACTTAATGTACCAACATTAATGTCAGCGATTTCTG
Source organism: Paenibacillus sp. FSL R5-192 (assembly GCF_000517845.1). NCBI lineage: Bacteria > Bacillati > Bacillota > Bacilli > Caryophanales > Paenibacillaceae > Paenibacillus > Paenibacillus sp. FSL R5-192. The sequence goes on along the minus strand of NZ_ASPR01000047.1, from coordinate 84,851 downwards.
AAAATTGCTGTAGTTTATATCCCTTATTCTTCAAGTGACTTTCAATATAGGAACGTATATTGGACATTGTCTTCATCGTCCTTCCCCAGATGTTTTACTATCGAAAAGTTGGTACACTTAACTTATCTATTAGTTTTGTATACTGCTCTTCCTGGGTCTTACTAGCGTGATTTCTGTATTTTCCGTACAAATCAATGCATTTGATACACATAAGATCTTCATTACATAAAGAAGAACGTTCTAAACTTGTAATTAAATGTCCTATTCCCTGTTCAATCTGACTTTGACTTAATCTGTACTTTGCTAGTTCGTAGAATAAGCGTATATATCTAAAATTTGATGCCTGTTCGTTATATGCTCTTTTTACTTTTACATATTTCTTTGTTCTAATCTCGTTTATCTGATTTTTGAATCTATTCAGTGTGTAGTCAATATTGTAAGAGTACTGATTGGCAGCTTGTATAATATATACGAATGCTGTTGAGATTTCCTCATGATTAGCATCTAGGTAATCTAGATAATTATTCAGGACCTCAAAATCACCTGATAGTATCTTGTACAAATATCGATTTCCCTCCGCCCAACCCTTGAACAGTCCTATTAGTTCTTGTTCTTCTCCAGTTGGATCTTTAACATTGTTCACTATATCCTCATAAATATCTGTGTACTCTAAAGCTTCTATATATTGCCTACATTCTCCAGATACATGTGCCTTGTGCAGAATGGCATAAGCTTTATAAGTGAAAAGAGGATAAAAAGCAACTCTAGGTTTCCTTTTCCTTCTTAAGGATTGAAAATGAATTTGTAAGTCAGTTCTTCGTATCGACTCCTCAGCCAACTCAAAAACCTTATCCCACAGATTCATTGTGCTATACAGGTTAGCTAAATCTTTAAGCGCATCCAGTTGCATTTCCTCATTCAATTTATCAATATAGGATTCAAACTTTACTGCGGCGTTCATGTTAATGAGTTTATTCAGTGTTTTATGAAGCAGGAAAATACGGTACTGACAAAGGGCCAGCCGCTCCGAGTGTTGATATTTCTCACAGTCTGCCACACATTCATACAGAATAAGAGCTGCTTCTTTTAATCCTCTAGCAAAAAAGCTCTCAGCTACATCAAATAACTCTTCTATATAGGATCGATCATCCGTCACATGAGTAATAACTTGTTGTATACAATCCAGCTTACCAAGTTCAGCACACTCGTATAGGTATGGTTCCATACGTCTCCAGTGAGGCGCAGATTCAATGAAGGACTCTACCCCATAACTCTCATAAAAATAACCTTTTTCTAATCCCATTACAGAAGTAATTTGATTCAGTTGGTTCATAGACATCGGTCTGCTACCTTTAAGAATGGCACTTAAAGTCCCAACATTAATTCCTGTAATATCGGAAAAATGCTGCAACTTGAGATTTTGTTCTCTCATAAATCTCTCAATATGTACTCTTATTGTAGGAACCAATTCCACTATCACACCTCCGCCACCTAAATCACTTATAATTCAATAACATATAATAAATGTTATTTTAATCCTGTATTTTACATTGGTCAATCTATGAAAATACAAAAAAGCTTACTCTCGTTACTTGAAAGTAAACCTTTTTGAAAAATTTAATATATTTTTTCTGTTATAATCTTCCTGCACCATGCGGATAATTCAGTATTTGTAAAGGTGCATCGATATCAAAATTACCTAATTGACTGATATTAATAATCATAAAGCTAAGCAAGATTACATAGAAGATTTTCTTTTTTTTCATAAGATTTCTGAACCTCCATCATTATAGTTTTGTATTGGTGCTCGATTTCAGTGGTACCCATGTTTTTGTACTTCTCATATAGGGAAATACAATGAATGATAGCTGTTTGATTGTTAAATCGTACAGATTCTCTCAGACAGTGCATAAGCTGCTTCAAACCCTCTCGATATTCATGGCGATTCAAGTGATAGAGAGAAAGTTCTAACAAGAATGCAACACAAATCTCATTTTTCATCTGCTCAGTGTAGCCTTTTAAACGTTTAATTTCCGAGTTAATTTGATCCCTGAATTTATACAAAATATCATCAATATTTTGATCAAACTTATTAGCTGCCTCCAAAATATTAATGATTGCAGGTAAAATTTCTTCTTCATTTTTCTCGATAAATTCCAAGTAAGCAGGTAATACACTGTGTTCACCCATCATTAATTTATATAAATAAGTATTGGCTTCCGTCCATCCAGCAAATTTATCAATGAAAATCTGATCTTCTTCATCCGGTTCAGAGACATTAGCGAGTTTGGCATAGATCTCTGTGTAGACTAATGCCTCGTCATAACGCCCCTGCCCCTCACATGCCGATGATTTAAGCAAGTTGGAATAAGCTCTATATACGAACAAAGGATAGGAGGTGAGTCTATCACTTTTGTCTATTTTTTTCTTTGTATATGACTGCAAAATTTTAGTTTTCTGATCTAACTCTTCTGCCAAATCAAATACCTTGTCCCAATACCTTAAAGCCAGATACGTATTCGCCAAATCCTTGATCGCATCCAGTTGCCGTTCCTCATCCAGCCGATTAATATATGGCTCAAAGTGCACAGCGGCCCGCAGGTTATCATGTTGATTCTGACCAAGCGAGAGGGTGAAGATGCGATACTGGCACAGAGCCAGACGTTCCGAGTGTTGATATTTCTCACACTCCGCCACACATTCGTACAACATCCGTGCAGCCTTCGTCTGTCCACGTTCAAGCATGCCTTCTGCCATCTCAAACAACTCCGAGATATACGAGCGATCATCCGTCACTTCCTGGATAACCTTATGAATACATTCCAGCTTGTCCAATTCAGCACAGCGTTGCAGGAATGGTTCCAGTCTCCTCCAATGAGGTGCCGATTCCACGAAACATTCAGCCCCATAAATCTCGTAGAAATACCCCTCTTCCAGCTTCATGCCTTGGGTAATCAGATCCAGTTGCGCCATAGCGATGGGCCGAGTCCCCTTAATAATTGCACTAAGCGTTCCAGCGTTAACTCCCGATATATCGGCAAAATACTGCAGGGTGTACCCCTGTTTCCTGATGTAGTCCTCAATATATGAGCGTATCGTAGTTGTAGGTTCCATGTATCCCACCTCCACAATGAAAATCCATAATTTTGAATTTATATGATAAGCACAATTTTAATCCTAAATTTTACAGCGGTCAATAAAAATCGTGGCAATTTCCTTCACATTTATGCAAGGAGGCCTGGCTGCTCCTGCTTATAGAAAAAATCCATTAGAAGAATCCGTGAGAACGTGATACATTTAATTCAACTTACATATCCTACTATTTCAATAGGATTAGACAACACAGGAATTATCAATTCAGTTCGAGGAGAAGGTCAGATGAAATTTGCCTTGTTTAGTCTCATGATGAATCTGCCTAATGCCGTAACCGGGGAAGCTCTGACAACTCAGCAGAAATTCCACAATATATTAGAGCAAGCGAAGCTGGCTGAACGACTGGGATTCGATGCCTACGGAATCGGTGAACGACACGGTGCGCCGTTTCTATCTTCCTCGCCACCTGTCGTATTAACGGCAATAGCCGCAGCAACCACACGCATTCGGTTACTAACCACCGTTACTGTTCTTAGTATACTTGATCCAGTCCGGGTTGCCGAGGATTATGCCACGTTGGATCAATTATCGGGCGGACGGCTGGAGATGATCATCGGGAAAGGCAATGACCCTCGGCACTATCCGCTGTTTGGCATAAGCGAAGAGGAACAATGGGACTCACTCGATGAACGCTATCATCTGCTAAGACGGCTGTGGTCTGAAGAGAATGTAACCTGGCAGGGAACGTATCGCCCTCCGCTTGAGGGGGTGACCACGTGGCCAAGGCCGCTTCAGCAATCCATCCCAATCTGGCATGGTAGCGCGTCGAGCACGGTCTCGACCGAACTCGCTGCCAAATATGGCGAGCCGCTCTTCACGTCGAACTCTTTTCACCCGCAAGCCAAATACAAAGCGTTAATTGATCATTATCGGGAACGCCTCGATTATTATGGTCATGATCCGCAGCAAGCAGTGATTGGCTCTGGTGCCGGCAGCCTCTATCTTGCGGATACGGGCGAAGAAGCCATTCGCCGCTATAAGCCATATTATGAAGCGTTCCATGCCACTGCCGCCGCACAGCATAACCAGTCCCCCTTCACCGATCTGGAGGATAACATTGCACGAGGTCCTGCGTTAATCGGCAGTCCGGAGCAGATCATTGGGAAAATTCTGGACTATCATGCCGCTTACGGACATCAGGTGCTGAGTATCAGCGTAGATGGACTGACGCATAGCGAGCAACTGGAGCAAGTGGAGCGTTTTGCCAAGGAAGTTGCCCCTGTATTACGCCGCGAACTGCCCAGTTCGGTATGGAATGAACCCCCGGTGTTAACCCAGCACTCATCCTTCCTTTCCTCTAATGTTACAAATTCATGGCCCACAGCCATCTCACCTATATTCCAGGTCTAACAATCTCCCACGTACAATATACATGGGCTCCTTCCAGGGTGATTCCTACGAATCGCCCTCTTCCCTCTTCCTCCCACTTGTATCGCGACTATCCCTATATCTACTTGGACTGAATGCCTTCCAACAATGAACGAAGCATCAGATCTACAAACGCATCATCCATCGCTTCCCCCGTCACTAACATACGATAGAACACCGGCCCATAGATCAGATCAATGTACAGTCCAATGTCCACCCCTGCCTTCAATTCGCCGCGCACCACACCCTTCTCCAGAATCCCCCAAGCTTCACGCCGACGTGGTTGGATGTATCTTGTACGGTATTCTTCGGCGAGCCCTGCATCCGACTGCCCTTCCCCAATAATCTGTGTAATCACTTTTCCTTCCCGACTGGTCAAAAAACGAACCAGATTACTCGCATGTATGCGTATATCCTCCAATACCGACCCTGTATCTGGCACTGGCAATCTTGCCGTTGCCGCAGACATATATCCGTCCATGATGACAGCGCCTTTATTCGGCCACCATTTGTAGATAGTGGCTTTGCTCACCTGTGCACGTTCAGCAATCTTCTCGATTGTAACCACCCCGAATCCGTGCTCCAACAACAACTCATACGATGCTGTAAGAATGGCATTCTGGGTTTCCATGTTACGCGGACGTCCTCTTTTGGCAGTCATCTTGAGCCCTCCTGGATGTATAAAATATATTTAATCATCAGTATTTTTCATAAAAACGATACGTTCATTATACTAAACTGCCATGAATACACACAATTCCATCCTCCGCTCACCTTTTCATCCTCATTAACTTTCTCATTAAAATATGTAGAGCCTATTTACAATACTATACGTTTAGTTTATTATATATTTGTAATTAGTGAACACACCGTTTAGTAATTAACGTTTTTAAATATCACCTGTTTATTGGGAATACCAATTTAGAACTGTGGAGGATGATTATGATGGATATGAGACAACAAGTGAAGAAGGCACCTGTACCCACCTGGATTATTTTTTTGCTGGCATCCGCTTGTGGATTGATCGTGGCAAATCTGTATTACGCTCAGACCGTTATCGGTCCGATCAGCATGACAACGGGTCTGTCTTCTGCCGCTGCCGGATTGATCGTAACGTTGACTCAGATTGGTTATGTCATTGGTTTGCTGTTTATCGTGCCGCTCAGTGACATTACCGAGAATCGACGCCTGGTCGTTCTTTTCCTCATCGTACTGGTTGTTGCCCTGATTGCTGCGGCTTTCTCGCCCACTGCTGTTGTATTTCTGACTGCCTCTCTGTTCATTGGTATAGGTTCTGTGGTCGCTCAAATTCTGGTGCCCTATGCGACATATCTTACTTCCGAGGAACAGCGCGGACGGGTTGTTGGCAATGTAATGAGTGGTCTGCTGCTGGGCATCATGCTGGCTCGTCCTGTCGCAAGCTTTATCACCAGCCTCTTCGGATGGCAGACGGTCTTTGTATTCTCCGCCATTGTCATAACACTTCTCATGTTGCTCCTATCACGCGCTCTTCCTGCTCGCCAGCCTGAACCCACCTTGAAATACGGGCAATTAATCGTGTCCTTGGGCACACTGTTCAGAACGATGCCGCTGCTGCGCCGCCGGGCGTTCTATCAGGCCAGTCTGTTTGGTGCTTTCAGCTTGTTCTGGACTACGGTTCCGCTCAGGCTCGCTAACGATTTTGATATGTCACAGCAAGGGATTGCCTGGTTCGCACTGGCTGGTGTCGGTGGTGCTATTGCCGCTCCCATTGCCGGGAGACTGGCTGATCGCGGACTAACACGTATTCTGACAGGTGCTGCCATGGTGATCGCTGCTGCTTCGTTTGGTCTTGCTTATGCGTTCCAGAGTCACTCCACGTTAGCACTGATACTGCTTGTGATCGTGGCGATCACACTGGATATGGCTGTCTCGGGAAATCTGGTGCTGGGTCAACGCATCATCTATTCGCTAGGAAATGAAGCGAGAGGGCGCGTGAATGGCATATTCATGTCGATCTTTTTTGTCGGCGGTGCGATTGGCTCATCCCTTGGAAGCTGGTCTTATGCTAACGGAGGCTGGAGTCTCACAACGCTGATTGGCCTGATTATGCCGCTGCTCGCTTTGGTGTATTACTTTACGGAAAAGAAAGCTGCCGTTATCAGCAATCATCTATAAATGCGATGCCTTCAGGCATCCTTCATAATCAAAAGCGGACTTTTGAACAACCTCTATAACAATTCTTTCATATATAAAGAAGGGCAGAGTGATCTCTAAGATCCGCTTCTGCCCTTTTCCCTTATTTCATGACACTGAATTTTTTGGTCGCTGCCCTAACTCGATCATCCTCGCCCCATACAATGACACCTACCACTTTGGTATCTTCCAATTCCATCGAAGCGATCTCAACTGCATATTGTTCAAAGGCATTGTTGAGCGACTGGCCTGTCTGTGAAAAAACAACATGGCTCAGTCCCCCGCTGTCGTCTGAGCAGAGTTTGGCCAGATTGATCAGTTGATTCTCCCCGGCCTTCAGAATGACAGTGCTATATCGGATGCCGGCATGCTGAACGCCGCTATGATCCAGCACAGGTTGATCAGAATATAACTCCGGCTCATTCAGCGATGCTTGTCCCATTAACAGGGCAGCCACATTAGCGGCGGCGCCAGGTTCCAGATTTTTATCTAGTATAATAGCAATTCTTTTCATATGACTGTATTCACCCTCTGTGTATTTTGTGTAAAACATACCCATGGCATATTGATTCCCTCGCGCAATACTTTGTAGGTCACAAGCCCGTAATGATCAGCGCATAGCTGATTCGTGAGCGCAATGGACTTCTCCGTGTTGTGCATGACCTTCCTGCAAGCTTCAGGGTTGGACGATACGGTGCTGTTCTCTCTATAGGTTGTATCAAGTTCAGATAACAAGTATGTGGTTGCTGGATGATGATAGATAATATCGATCTGATCGGGACATACCGCATGGAAGCCGGATAGAACCAGCGCAGGAATTTTCTCCACAAAGCTCTCAGACACCGCTAGTTCAGAATCCATGATGAAGCTGTTGAGCTTGGGATACGCCCCGGGGACCAGCAAGCAGGATATGATCCCTGATCTCAAGTCTTCCGCAGCCGCTTCAAATTCAGGGTATGGCTTGATACGTTCCGAGTTGCCTAATTTCTTCGCGATATGCATGCTGCAAGTCAGGAATCCTTCATCGTCTCCTAGCGTTCCCAGTATGGCATATTTCTCTTTAACGATCTCCATTTATTTCTATTTCCTCCTTTTTATTTCTAATCCGCTAAAGATCGTATACCAAAAATTTCCTATTGTCAATTAACACTTTAACGCAACATAAATATGTATTTTGGTTCATATTTTTAACCAAAAGGTGTATTCAAAATGGAAAATATTGAGCTATAATGTTATGAAATGAATTTTTACTATATTTAGTATTTTATTGAAAGGGGATATACGAGAACGTATGAAAACCATTGTATACATATCTGATTTCAGGCTTCCAACTGGATTAAACTTCGTTAAACCTTTGCAGAAATTGGCGGATCACAAGAAAATTCTGATTATTGAACGGCATAATTTGCATCATGATGAGGTCCTCAGGGACTTCTTTGACGAAATTAGATATGTCGATCATCTGGAGTCCGTAGATGCCATCCGGGAGCATATGATGCAGATCCGAGAATCCCATTCCATCTCTGCTCTGTTAACGCCGGGTGAGAATGCGATTGAGATCGGTGGTCAGCTCCGTTCCGAGTTCGGGATCCCCGGTATGCAGCGCAATCAGGCTGAGGCTGTTCGCAACAAATGGATCATGAAACAAATGCTGCATCAACGCGGAATTCGGACATCCGAAATTGCCATTGCTCTACATGAACAGGACTATATTCATTTCACTGCTGTACACGGGTTTCCGATTATTGTGAAGCCACTCAGCGGATATGGAAGTATCAATACGTTCAAATTGTCCAGCATGGATGAACTGGTATATTATCTACACCATACAAGACAAGCACAGCAAAGGGATTTGCTGGAGGAATTCATCCACGGTACGGAGTTTCATTGTGATTCCATTGTGTCCAAGGGCAAAGTTGTATTTGCATCTGTTTCCCAATACCTGTATAACTGCCTGGACATTGCGACGAAGCAGAAACCTCCGGCCAGTATTACGTTCCCTGAAGGCACGGAAGCTGATTTTATCCATCACATCAAAGAACTCAATGAACAGGCCATTGCTGCCTTGGGTATCAATCAATCCGTAACACATGCCGAACTTTTTCTGACTCCAGAAGGAGAAGTAGTGTTTGGAGAAATTGGTGCAAGAATCGGGGGATCACATGTTATGCCTCCTTGTATCAAGAACACTCATGGCGTTGATTTCTTCGAAGCCGTCACTGATCTGGAAGTTGGAATATATGAATTTAAGCAACAGGAGACGCGCCATAAATTCACAGGCATGATCTGCTTCCCTTCACGCGCAGGGGTAATTCAACACATATCCGGAATAGAAGATTATGCCGATATCCCTGGCATCATTGAGTTCAATGTATCCTATCAAGTGGGGCAGCGGGCCGGGGACGTCAACGATACCATGACCCGATCAGGGTATGCTATCGTCGAGGGTGATTCGTTCGAGGAATTGCGTCAAACCCTGTTGGAAATGTACGATCGCTTCAAGATTGAAGTGACAGTTGCTGAAACCGTATAAGTTGTACGGATGAACCTCACTGTTTTTGGTCTGGAGTGAAGGTTATCTTGGGGAGGGCTGGAATTATTGTCGTTATTCAAAACCTACGCGGGTCTGAGCCGCGATATCTATTATCTCTGTTTAGCCAGAACGATTAACAGCACGGGAGATTTTGTATTCTCCCTGATTACCTTGGTGCTTACGTTACAGATGGGCATGAATGTGGTCAGTGCAGGGATCTTTGTGTCCATGGCAGCCCTGATTAGCGGACCCGGTGTACTTCTCGGCGGCTATTTAAGCGATCTTATGGGCAAAAAAACGATTATTGTCATCGGGCAACTATTGTCTGCCATCCTGATTATAAGCTGCTCTTTTTGGTCAGGCACCATTACCGTTGGTTATCTTCTGATTGCAGTCATGTTTTTCATCAGTATTACCCGGCCTGCTTATAATGCACTGATTATTCAACTGTGTACGGAGGAGAAAGAGCGAAAGTCCGCCTTTTCCCTCATGTATCTGGGGGCCAATCTGGGTATAGCCATCGGACCACTGATCGCCGGTTTTTTCATCAAGGATCACGTCAACATTGTCTTTATAAGTATCGGTACCGTGTTTCTGATATCTACCTTTATCATCATCAACCAGGTTAAGATCGGCACACGCAAGGAATTGGCATCAACAAGCAGCGAACATGCTGGACAACAAGAACAACAACGATCGAGCCAACCGCCTTCGCCGTTATTCAGACTACTGCTGAAAAATCCACTCGTTGCCTTCTTCATCGTTGTGTCATTTCTTAACTATTTTATCTATATGCAATACTCATTTAGCCTCCCACTCCAGATGAATCACTCATTTGGCGAGAACGGGGCAGCCTATTACGGCTCTGTCATGACCATCAATGCCATTAGCGTCATTATTCTTACCACCGTTATCCTGTCCGCTACACGCAAATTAACTGCCCTAAACTCCATAGCTACAGGCGCACTCTTCTATGGAATCGGATTTGGAGCCTTGAACCTGCTCGGAACCTTCCCCCACTTTTCCATCGTCGCCTTATCCACGGTGCTGTGGACCATTGGAGAGATTCTCGTGCAGACCAATATCAACCTGTATATTGCTTCGCGTGTACCCGATACACATCAGGGACGGTTTAATGGCTTGCTGTTATTCGTAGGTTGCCTGGGTTATACACTTAGCCCATATTTGACAGGCATTTTCATCAGAAGCATGGACATGGAAAGTGTATGGATCATTATTCTGGCTGTCAGTCTGTTCTATGCGTTGTCTATGACCATACTCTGGTATATCGAAAAAAGCTCAACAAGAAGAAACGAAATGAAACCGCTGGATCACTCAAAAAGTATCTGAAACTCAGGGCAGGGCAGCCTATTCTGCCCTTTTTTCACTTTATTTTCACACCAAAATAGGCAAATGTGCATTCGCATCATACTCAATCAATTGCTGACCCGTATGCAATCTCTGTACCAGATCTGGATTGGCAATAAACGGTCTGCCGAACGCAGCCAGATCTACGCTTCCCTTACCAATCGCGTGCTCCGCGGTCTGAACATCCAAATCCCCCACACCAATAATGATTCCATCCCACCGACTTCGAATCCGCTCGTGAAAAGTCTGCTCCCCTTCCCATGCTTTCGCATAATGGTCTGTTGAGGGATGCAAGATCGTAATTCCCGTCTCGCGGAACAAGTTCAGATATGCATCGATCATTCCAGCTTTGTCTGCCCAAGCATAGGATGCATCATCATCCTTTTTCTCCGAAAATCGTACCGATATGCGATCCACAGAGATCTCTTTTTTCACAGCCACAATAATATCCCGCAGGAACCGCAATCTACCCTCAGTATCTCCTCCATATTCATCTGTTCTGTGGTTGGTCTTCTCATTGATAAACTGGTCGATCAGATACCCATGCGCAGCATGCAGCTCAATCCCGTCGAACCCCGCCAGAACCGCATTGCGGGCAGCTGTCTGAAAATGCTGAATCGTATCCGCTATATCCTGTGTACTCATCGCTTGAGGAACCTGATACGGTTTATGCAGCTTATGCACTCTTCCCTCTGCCGCAAGGCTGGAAGGTGCCACTGGAGTGGTTCCGATCAGATCGGAGTGGGACAGCCTGCCAACATGCCACAGTTGAGCAATAATGGTGCCGCCATGTCTGTGAACAGCATCCGTTACCCTTTTCCAAGAAATCGTCTGTTCATCTGTATATAAGCCAGGGATGCCATAAGTGCCTTTGCCTGCCAGATTCGGGTTAATGCCCTCGGTAATAATCAGCCCCACACCATCTCGCGCACGCTGCTCATAATACGCCACCATCTCATCCGTCACGGTCCCCTCCTGATCATCAGCAAATCCCCGGGTCAACGGAGCCATCACAATTCGGTTCCTTAGTTGCCACTGATGAATCGTTACCGGGCTTAATAATGTTGAACGTGTATTCATGTTATCCATGTCATATCCCTACTCTCTTTGTCATTAAGGATATTGTACGGCGGCTCCGATATATCGTAAAATGATTGAAATATATAGTTGTATCTCTCAAAGAGATACCTAACATCAACATCTGCGGAAGTAATTAAAGTTAACCCACGTTCAGGAGGATACAGCATGGAACTTTCCGATATCGATATTGTTCTCGCGGTGGCGCGTTCAGGCAAAATCTCACAGGCCGCCAAAGAACTGAATTACGCGCAATCCAATGTCACTACGCGCATCAAAAAACTGGAGCAGGAATATCAAATCCAGTTGTTCAACCGATTTCCCAAAGGTGTTGTACTGACCTCCAAAGGAGAACAGTTCGTCCAGTACGCCACACAGATTCACAACCTTTTACATGATCTGAAGCAGGATATGACCGATCCCGGTGAGCCTTCCGGCACGCTGAAAATCGGCATTGTAGAAACGGCGGCATCCAGCCGTTTTATGGAGATTCTGAATGAATATCAGATAACCTACCCGAAGGTGTCCATCTCACTCGTCAACGCCACTTCACCCAAAGTACTGCGCAAGAAAATACAGGACGATGAGATTGATGGTGCTTTTATCAGCGGGGCTTGTGTGAAAGAGGGTCTGAAGGTGGAATATGAGATGCAGGACACGGTTCATATCATCTCCAAGAAGATGGATACACCACCTGAAAGTCTGTGCCAAGTATCATGGGTTGTTTTCCCCGAGGGATGTCCTTATCGTGAAATGACCGAAGAATTTTTGCAGGAAGAGGGACTGTCCGCACGTAATATCATCGAAGTGAGTACGATGGAAAACCTGCTTAGCTGTGTGGAGTCTGGAATTGCTTTTACCATTATGCCGTGCAACGTTATTCACAAGAAACCGGATGATTTCTCCGTATTTGATCTGGCAGATCGTTTTACCCATACCACGACAACCTTTGTCCGCGGTGAGGATCGGTATGTCAGTAGTGCGCTGGATCAATTCATGAAGCTGCTGAATCAGAAGTGCATCACGTTTTGATATAGATAACTTTTATAAGCAGCAGTATAGTATGTACATTCACAGCAGTCAGGAGAAGATCAGATGAAACTCATGAATCTTTTATATAGGCTCATTGATGCCCGGCGTGTCGACAACAATGCTGAACAAGTGTCCTTTCCATCCCGTCCACATCATACGCTGCTTATTGTGATCAAAGGGATCTTAACCGTCAAAGTCGAAGACAAAGTCATCTCCCTATGCGCTCCTCAAGTCCTTTCCGTCCCGCCTTCTCACACCTGTATCGCAACCACCGAGGTACAGCATGATTTTGAATGTGTCACCTTAACCTACAATGTCTACAACGAAGAACTAGATGGCAACATGCAACAAGTTATTGATCCACATCTTGAATTCATTGCCGCTGTTGTTCCCTCAGCTCCCGTTCTCGCCATTCAAATCCATGAAGGTGGGCAGAAGGAAGATCCATGGGCTGGAATGGCACGTCAGATCCTCTTTCAGGAACTTTGTCTTGTCCTATTGAAGCAAAAGAAGCAAAAATCCCAGGAAGGTACCGCCATGGAAGCGGTAAGGCAGAGCCAAAAATATATCAATACACATTATCAGGATAACTTCACACGCGAAAAACTGGCTGAAATGGCTGGACTGAGTGTCAACCGTTATTCCAGATTGTTCAAAAAAATGATTGGACAAGGCCCCATTGAATACTTGAACGCCGTACGCATCCGGGAAGCCGGTGATCTGCTACTGGCCTCGGACAACACGATCAAACAAACAGCCCGTCAGGTCGGGTATGAAGATGAATTCTATTTTAGCCGAAAATTCAAAGCAACCACCGGATTGTCTCCCATGGTTTATATTAAAAAGCATCGCTCCGTAACACGTATCGCTTCACTTGCCCATCCCTATACGGGACATCTGCTTGCCCTTGGTATTGAGCCTTATGCGGCACTGATTAATCCGGTCCATAGAACCTCATATGAATTCAAAAATGTGATTCAAGTGGGCAGAGATCAGCCTGATCTGGAACTATTAATGAACGCACATCCGGAACTGATCATTGGGTATGAAGGAACCGATTATGAAGAGCCCAAAAAAGCCGAATTATTTCGGCATATTGCCTCCACCTGTACCGTATCTTTTACAGGAGATTGGCGTAAACAAATGTACTCCATTGCACAATCCGTAGGCAAAATAACAGCTGCTGAAGAATGGCTGGAACGTTATGATCTATCGGTCAAACAAAAAATCTCCAGTATACAGCATGCCATCGATGACCGACCTGTGGCTGTGGCGCAATACGAAGATGGACAGTTCCGGGTCTACGGCAACCGTAATCTGGGGACGGTACTCTATGATGATTTGCAGTTATCCGTACCCCAAGCCCTACACCACGTATCCCATTCCCGTATAATGTCACTGGAACAGCTGGTTCAGTCGGATATTGAACACTTCATTCTGTTTACAAGTGGCCAAGCAGACGAGCGTGCGCACACTGTAGCATCGCTTATGCAAAATTCAATTTGGCAGCAATGGGAGGCGGTTCGTATGAATCAAGTCTATGAATTGGGCGATTCCTCCCCCTACTCCTGTTATACTTCCTTGGCCCATGATCTGTTTCTGAATCGGGTTAGTCAATTGTTCCTGAGCCAAACGTCCATGCATTAAACAGGAATATCCATGGATTACGATTTGGAATGGACCTATAATTATTTTGATAATGATAATCAAAATCAATTAAAGGGTGTGTACAACGTGTCTTTACCTAATAACCAACGCTTCTCTACCTTTTTCAAATCAGGACGATTCCTTATAACCGTTCTTGTTCTATGCAGCATGCTTGCGGGCTGTGGGACTTCCCAGAACAGTGGGAACTCCCCTTCACCCGAATCCAGTGGGGCAGAGCCATCAACCGCTGAACAGGGAAGTGAGAATACACGCACCATTTCTACGATTAAAGGGGATATCGAAATTCCTGCCGAACCCCAAAAAATTGCGGGTATGCTCTACGTCTTTGCTGACCAGTTACTCGCTCTCGGCATTGAACCAACAGCCATGGTAACGTATAACGATCTCGGATTCCCTGAATATCTGGCAGATCAGATGAAAGATACCACTGCCGTAGGTTCCGGCGAGTCTCCCAATTTTGAAGCATTGCTCCAGGCTGAGCCGGATCTCATTCTGGCCTCCAAAACGTTAAATGAAGCAAACTATGAGCAACTCTCCAAGATTGCTCCAACGATCCTTTTTGATAATGAAGAAAAAGGAGACTGGGAGCGATTCATGGAAACGGCAACTGTTCTTGGCAAAGAAAAAGAAGCCCAAGCGGTCAAAGATGCCTATGATACCAAAGTCACCCAAACCCATGATGAGCTTGCCGTAAAAGCCAAAGACGAAACGGTGGCCTACATGCGCGTGCAGGATAAACAGCTTCAGTTGATTAAACCTGATGATAACTTCACTCTGTTTGGTGCTCTGGGATTAACCCCTGCTTCAGTAGACAGTGTAGATTTCGAGGGATCATGGAATGTGGCAATTTCCGAGGAAATTCTGCCTGAGCTGAACCCGGATCGACTGTTTATCATTCTGCGTCCAGGGGAAGAAAACAAGGTTGTGCTTAATAACATCATGGATACATCCATCTGGTCCAATCTGAATGCAGTCCAGAACGATCATGTATATATCGGTGATGCCAACCTGTGGTTTGCAGGATACGGTCCCATCGGTCTTAGCAAAATCATTGATGAGATCGCTGCTTCCTTCGAGTTATAGAGGGACATGATGAAACCTAAAACAAGTCTTAAGCAGACCGTGATCGAACGACGTACGATTCAGGAATTTAATGGCCTACCCATTCCCTTGGAAACGATTCATGAGATTCTGGGGGACGCGATATGGGCTCCTTTTCACTCCAAAAAGGAACCTTGGCGTTTCATTCTGTTTATGAATGAGGGCAGAGAAACATTCGCAAGCGCTGTATTGAGTACACGCAATCCTGAATTTGTAACAAAGTACGGACAACAAATCAGAGCGGCCTATTGTGCACAGACACCTGTGCATCTGGTTGTGGTTATGACAGCCAACCTGCCCTCCAAGGCGTGGGAAGAGGCTTTTGCTGCAACCTCGGCACTGATCCAGAACATACAGTTGCTCGCCTGGGGACAACACATCGGCGTTGTATGGAAGACAAGCCCTTTCAACGAAAATCCGCTATTCTGTGAAGCCATTGGTGTGACATCTGAGGAAAAAATAGTAGGTACACTACACATGGGGTATTTTAACGCTGAAGATCAGCCTATGCCCAAGCCTCGCACACCTCTCCCTCAACTGTTGCATCTCATTGATCACTAAATGGACTAGAGCACATTGATCGAGAGCATAAAAAAAAGGGATGTCCTATAAGTCATGAATATGACAGGGGACATCCCTTGTTCGTGTTATTTTGTTTTAATGAACCTGAGACACGCTATTCGCTCCCGTTTGCCCAGATCTGAGATCTAACGAATCACAGAGACGTTATTTCGTCGATTCACTCGATTTTCTAGGTTTTGACAACGTTTTTTGACGAAATAGCGTTACTGAGATTTTTTAAATCTTGCAAGCGTTGATGATCCGCCTTTTAAGGTGCGGTATGGACCTATGTCAAAAAAGTAGACACTACGCTGCGGATTTGTCCGTAAATTGCATCGCAAAACGAGCAGGGGAAAGATACCCTAGCGCGCCATGCATTCGCTTGCGGTTGTAATAGAACTCAATGTACTGGTAGATGGCAGTATAAGCCTCTTCCGGTGTCTTAAAACGAGGGTTGCAGTAAATGAGTTCCTTCTTTAAAATACTGTGCCATGACTCAATACAGGCGTTATCATAACAGTTTCCTCGGCGGCTCATGCTTGATTCCATTCCGTATGATTTTAGTTGCTCCACGTATTCTTTGGACGTGTATTGAGAGCCGCGATCCGAGTGATGGAGTAATCCCGGAGCGGGGCGTTTGGCCTTGTAAGCTTCCTCCAGTGCACCCATCACCAAACTGGTTTCCATATGGTTATATAGACGCCAGCCTACAATTTCACGTGTGCACAAATCCAGAACGCTGGCGAGATATAGACGACCTCCTCGGCAAGGAATGTAGGTGATGTCGGTAACCCATACCGTATTCGGTTTGGACGTTTTAAATTGCTGATTCAGCGTATTTGGTGCAAGGGGATGGTTGTGTTTGGAATCCGTAGTCTGAACGCGATATTTGGGCATGACCACAGAACGTAGATTCATTTGACGCATGTATATACTGACGGTACGTGAAGAGATTCGCAACCCTTCTAAATGGAGCAGATACGTAATTTTAGGACTTCCACACCGCATCTGGTGGTCGTAAAAATGATAGCGAATACGCTTCATGACCTCGCCTTTGCGGTCCTGCCGCTTGCTGGTTCGGTCCATTCGCCATTTGTAATATCCGCTCCGTGATACTTGAAAGGTTCTGCACATCTTCTCCAAAGAAAACTCGGAGCGATGGTCTTCCACAAACTGAAATCTTAGCTCTTTGGTTTGCTGAAGATGTGCACTGCTTTTTTTACAATCGCCAGTTCTTCTTGTGTATCCGCAAGCGTGTGCTCTTTCTCTTGAAGCAATCGGCGCATCTCTTGAAGCTCTGCTTCCAGTTCCTTCACTCGATCTACACTGGCAACAGGCTCATGTTTTAGTTCGCGGTACTTACTCATCCATTGGTGCAACGTACTTTTTGGAATGTTGAGTTCTTCTGCCAAATCTCCAAGTGTCTTCGTCTGCTCTTGAATGAATTTGACCGTTTGTTTCTTGAATTCTTCGTTATATCGTTGCCGCTGTTCTCCCATGTGGACACCTCCGTTAGTCTTATTATCCTTCCGTCCGTTAACGGGTGTCCACTTTTTATTCTAGCTCCAGTAGGTTCGTTAGCGCTTGGAGTGAGGCGGAATTCCTTTTGAGACAGCACCTTACTCCACCTTGAATCGCGCAGCCGATTCGGCCAGCTTTTGCGTCAATTGATCGATCGTATCAACCATGTTGGCCAACTGCTGTACTGTTGAAGATTGCTCCATCATGGTTGCTGTTACCTCTTCAACCGAAGCGGATACCTGCTCTCCTGAAGCCGACAAACTATGGGCAGACTCCAGTACGTCATCCTTGTTCTGTAACATCTCCTGCATCTGTCCTGCCATCGTGGCAATTTGTCGATTGATAACCGTTACCTTCTCCAGAATCACATCGAACGCTTGACGAGTCTGCAAGACAAGCTCATCCTGTCTGGAGGAGATGGTATGAATCTCTGCAACACTTTGGTTGTTCTCGGCGACATCGGCCAGATTCTGCTCGATAATGCTGGAGATTTCCTTGGATTGGCGGGAGCTCTGCTCTGCCAGGTTGCGGATCTCTTCGGCCACAACCGCAAATCCTCTGCCATGCTCACCTGCCCTTGATGCTTCAATGGAAGCATTCAATGCAAGCAGATTGGTCTGCTTCGCAATCTGGCTGATGGCTTCCGTGATCTGACTAATACTGCCCGAACTGGTTTGAAGTTTGACGGTAATCTCCGAGATTTTCTCCACTTCCCGTTCGTTCACCTCATTGATACGCATCAGTTCATTCACGACTTCATTCCCGTTGTGGAATACCGTTTCGATCTCATCTGCTCTTGCCTTCACATCCTGTGCACTGCTGTTCATGGCAGCCACTTTATCGCCAAAGCTGTTGAATTTGCCTGCAATCTGCTCGGTATCTTCCGATTGAGCCTCCATGGCTTTGGCAATCCCCATGGACGTTGCCGATGTCTCATCAATGGATCTTGCCGTCTGTCTGGATGTCTCCTCCAACTCCTGAGTGCTGGCCTGAAGGACATGAATCGAACTATTCATATCGGTAATAAGGTTCCTGTTCTGCTCCACCATACCATTGAAGCTCTCCGCCAGATCCTTGAATTCGCTGTTATACTTGCCATTGGCCTTAACGGTCAGATTGCCTTGAGCAAGCTGTTGGAACAGACCGCTCAGACGTATGATAGGTCTTGTAATACTGCGAGAAATCAGTAATCCCACACCAATAGCCAGAGCAATCCCGATCAATATCACGATAACCATCTGGCGCTGCATATCCTCTATCGGACGCTTGATATCATCATAATCGTCAATAATGAGCACAGAGAGATCTGCACCCGGAATCTGATTAATACGATAGTAGGTATCTTCTCGATCCATCGAAGTGATTTTCACTTTGTCGGTGGCTCTAGCCTCGATAATTCCCATCGCGTCCTTATCTTCTTCCAGCGTTTGTCCCACAACGGAAGGGTCCAGTGAATCATACATAATGATGCCGCTCCGACTCAGTACTTCAACTCTGCCTTGACCATTGATTTTAATGTCTCCGAGTTGCCCCAGGAAGAAGCTGCTGTCCACCGACATAGCAAGCACACCCAGGTTATTCCCCTCTTCATCGGTGATAGGCTCCGAGAATACAATAATGAGCTTCTTGCCAGTCTTAGAGACGACCGCGTCACTGATGAAGGATTTCCCCTGTATAGATTCCTTAAAATATTCCCGATCTCCCCGTGACTGACCAATGACTTCTGGCATGGTTCCTGCCACCATGATTCCTTCCTTATCAAAAACGAACAGATCTGGCTTACTTCCTTCCGTTTCCGATATACTGTCGGTCAAGATCGTATTGGCCTTATTGAAATACGGGTTCTCATCCGATAAAAATTCTTCATCCGTCATGTCAGTTGTATCACGCAACTTTAAGAGTTCTTTAAAAGTACTATGTACGGATATCGAATGACTCAATTGTTGTTGAAGTTGCATAGCTGTCCAAAGCCCTTCCCCAAGGCGGTCAGCCATCACATTCATTTCATCCTTGCTTTTCTTGACCACAACATCAGATGAAATCATATAACTTGTGGTCGTTGCACCAAGCAGAACCAAAACAACCAATACACTGATCATGAAAGGCAGCTTGATTTTAAGCGACATATTTTTGAGCTCATGTCCTACACCTTTTCTTTTCCCCATTTCCTTCTCCCCACTTCCCTGAACCATCTGCATCTGAACGATGTACATACATTATCGGAAAAATCCATAGTAAAATTGATCAATTAGGGAGATATTGCCACTGTTTTTCTTTTTTTTGAAATTCTGATAGCAACATAAAAAAATGGCCTGTCAGATCGACTATCCATCTTGGGAATGGATGTTGCCGTTATCTAACAGACCGTTTTAAGTTTTTTTATGAATCTATTAAGTTTACTTGCGCAATCTCCGGGAACTCAATGAGTGATGACCATTCTGCAAGAATGTACTGCGCGTATTCTTCATCTGTTCAATCCGTCGCTCAGCCAGACGATCTGCGGCAACATAGGTAGCGATGCCCTCGGTACGTGAGCTTTCGAATATTTTCTCCAGATTGGAATAGATCTCTCCGATCTTGCTCCACGCCCGATCCGCGTTATAACCGTTCAACTCATCCGCAATGTTAATTACACCACCTGCATTGATAACATAGTCAGGCGCATATACGATGCCCATATCATACAGCTGATCCCCATGACGGGTCTCCAACAGCTGATTATTGGCACAGCCCGCTACAACCTTTGCCTTGAGCGTTTTGAGCGTATCGTCATTAATCGTGCCGCCCAGTGCACATGGTGCATAGATATCACATTCCACACTCGTGATGTCTGCGGGATCAACTGCTGTTGCGCCGAAGCGGTCCACAGCCTGTTTCACCGAGTCCTTATGGATATCCGTAACGATCAGATGTGCACCTTCCTCATACAGATATTTGCACAGATGCATCGCCACATTGCCGACACCTTGGACCGCTATCGTTTTACCCTCCAGCAGATCGGTACCAAATGCTTCTTTGGCCGCTGCCTTGATCCCCCGATATACACCCCAAGCCGTTGCAGGCGATGGGTTACCGGATGAACCATAACTCGCGGAGATGCCTGTCACATAATCGGTTTCCTGATAGATCAAGTTCATGTCCTCTTCCGTTGTTCCCACATCTTCGGCCGTGATATAACGTCCGTTCAACCCTTGAATATATCGTCCAAACGCCCGAAACATCGCTTCGTTTTTGTCGCGCCGCGGATCTCCGATGATAACGGTTTTGCCACCGCCCAGATTCAGGCCGGATACCGCATTCTTATATGTCATACCACGGGCAAGGCGCAGGGCATCTTCAATGGCTGCTTCTTCTGAAGCGTAAGTCCACATCCGTGTGCCTCCCAGCGCAGGGCCGAGTGTTGTGTCGTGTATGGCGATAATTGCTTTTAACCCTGAATTTCGATCCTGGCACAGAACCAGTTCCTCATAATCGTGATGCTCCATTGCTTCAAACCAACTCATGTGCTAACCGTCTCCTCCAACCATTTTTGCGATCCAATCGCATTGTTCTCTATTCATTGACCATCCTCTATTGTACCCATGAATACCCAGTTTGTGCAAAATCACATCGCAATGTCAGAGAAGCATCGATCGATGTTTCTCATATGGCGGGAGCATAGCGGTCGAATTTCAGATTATAATTTTATCGTCTATCCATAGAAAAACCTCTCTCCCTTACAGGAGAAAGGTACACTTCCCTCAACTGCATCAACTTAATCGCCCCAAGTAGGCCACTTGATCATTCACATTTAAGGGAGCGTTTCGACCACATTGATTGGATGCAAATCGCCATCCACAGCGAATGAAGCCTGTCCTGTCTCCTCGGAGACAACCAACACAACCGCATCCGTCAATTCACTTAAACCCAATGCAGCCCGATGACGAGTGCCTATTTTTCGTTCATGCACTTCCGCTTGCGACAACGGCAGCACATTACCAGCGGATACAATTTGATTGCCACGAATCAACACAGCCCCATCATGCAGAGGTGCACCGGGAATAAATAGCGATTCCAGCAACGCATGCGTCACTCTTGCATCCACAGCCACACCTGAATGAATGATCGACTCCAACGGAATCTCCCGTTCAATCACAATCAACGCCCCATATCTCCGGTCAGATAGATGCTGTACGCTCGATGTTAATTCGGCAAACTTCTCGGTAAAAGGTGACAGATAACAATCCAGATAAAACGAAGAGGCGAGCACCTCGATTTGCTTGATTTCCGCTCGAATCTCTGCAAATTGCCCCAGCAGGCAGGCACTGTCATTGTCAAATCGGGATAACGTCAGATTCATACGCTCTGCTACACGATGGAGATCTGCCTTAAGCTTCTGCCTCATCGAGGAACTGTCACAGTCTGCTTGCTGGGTCATCATTCGCCGCCTCCTTGGTTGGGTTGGGCTTCACGCCGCATCATTAGTACCCATACCTTCCCCTCTGGAGCACATATTTATGCAATGGCGGGGCTGTAGGAGCTAATCACGAGCTTCATTGTAACTGATATAACAAGCAAAAAAAGAGCCTGTCCGCAAAACTCCACGGTCAGACCCTATTCGCATAATAATTTGATGTTTGTCTACTTTAATTATTGCGCTTTGCCGTATGAACCTGTCTTAAATGTAGTTGGATCATACCATTTGTACCCTGCCGCTGGTGCAGCCCATGGCTCAAGTTGCGGCTCGGTTGATGCGGCTGGAGCTTCGATAGGAAGCAGGCTTGTTGCCGTATCCAATGTCAATCCTGGCACTTGTGCCAGACTGGTGTAGCTCTCTTTGACCGCGAGCCATTTCACAGTATTCACAAGGAACGTTGCATCATCCACTTCTTTGAATCCATCATAGGTCTTCTTGGTAGCACCGGTCTCTTCACGCAAATATTTCGGAGTCGCGTCTTCTACAGGTGAAGAGTCACCGATAAATGCGGCTTTGCCTACACCAACCTTTGCAATGGCAGCATAGGCTCCTTCAGCTCGTCCACCACCATTGTATACGCCCTGGTCCACGGCATTGCCCCACTTGGATACACCACTTGGTACATAGACCAAGCCTTTGGCTTTGTTCGGGTCTATAATCGCAATGGTCGATCCCGCATGCATGGCTACAGAATTAACACCAGTCGTAATGCCGAAGGATTGTGCAGGTGCAACGATATCCGATGCATTTACATCTCCAAGGGCATTGTAGCGGAAACGGACACCAAAGTTCGTCGCGAGCCAGTCTGAACTCGTCACACTCTGCATCGCTGGTGATTCGGCTTCAGCCGAGGACATGCCTTTGGCCGGATTCAGGAAGGCACCGCGGCGATAGCCGTTAAATACTTCGGAAGAATCCCAGCGGTTTTTGTTGCGGTCTGCATTATAGTGGTCGGAGATGAAGAAGATACTTCCTCCGTTCTGCACGTACTGCACAAGCGCTGCCTGCTCAGTCGCTTTGAACGGCACGTTGGCTTCGCCGATGACAAAGACGTCGTAATCTTTCAATTTATTATAGGTGATAGCTTGCTCACCGAATGTATACGGGATGCTGCGTTCCAGCTGATCCACGGCAAAGCCTGCGTTTCGCAAACCATTGGCAAAATCCGAAAATGCCCCGTCAATAATCCAGTCGGCAGCACCTGCTGTCTGGGCGTGGGTATTATCAAACAATACTTTCTTGCCGGTACCGTCCGGCAGTGTTGTGCCCGGGTTTGGTTCTGGATCAGGATTGGTTGTTCCGGAGGAAAGTGTGATGGACGTTGGGTTTTTGACTCCTGCATAGCTGTTGTAGGCACCTAAGGTTCCGGTTACGATGATCTTTTTTCCTACAAGACTGGGGTTGGACGCCAATCCATATTGCGAACGGAAAGATGAGGGAATCTGTACATCCAATAATCTGGCGTTGGTCCGCTCTGACGCTGAATCCGCAATCAGAACATTAAAATCATTGGCATACGGAGATGTAAACTTCGCGGTAAGCGACCCGGTAGCATGTCCAACAATGATTCCTTCAACCGTTGCTGTTCCTCCACCGCTCTGGGCAGCGATGGCCTGAGATACCGTAAGTGGTGCTGCAGCTTGTACCGGACTTTGCGAACCCGGCCCCAGCAGTGCGGTTGCCATCATGATAAAGACCAGGAATGCCCCGATCCAGTGCTGCCATAACGCCTTCTTCATATTCCCTTTCTCCTCCTCCAAATTACCTGATAATGGGTTATCCTCCTTTAATTTAATTGTTCATATGCTGAATTCCTCTTTCTTTTTGTAAAGTTTATGAAAAAGTTTAGAAGTTGAGTCTATTGGCCCATACTGATTATCATTAGAATTCCATTTACCGAAGGAGTAAAACGATGATGAAGTTAATATTTTTGTTGCTCTTGTTGATTGTTCCGCTGATTATGGCTTATGTTGCTCTTCGTTCCCGCATGGTTACCCGAGTATTCCATATTCTTGCGCTACTCTGTTTCTACAGTGCGGCAACCGTCATCGCTGGTGATGTGTATGCGACGAATGCTCATATGACCACATTCACCACCGAAATTCACCATTTCCTGCTGAATGGCTGGTTCTTGTATCCGTCTGCATATCTCGGTGTATACATTCCCTATGTGCTGTGGGTGAGCCTATTTTCAGAAAAAAGTTAAATTCGATGCGGACTTGGGATTGCATTTTGCCAGCGTTCATTGCATAATGAATATATAAACATGATAATGATTATCATTCTTGAACTTGTCTCTTTGTAACTTTCTACTGCATATGATTTTACGATTTTATAGATAAAGGGGAACGAACATCGAATGAATACAACTCTGCAAAAGGCTGATCTGCAGCTTGACGATTATTTGGATCTTCTGAACCTGGCAACCAACCTGGGTGATACGAGATGGCAAAAGGAAATTATCCGTAAGCTGGCTTATACTTATCCCGCAGTTCAATGTAAACAACCACAATAGCATGCCACATACATCATAGATCTACATCAGGCTCATGACCGATTCATTCGTTGAATCTGTTATGGGCTATTTTTGTTGTACAATGGACAGTAAAGTTATTCAAACGTGAAGGAGTGAACAACGATGCAACTGGAGACTGACAGACTGATCATCCGGGAAATTCGGGAGACCGATTGGAAAAGTATACATAGCTACACATCCATGACAGAAGTTACTCAGCATACGGCATGGGGACCGAATACGGAAGAAGATACACGAGCATACGTGCAGTTTGTGTTGGACACACAGCAGGCACATCCAAGAAAGGGCTTTGAACTTGCAATATGTTTGAAAAGTGATGGAACTCTCCTTGGCGGAGTCGGTATTCACGTTATGGAGAAAACCAATGCAGAGATCGGCTATGTCCTTAATCCCACCTATCAAGGAAAAGGGTATGCCGCCGAAGCAGCCAGTGCTCTACTAGGCTTCGGTTTCAACGAACTCGGAATTCACCGGATTTACGCCAAATGTCGTCCGCATAACACTGCTTCGGAGAATGTCATGAAGAAGATTGGCATGCAGTGTGAAGGTCTGCTACGGGAGCACTGGTTCTACAAAGGTTCCTTTCATGACTCTGTGATCTATTCGATTCTCTCCAGTGAATATGCACATGAACAATTTCAAAGAAACACAAAAAGCTGACTCCCATATATGGGACGCCAGCTTTTTTTCTTTTACTCCGTAACGACCCCAATCGCCAATGGAGGTGAAGCCTCTGAACAAACTAATTTACAGTCGGCACAGCTCTACCGGACAGCTCGGGAACGTCGGACATCCGCACATACAGCGCAGGGCTGCCAGGTCTCGAATCATCAGTTTGCCGTCCATCATATCCAGCGTACCTTGTTCCTTCCATGCCCCCAGCATCCGCGTTACACTCTCCCGGGTAGCTCCAATCATCTCGGCAAGATCGGTATGGTTCAGCTTCATGTCCAGCACAATACCATCCGGTGTAACCCTGCCATACGAATTGCTGGCACGGATCAGTGTCGAAGCGAGCGCACCCGCCTTGCCATAGAGCAGCAAATCACGGAATCTCGACTGGGTGATCCGCTGCGACAGTGCCATCCATTGCAAGAATTTCAAGGCAAGGTCGCCATGTTTGCTGAGTATACTTTCCAGATCGCTAAGCGAGATAATGGCCAGTTCCCCTTTTTCCGCCATCTCTGCACTGTAGCTATGATTCAATCCTCCGATGCCGCCGAATTCACCGATGAGATCGCCGCTTTGCTGAATGGATAAAATAATTTCCTTGCCATCCTCCGTCGACTTGGTCATTTTCACTCGTCCCGAACGAATGTAGTACAGATATCCGGCTTCATCGCCTTCGAGAAAGAGACTATACCCCGACTTCACCCGTTTGGGCTGCATTTTTGCTTCAATCAGGCCCCATTGCTCAGATGTAACGAACGAAAGGATTCCGCCTGTTTCTCGTGTCATTTTGCCCGCCTCCGTTTGTTTCTGCTCTGCTCTCTGGGTTGTTCTTTCTACAAATACTGTACCCATAACCTTCGTCCCCCTCGGTGATTCCTTATGTATCCATCATACCGCGAAAGTAGCGCGAGGGTTATCGGGGGATTACCTGATCATTAACGAGAAACTCCCTGAATTTGCTGTGAGAAAAGTCACATTTCACCGATATGCCTCATCCTTCGCATTTCTTCAATCCCTTGGTGCACCTGATTCAGGAGTCCTCCACTGCCTAAGTTCAGTAGATTATAGAACGGAAATAGGGGTTTTCCCTGAATTACAACGTACGAGAAAGGGTCTACAATAGAATTAACATTGTAATACCCTTACTTTAAGATGATCCTGTTCAAAGGTTAATGATAATAATTACACGTCACGTACGTTATAATTTCGAAAAAGGAAGTGTCCTCTCATGCATGATGAACTGCCATCTGGCATTCAGGAGATGATCGACGGCCTGCGCCTGAACACATCCAGCGACTTCTGTGGACTTGCCTGTCTGAACGGGACGATGCTACGCTGGAAGTATACCTCTGGGGCTAGTAATGAACGGGTGAAACGCATGGAAATGCGCGCCGGACAAGATCTGGTGGGCACAGCCCTTCGGACTGGACGCACAGCCCGATCTGATGCACAATCCACCGGGGAGCATACACCCGGTCGTTGCCCGTTAATGCTTGCTGAGCGGCTGGTATGTGCCATAGCGGTACCTGTGTTCCAGGAAGGAAGCGTGCCTGGCGCCGTGCTGCTCGTTGGCAGCAGATTGCCTTGCACCTTCTCACCGGACATGATCCGGCAGACGGAGCAAGTCGCTCTACATCTTCAGCCAAAGGTGTTTGGATAACAACATCTGTCTTTAATATGGAAGAAGTCTTGTTATTTCCTTAGGGGAGTATCAAGGCTTTTTTTATTATAGTTATTTACAGCGGAGCAAGCCTTAGTCTGTTCACCTGTCTTCGCTCATCTGTATACATCGACGTCACTCACACAGATTGATATAATCGAGTCCATACATTCGTATATTCATAGATAGTATATACAGCTAAGGAGGCTACAGATATGTTTGTACTGACAACTGCCAGTGTTATTCCATGGGAATCCACACAGCACAACAGTACCATTTCCATAAAAACGCCTTCATTGGTTACCTGCACAGCGACGGTGGACTATAGATATGGTAATGAGCACGGTGTTTTACATAAAGGACAGTTACTTTTTCTACATCCCCAATGCTCCCTGGAGCTGATACATATCCCACCTTCTGCCTTCACCCTGTATCATATCGGTTTTCAGGATTATGCATTAACGGAAGAGAGTCCTGACAAACGTGTTTATGAGCTAACAACAGTGAACTTGCCCTCACATGGTTCGAAGACCGGAGCAAGTCCACAGGTTCTGCGAATGCTGGCAATCATCCAGGATCTTTCCGAAAAAAGGACAGGAAGTGTCCAGACCGAAGAAGCCAGGTCCCATTATCTGCTGAGTGAATTGCTTGAATTATTCAAGCTGGCGATTAAACCTTCTACAGAAATGGTAGACAGTATAATTCGTGAAGCACTTCGCTACATGAATCATCACTATGACAGTCATCTCACCCGTGAAGAACTCGCCAGATTAACCGGGTTTAATGCGAGCTACTTCTCCAGGTTCTTTCAAAAACAGGTTGGACGAAGCTTTCAAGCTCACTTGACCCGAGTTCGTATGGACAAGACAAAGCAATACCTGTTGTCCACGCATGCCACCTTAAATGAAATTGCGCTGCTTGTGGGATACTCCGATGGTTTATACTTAAGTCGAAAATTTAAGCAGTTTACTGGGATTAGTCCAAGTGAATACCGACTACAGCCCCGCGCAAGACGAATTGCTACCGTACAGTACACAGGAGATCTGTTAGCCTTAGGCGTTCAACCCATTGCCGCCTCATTCCTACCCTGGGCTATGTCACCGCTGATCCAAGACGAGTTGCATGATGTACTGGATTTGGATCAATATGGTGTGGAAGAAATCCTCCGAACTGAACCACCTGATCTGATCATCGCGCCAGATTATCTATACTATTTGCCCCATAAGCTCGAACAACTGGAACAGATTGCTCCGGTTATGGTCCTGCCATGGGACAAGTTAAATCGATTGGAGACCGTTCAACTTATCGGACGAATCATAGGTCGAGAGCAGGATGCCGAAGACTGGATAAGGCATTACACCGCACTGGTCAGCAGTGAAGCTGAACGGCTTGGGGCAGCAATCCAGCCTGATGAAACCGTTGGGTTATATGAACTCTGGGAAGATGGCACGATCTGTATCTGGAATGTAACCGCCAGAGCGGCATACAACGTCTATTATGGACTCAATCTTACACCTCCTCCCAGTATTCTGCGTGACATTCTGGAACCTAATAATCATCAGTTCATTCAGGAAGATCAATTGACGGAATATGCAGCAAACCATATGTTTCTCGTGCTTTCCTCACATGAAGGCGGTCTCTATCATGATGCAGAAGTTAAACTCAGGGAACGACCACACTGGGACAAGATTATGAATAACGGAAATAGCCGGATATATCCTCTCAAGTTGGAACAATTCTGGTGTAATGATGCGCTGGCTCTGGAAAAGCAACTTCAGCTTATGGTAGATATCCTGATTCGGGAGAATGGCGAAAAGAACAGGTAACCATTGTCCATGCTCAAGAGGTCACATTTTGAGATGGACGATACTTGTATCCAAAAGCTACGATATTAAGGAGGTTTTATTGAGAAAGATAATCATTATTGATTGGGGAGAAGCAGAATGACAGGGGTTAAATCAAAATGGTGGACTGGGCTTATGTTCCTGGTACTGGTGATTGGAATTATTGGCTGCTCAAGCCAAGTGGAAGAAACCACAGTAAATAAACCTTCCTCACCTGTTGCTACAGAAGAACAACCGGCAGACAGCGCCGCAAAAACGCAGGTCATATCCACCGTTAATGGAGACGTTGAAATACCCGCGAACCCACAGCGGATTGTGACACAGGGCTACCTCGCTGATTTTCTCGCACTTGGTATCAAACCAGTAGGCGCACCGGATTATGAGCTGGAAAGCCCTTATGTGCTTGATCTGGTTGAAGGCGTAGCAGACATTGGTCGTATCGACGGCGGTTCAGTCGAAAAAATTCTTTCGCTTGAGCCCGACCTGATCGTCACTGTAGGTGGAGATGAGAAGCTGAATGAGCAATATCGCAAAATCGCACCAACCCTCATCATCCCTTATGGTACATACGACAATGTGCATGAGGAAATCACTGCTTTTGGAGAAATCTTAAACAAACAAAAGGAAGCCGCAGACTGGTTGTCCCAATTCGAAGTAAAAGTGAAGTCAGCCAAGGACTCCATTCAAGGGTTGGTTCAGGAAGGTACGACTTTCTCCAACTTCAGTCTTTTTGGTAAGGATTGGTATATCAACGGAGATGGTGTCAACCGCGGTGGGCAAGCCATCTACCAACAACTCGGACTGAAAGCACCAGACATTGTACAAAAGGAACTGATTGATCAGGATAAAGATACTGTAACTGTATCCGAGGAGAAACTGGCGGATTATGCCGGTGATTATATTTTCCTGGATTTATCCAATGGTGGTTCGCTGGATGAAACATCACCCGTCTGGTCATCCCTGGACGCCGTGAAGAACAATCGAGTGTTCAAGCTGGATGGGGAACGGTTCTGGCCATATGATCCTCTTGCCGTGGAGGCACAAGTCCAGGAAATTGCCAATATGATTCAGGAACGTTTCGGCCAAACAGAACATTAAGGTTCAATGTTTCTATCCCACACGTTGAGTGAGAGAAGCTATTCGGAGATTAAAGCTCTGAATGGCTTCTTTTTTTGTTATGATATAGATAGAACTAAGGAAGCGGACAGGGGGAAATCATGTGATTCAACTATTAGTTGTAGACGACCATGTTGTCGTGCGTTCCGGGCTGATCGCCTTACTTGAAGGAAAGAATGATATACATATCGTTGGAGATGCCGCAGATGGCGATGAAGCCATTGCCAAGGCTCAAGAGTTGAAACCAGATGTGGTCTTAATGGATTTCAGCATGCCGCCAGGCAAAGACGGTCTGACCGCTACCGCTGAATTGAAGAAATTGATGCCAGATGTCTCCATTTTGATACTAACCATGCATGACGATGAAGAATATCTGTTCCGCGCCATCCACGCGGGAGCATCCGGATATATACTCAAAAGTGCGCCGCATGAAGAATTGCTTGCTGCGATTCGTTCCGTAGCAGAGGGTAGCGCCTATCTGTACCCCAGTGCGACCAAGCGGCTGATGAGTGAATACCTGGACAAAGCCAAACAGGAAAACGCCGGACCGTATGACACGTTATCCGAGCGGGAGAAAGAGATTTTGTCCTGGATTGCCAAAGGCTACGCCAACAAGGAAATCGCCGAACATCTGATCATCAGTGTCAAAACGGTCGAATCCCACAAAAGCAATCTGATGGAGAAGCTTGGCCTGCGTACACGACCGGAACTGGTGAAGTTCGCTATGAAAAAGGGGTTGCTGAACTTTGAGTAGTGCACGCAAGAACAGATTAAGTGGACTCGCAGACCAGCCCGTACGCCTCCTGCTGAACGAAATCGATAATCACATTACGGATAACGAATTTCGCAGCAGGCTGAAGGGTTCTCTGCATCAACTGAGTGATCTGAAATTTGCCTTGGATGAATCCTCCATTGTAGCCCTGACAGACCGCAAGGGTAAAATCCAGTATGTGAATGATAAATTCTGTGAAATCTCGCAGTATGAGCGCGAGGAACTGATCGGTAAGGATCATCGAATCATTAATTCTGGATACCATGGCAAAAGCTTTATGAAAAACCTGTGGGAGACGATATCCTCAGGTAAGGTATGGAACGGGGAAATTCTCAATCGTGCCAGAGATGGCAGTCATTATTGGGTCAACACCACCATCGTGCCTTTCCTTGATAACGACGGGGAGCCATATCAATACCTGGCTGTACGCAGTGAGGTCACCAAGCTGAAATCCGTCGAAGCCGAATTGCAAAAGATGATGTCCCAAGTGATGAACATTCAGGAAGAGGAACGACGCCGGATCTCGCGTGAACTGCATGACGGGATTGGACAGAGTCTCTTCTCTCTGGTGATTCAGATGGATCGCCTGCTGGCAGACCAGCCTCAACCGGGGGTTGAAGCACTTCGTAAACAGGTCACGGGTATCATGGAAGATGTACGCGGTATGGCATGGGAGCTGAGACCATCCGTTTTGGATGACCTGGGTGTTGTTCCGGCGATTCGTACGTATATCGAGAATTACACCCGTCACTACGGGATCGAAGTTGATCTGGAATGTAATTTGCGCAAACGACTGGAGATGAACCGGGAGATAGCCATCTACCGAATTATTCAGGAAGCATTAACCAATGTCGCAAAGTATGCCGATGTTGCCGAAGCACGTGTTACTATAGAAGACGCTGAGAACATGACGATGGTTATTATTGAAGACCAGGGTGCCGGATTTAGCGAAGCAACCGCTGGCAATGGCGTTGGATTGTTTAGTATGGAAGAGCGTGCCCGTGGTGCAGGAGGAACGTTGAGAGTTTCTTCCGAGCCTGGCGAAGGGACTACCGTTACCCTTTTACTGCCCAAGACAGCACAGGGATAACCCTACATGCTTCGTATCACACTTTGCGCTTCACTCCAGCTTATCTATTATTTAACGGCTGCTCGCTATTAGACTGTGCGAGTGGTCTTTTTATTTTCCGATTGGTCGAAATGACAAAATGAAGGCTCAAAATCGGTTAAATTCAATAATCATGATAAATAGATTGACTCCAGTTACGATTCGTCATTAAACTATGAATACCACATACACATTGTATGTTTAGTAAAATTTCATTGTTCATTTCATATAGCGAGAGAAAAGGATGGTCAACATGTCAGAGAAACGCTCCTCCAAAGGAGGAGAAATTCCACAAATGTACAATCTGGACGAGATGGATCGCAAAATCATCGCCGCGCTTCACCACAACAGCCGGATATCCTATACGGATCTGGGTACACAGATCGGGTTGTCACGTGTGGCTGTTCAGGCCCGCATTAATGCGTTATCCGAAAAAGGAATCATCGAACGCTTCACCGTTGTAATCAACCCTGGCAAGGTTGGGCTTCAGGTCTCGGCCTTTTTCAATGTCGATGTCGAACCGCCCTTCCTGGATGAAGTCGCTGAGAAACTGGATGAAGAGCCAGCCGTCACCAGCCTTTATCATATGACAGGCCCGAGTACCCTGCACATGCACGGTATTTTTGCGGATATGGAAGAGATGGAGCAGTTTTTGCTGGAGAAGCTCTATAAGATGCCGGGTATCGTCAAAGTGGAATCACAGCTATTGTTGAAACGTTATAAAAGCCGGATGGGCATGAGACTCTAGGAGGAAATCAGCATGGGTTGGAAAGATTACAACGGTCTCGTCATCGGAATGGTACGAACCGGAATTCTCGGATATGGCGGCGGCCCTTCGGTGATCCCGTTAATCCGTTACGAAGCCGTTACGCGTTACAAATGGGTCAGTGATGAGGAGTTCGGCGAGATTTTGGCTATCGCCAATGCCCTTCCGGGTCCCATCGCGACCAAAATGGCCGCATATCTCGGTTATAAAACCAAAGGTGTGCTGGGCGCGATCGTGTCTGTACTCGCTCATATTTTGCCGACAAGTATTGCCATTATTGCTCTGCTCGGTTCCATGTACGCGCTACGCGAGTCGAAAGTGGTAGCAGGCATGGTAGCCGCCGTAAGGCCAGTCATTTTTGTCATGCTGGGCATGATGGCTTATGAATTTGCCATGAAAGCCTGGAAGGGACTTGGTAAAGTTTTTGCCGCCCTATTCGGCGTAATTGCCTTTGTACTATTGCAGCTGCTGGATATCCATCCGGGGATTGTGATCGCGGTTTTCCTGGGATATGGTGTCTTCCATCTGGATCTGGTTCAGCGCTTCAAGTCCAAAGGCGAGTCCGATAAGGGGGTGTCCTAAGGATGCTCCAGACCTGGTGGGAATTATTTTGGGGATTTTTCGTAGCAAACATCTTGGGATATGGGGGCGGTCCGGCATCCATTCCGCTTATGCAGGAAGAGATTGTGAACCACTACCAATGGATGACCACCGAGCAATTCGGTGATGTACTAGCGATTGGTAACGCCCTTCCCGGCCCGATTGCAACCAAAATTGCTGCTTTTGTCGGGTACCACGTAGCAGGATGGTTTGGGGCATTTATCGCAAGTTTTGCCACAATCGTGCCTTCCGCAACCGCACTAATTATATTACTTCGTCTGTTGAACAAACATCGCACGTCACCAAAAGTCAAAGGTATGACTCTACTCGTACAGCCTGTTATCGCTGTACTCATGATTCTGCTCACATGGGAATTCGGGCAGCTGTCCACTGATTCCATCGGCATCTGGCAGACGTTGATCATTGCAGGCATCTCGCTCTGGGTCATGACCAAAACCAAGCTGCATCCGGCCATCCTGATCGTGATCGCTTTTGCCTATGGTGCGCTGGTACTGTCTCACACGATGTAGTTATAGAACATACAGGGAGCGTCACAGAATCTCTTGATACATCTGCAATGGGTGTATCAAGTGGTTCTGGGCGTTGGCGAATGGCTAGACTATTTTCATTTTCTAAGGAACTCAGGACGTCTTATTTGGTCTTTAGGTCCTCTTTATAAATTGTAAGGAATCTCAGACACGTTATATACCAAAATAACCTGACAAAAGCACTATAAAAGACTGTACTTTCCGATATAACGTGTCTCAGATTCCTTAGATTTCTGCAAACGCTCCAGACCCCTGAATAAGACGTTTCAGATTCGTTAGCGCTTGAAGACATGCCTAGTTTATAAACAAAAAACGGTGATACCAGCTATTAGCTGGCATCACCGTTTTTATTTCCACGTTTCACACTCACAGTTGAAAAATATCGTTTACTTTGCTTCAACCACTACCGTTACTTTGGTTTTCACACCTGCAAATGTCACCGTAATTGTTGCTTTACCTTTGCCGTTCGCCTGAATAATTCCATCTTTCACCGATGCTGTTGCAATACGGGAAGATTTCCAGAGAGCCGGTTTGGATACATTCGCTTCACTGCCATCAGCATACGTTGCAGTAGCCGCCACAGTTACCTTTTCACCAGGTTTCATGGTCAACGTTACTTTATCCGTCTGCAAATATTTCAGTGTATCCACATCTAGAGCAATCGTTACAGACTTGCTGCCGTATTTTGCTGTGATTTTGGCTTTACCTGAACCTGTAGCTTTGACTTTACCTTTGGTCACTTGAGCTACTTTGTAGCTGTTCGTTTTCCATTCAGCTTTGTCCGTAACATCACGCTCGCTACCGTCGCTCAAGAAGGCAGTTACCGTCAGATCAGCTGTATCGCCTGATTTCAGGGAAAGAACCGGCTCGGAAGCTTCAATACGTGTGATGACATCCACTTCAACTTGGATCGTCACTTTTTTGGAGCCGTATTCTGCTGTGATATTGGCTTTACCACTGCTGTTACCCGTAATCACGCCTTTTTTCACATCCGCTACACGTGCATTGCTGGATTTCCAGGTTGCTTCGGATGTAACATCCAACGTGTTGCCGTCCTCATCCGTACCTGTTAGAAGGATCGTCTGAGTTTCTTTGGCAGACAGAACAACGAAGTTCACATCTGCTTCCAGTCCACTAGCCATACCTACTTCAACAGGCAGAGTCAGTGTTTTGCCTTCAATCTTCGCGGTAATGGTTACTTTACCTGTAGCAACACCTGTGATAACCCCTTTGCTATCTACCTCAGCGATTTTGTCGCTGCTGCTGCTCCAAGTTGCATCTTCAGATACATCTTTGGATGTTTCACCATACAACGCCAGTACTTTGGCAGAAGTCGTTCCACCAACGGCTACCGATGCTTTCTTCTTGTCCATCTCATACTTGTCTGCTACGTCTACATTCACTGTGAATTTAACCGTTTTACCGCCATAAGCTACAGTGATCGTAGCCGTACCGGATTTGTATGCAATCAGATCGCCGTTTGATACATATACGACATCTGGATTGCTTGAAGTCCATGTTGCTTTGGAAGTTACATTTTCTGTACTGGCATCAATATATTCGGCATTGGCTATCAATGTCTTAGACTTGTTATCACCGGTAACACTCATGGCGAGCTTGTCATTTACATCTTTGATATCCAGATATCTTGCCGTATCTACATCTACAGCAATTTCTACAGTTTTTCCACTATAGGTTGCTTTGATCGTTGTTGAACCTGCGCTAATTGCTGTAATCTGCCCCTTGAATACCGTTGCAACTTTCTCGTTGCTGGATGTCCATGTCGCCTGATCCGTTACATTCACATCGCTGCTGGTTGGATAAGAAGCCGTTAATACGATATTGGCTGTATTCTTGTCCCCACCCAAACGGAAGAAAATACTTTGTTTCTCCACACTCAGCTTGCTGGTCAGATCCACATCCACGTCAACGGATACAGATTTCGTACCGTATTTGGCTGTGATCTTGGCAGAACCTGCCGAGTATCCTGTAATTTCGCCTTTGAGAACATCTGCGACCTTCTCATTGCTGGATGTCCACTCCGCCAGATCGGTTACATCTTTGGTTGTACCATCTGGATACGTAGCCGTCACTTTCACACTTTCACTTTTGTTCAACAGCAAGTTAACTTGCTGTTTATCTACATCTACACGTTTAACCACTTCAACGTTAACATCCACCGTCACGCTTTGGCTGCCAACTTTGGCTGTGATCACAGCTGTACCCGCGCTTTGTCCAGTTACTTTACCATTCACCACGGTAGCAACCTTCTCATCACTGGTAGACCATTCTGCAGTACTTGCTGCTTCATTATTTGTTTCATTGTCACTATACGTTGCTGTCAAAATAATTTCTTTTGTATCTCCCGTGCGTAAATCCAGACTTTGCACGTTTTTCGAAAGAGCTTTGACCTTCTTCGTTACTTTCACTTGAACAGTCTGACTCTGTCCCTGGTAAGCTGCCGTAATCGTCGCTTTACCTTCTTTTTTGGCCGTGATTGCACCATTATATACAGTTGCTATCGAAGTATCTTCGCTACTCCAGGTTGTACTAATCGTTACATTAGCCGAGGTATTGTCTGAATATACCCCTGTCACCGTAACAGACCCAGAATCACCAACTTCGAGCGACATCTCATTCTTGGAAACCACAATTTTGGACAGTTCTTTATCTGCCGCAGCGGCCAAGCCTACGTTGGAAATACTCAGCATCAACACCAGCATCATCACCATGTACTTGGTCAATCTTGGCTTTAACATCATTTCCCCCCGATTATCATCATTTTTTTCCTTATGTTTTATGTCGGCAAGTTCTTTGCAGATGTTTAGACTTTCAGGAAATTTTCAGGGAATTCTATGGAAATTAATTTATCTTCTATTCCTGTTTCAACCGATCATACCTGCGAATATTGCGCATACCTATGTATATTGGCAGTCTTGAACTTCTTTTAACAGGATTGGAGGAAACATAATGCATCAGCCTTTTGATTACATCGGGTATTGGGAGGAAACATATCGTTCGGGTGAAACTTCCGGGAGGGGTTCATACGGGGTTTTGGCTGAATTCAAGGCCGAGGTCGTGAACGGACTGATTCAACGTGAAGGGATTCATCGTGTCATTGAGTTTGGATGTGGGGATGGCAACCAGTTGCAATACATGAATTATGAGGACTACCTGGGCGTGGATGTAGCGGCTTCTTCCGTAAAGCGTTGTGCTTCCCAATTTGCCAAGGATTCGTCCAAGAGTTTCATGCTGTATACACCAGGCCTATGGATTAACCATGGTTTCCTGCAAGCCGATCTGACGGTCTGTCTCGATGTGTTATATCACATCACGGATGAAACGGATTTTCGTAATACCCTCTATGATATTCTGCACTCCTCAACAGCATGGGTGGTGCTTTACACCCGTTTGAAAGAAAACGGCAACCCGGGGATTGATACAATCCAGGATCGTAATCTGTTTGAATATCTCTTCGACTACCCTGATTTCAAAGTTCATGAGATTATTCCGCAGCGCTATCCAGATCAATCATCAGCCGACTTTGTCATCCTGAGACGTACACCTTCGAAGTGAAAATCGATTCTTTCAGTAGAGCTTAGCTAAGTCTGCACCCCAACTGGACCCGTAAGAATGAGTATTCATAGACCAGACATTCTTTTGTCTTCCTTCGATTACGTACACCATCCGCCTGTCCGCTCACCTTGATTTGTCTATTCAAAGCTCAAGCTTAGGTATACTCCTTCTCCAGTAGAGGGAATATCGTTCCTAATCCTGGAGACAGCCTTATGCGGACAGGTGATGATGGTTTGCTAATGATGCTACTGACAACTAAATACTGAATATATAACTGGTTAACTAGTTGAATCTAATGAAATAATTCGAAGGCTCACAACACTAATACCTTACTAATCCGTTCTCCCCTTCAGTTCTTCCAGCCCGTAGTTCTCAATTCTTCTTTTAAAATAACCCCGCATGTCCACGCAGCTTCGCCAGCGCTTCCATATAGAAATAATCGCCGTATATAATCGGCACATTCAGCCCTCGCCCTTCCGGGTAATGTACCGTTCCCTGCATGATCAGACCTTCTTCCGCTGCCGAGTCGCCAGAGCTATAGTGCTCATGCAACCCGCGGACGATACGTTCTCCCGCGGCAGCATAGGTCTCCCCGCGTGGCGACAGCTTCGCCAGCTCAATCAAGCCGCTCGCGGCAATCGCCGCAGCGGACGAGTCCCACGCCACCTGATGCTCCGCAGGTGCGCGGAAATCCCACATCGGCACGATCTCTTCGCCAAGCATGGCGAGGAAGAAATCGGCCGCACGCTCCGCTGTCTCCAGATATCGGGCTTCGCCCGTATACCGGAAAGACAGCGCAAACCCGTGCAACGCCCAGGCGGTGCCCCGCGCCCAAGCGGAACCTGGAGCATGGCCCTGTCCGCCATGCTCTCGCAGCTTCTGCCCCGTGTGTGGATCGAACTCCACCACGTGGCAGATGGACCCGTCCGCGCGGATGAATTCGCGCGCCACGGTGTCCGCGTGCGCTTCAGCCAGCCAACGGAAGCGCGGGTCGCCGCTCTGCTCGGATGCCCAGTAGAGCAGCGGCAGGTTCATCATGCTGTCAATGATGGCTACGCCGCGCGTATCCATTGCTGACGAGCTGAAGTTCCAGGCGCGGATGAACTCACCGCGCACGTGGAACCGGGCAGCGAGCAGGTTGGCGGCAAGCATGCCACGCCGCCGTCCATCCATGCTGCCCGTCTGGCGGTAGTTGGCTACGCCACTAAGCAGCCAGATGAACCCCAGATCGTGATCCACCGATTCGGGATCACGCAGACAACCCTCCAGTTGCCGCTCACAGCTTTCGGCAATGCGATGTAGCGAAGCCGCCGCTTCACTTTCAGGAGCATCCCCATAGACCAGCCATAACAATCCAGGCCAGAAACCTGCTGTCCACCATTCCGGATCATTCCGATCATACGTCCCTTGCGGGGCAATGTGCGGAAATGTATCCTTAATCCGCTTTGCATTCCGAATCGTCTTGGCAGCTCCCTGTTGCCACGCTTCCTCGAGCCATTTTACCGACGTTGATGTGTTCATGAACATATCCCTCCTCGATTCAATACCAGACATCTAAGCTTGATGCTCCAGCTCATCCTCAACTTATCTATAGCGTCGTATGCCGTAACTGCAATAGCTATCCGATAAATATCACTAATCATCCACGAATAACACTTTCAACTATGCTTCGAGCTGTTTTGAGATGTTTGAAGATCTAATGATCCTCAACCTGAACACCTTCAGTTAACCCCGCCCAATCGGATCGCAAATGACAACCTACGTGCTCCGTTCACTTCAATCCGGGCTTCCTTCAGTAAACCATTACGGGAGGCCACAGCCTGTTCCTCCAGATGAATTATGGCTCCCTGATCCAGCGCAGTGGATTCTACATACGCCCCTCGATACTCCGTTCGTACGCTATGATCCGTATGGGTAATCACCGCCTGTTCACGACCATCATGGAACATCAACGGAATGAGTGCCCCTGCTGCAGCGATCTCTCCTTCGAATTCATACGTTATAGTCAGCACATCCGCCTGT
This sequence comes from Paenibacillus sp. FSL R5-192, assembly GCF_000517845.1. Taxonomy (NCBI): domain Bacteria; kingdom Bacillati; phylum Bacillota; class Bacilli; order Caryophanales; family Paenibacillaceae; genus Paenibacillus; species Paenibacillus sp. FSL R5-192. Next base: position 45,618 of record NZ_ASPR01000047.1, on the reverse strand, counting down.
TGTACATAATGGGTAAGCAATGTTTTAATTCCGGGTAATGGACCGACCCATGTCACGGCAAAAGCATTCTCCAAGGCGTTCACGCCATCTTCTGCCGCTCTTTCCTCCAGATGCTGCTCCACTTGGTTCCGTGTATCATGGTCCACCTTCTCATACACAATGGAACCACCTCCCTGAGCAGGGTCTAATCCAACATCCCGATCATATGCACCACCGGATGGAATCCCCTCTGCAAGACTGTGCCATACCCCATCTGGTGTCTTCCAGGTAGGACAGTAACTGAGCGGACGAACCGCCCCTTCGGCAAATTCCGTAAACCCGGCCTGCACATGGCTGGCAGCGGACGGACCAATCAGACCAGGTAACCCCATCTGTTGAATCCGTACCAAACCAGGAATCGTATACGGATCATTCATCGCCGTGTGTAATACCAGTTGCTGACCAGGTATGGAAGCAATCACAGTTTCAAACCACCCATCGGTCTGCAAAACCCTGCTGCCTAACTCGGAAGGAAGGTATACTTCGCTCACATCGTCTCCCGGATCACTGAGACAAGCGTGAGCAAGCGCTGCTGCCGTCCACAGGTTGTAACAGGTGTGGTTGGTATAGATTTCATACCCGTGCCGATCTTCTGGCGCGTATTCATTGCGCACGATTTTCAAGCGTCCATCATCCATCTTCCAGCGCTCCACAGCAGCAAAACACCGATTGGCCGCACGTGCAAAAGCACCCGCCATCACCGGATCTCCCGCATCCAGAGCCTGCGTTCCATGTGTAGAACATACATAAGCTGCGGCAGCTTCATTCCACTGATGCTGGGAGCTGCGACCACGGGGTGGAATCTCACCTAGCGGCGAGAGCGAAAGTAACGAGCTGAAGGCACCATGGCGCAGCTGCTCACGTAACGTATCGGCAGTGGTTCCCTCGTAACCTGCTTCGAGCATCACCCCAAGGTGATAACGGGTGGCAATATCATAGGAAAATGGACAATTCGGGCGGTCCAGCGGTCCATCCTGATACAACCCAAGGGCTGTAAACCGGGGTAGATGATAGGCTTCCAGATATCGATCCATCCACGCAGTACCCTCATTCGCCAGCTGTTCATGCCACCGCAGATATTCGCCAGAGATCATAATGGCGTTCCAGTTAATCATGCGATTGGGATTGTTCATCTTGCTCATCGTAAATACATAATCTTGTTCAGGACTGATCGTCTTGAGTGCCTCAGCCCAGATCTGTGCTTGTTCAGGCAGGTGTGGTTTCAACAACATATAAGCTCTCATCATGAGCACCGGAAAAAAATCAGGGTGATTGTCTGGTGCGCTACCATTGACTACGGCATCAATGCTCTGTGACAGGGCTATTGCTGCCGATTGGAGCAAATCTGTACGCCCTGCATCAACCAGAACTGCCGCAGCCATCGCATAGGCCGGTGTAGAATAATATCTCTCCACACCCGAGAACGGGTCGATAATTGCACCCTGGCTGTCCTGATATGGTGTGTAAGCGCGAACAACACTTTCAACAAGTGCCAACTTGCGCTCCCTATTCCAGCCGTCTGCCGGAGGGCGGCCCGCTTGTTCTGCCAATGTACGGTAATGTTCGAGTTCATCTTTCCATGGATATGTGGACGCAGATGTATATTTACTCACGCATGCTCACCTCGGTTTCTTCCATTTTCGGTTCAATGATGAAGCGTACCTCACATACCGTTTCAAGCGAATTAGGGCGTTCTGTCCGAACATCTGTCTCATCAATTGCACCTGTCCATGATAGTGACGTCCGATAGAATGTGACTGGAACATTTCCATGATCAACTGTGTTCATAACCTCCGTAAAAACCTGCCACTGGTTCGCATCATACGTCATATGGACCGTTCCATGTATGCCTTGCCAGCGAAGGTTACCGCTCTTCACCACCTCAGGTTGTACTCTGCTCATCCAGCGCTCCACTACGCTCGAACATCCTGCATCTGAATCATCCACCGAAGAGAATCGTTCTGCCGAAGACACCACCCTGCTCTTCCATTGAAAACGGTCAATCAGACGCAATTCTGCTCGATCTCTACTACCGTCAGGAGAAATTTTCCAATGAAATTGGCGCGTATACCGAGCCAGTGAAGCAGCCCCAGGGTATGCGGATGTCAGATCTAAAGTAGTATCCAGCTCACCGCCACCCTCTGCCAGCTTTGCCTCTAACACATGGGCTTGCGCTTGCCGACCGGAGCATTGCTCCTGGCCTTCAATGAGCGGAACGTTATGACCGGATGACGAGATGTGGAACAGCTGCTCTCTGCCTGGCGCAAAATACGCTTGGGTATACAACCCTGCTCCTGGATCACACAGAATATTCTCACCACCGCAATGGATAATGAACTGCCCCAGATCATTATGGTTGTGAGGTTCATCGTTATGCCCGCCTTTAATGGAAATAGCCACATGAAGGGGTGCGCCGTTCGCATGTTTTGTATCCGGAGAATCGAACGATCCTTTTGCAATCATCCAGCACAGATTTTGAAAAATAAATCCCCGTTCAGCCTGCGCAGAGGCACCTTCATCACCATACACTGCCGGATCGCTCCACATCACGTTCCGCAACAGATGAGCCCAGCGATGACAGGGATCATCGGTAAGCAGTGGGATATGAAGCGGCAAATCCACCTGCAACCCAAATCGGGATGCGAGCAGGGAAAGCAATCCGGAAGGGATCTCTTCCTGCTCGGCACTGTCCGAATAATTTACGAATGTTCCACCTGACAAATGAACTCGCAGCGGGAAGGCTGAGATAGCTGTTATTTTGGAACCCGTCAGCAGATCTAGTTCGCCCTCACTGTACTCACGAAGCATCTCGGCATAATAGGTGAAATAACCAAATCCATATACCCAATATCCAATGCCTTCGGCACAGCCGCCATCCTCGCCATATCCGCTCAAGAATGCGTTCATACAGCTGACCGTATGGGAGATCGATTCCTGTAGTGTGGACTCATCCTCGAGCAGCAACAATGCGGCCATGCCACAGCACCCACCACAGACCGCCGACCAGTTGTGATCCGCTGTCTGCCAGTGCAACTTCCGTTGCTCCCGGTAAAGCGGAGTGAAGATTCGCCGTTCTGCTTCAGACCTGATCCGTTCTATGACAAGGCGATCCAGCCGCTCGGCGTAAATGTTCACAATCTCGGCCAGCATATGTACTGTCTCTGCGGCGAACAGATCGATGTTCCCATTCACCTGGTTGACCTCTCCCATACCCAGATGCGCGGGCAAACACCACGTATACTCACCACACACGTCCCACAATATTTCTTCCAGCGCCTGCAGTGCATCCGGCCTAGCTGTGTCTAATGCGAGCATCGCCACAGCAGCAAGTCTGCCCCTTCGATCGAAATAAGCCTCTTCATAGGCTTTTCGCTCACCCCTATCGCTGAACTGTCGATATAGACGGAACGACAAGGAAGGCATGGGTTCTTTCAAGGCACGTTCACCGTAAGCCTTCAAGTCTGTGTATAACGTAGCCAATTCAGGCCGGGATAACTTCTCCAAGAGTCTGTCGGCACTTAAGGAACTCAATGCTCTGCTCTCAGTACCACGTTGGTTTATATTTTCATTTTCGACTTCGTGAATGGAATCTTCCATTGGATTCACCACTCTTCGTTAATGGATTGTCATGCCCATATTATAATGTAATCGATTTCATTTTACCGGATATGATAGCATTTTTGAAGAATTATCCATTAGAACCCTTTCCACGACGTTACTTCCTTCTCCTTCCTAACCAAAAAAAACGAAGAACCTTCGTCAGGTTCTCCGTTGCATTCTGCCTGTCACCACAGGCTTTTTATGGTTATCTCATATTCTTAACTATCTTATATCCTCAACTGATCTTGAATACCTATAATGCCGCTGCCCATATCGCAACTGTCCGCTGTTGTTATTACACAATCGCAAGCGAAGAATTCTGTACAACAGACAACCATTGGCGTGCAATCAGCTCATGACCTGCTGCGGTTGGGTGTACGCCATCCCATAACCAGTACGCTGCATCCGCCTGTTTCAGAGCATCATTAAACGTCTGCTGCAATGGCACCCACACAGCTCCAAATTCTTCAGCAAGACCTTGAGCCAGTTTCTGATATTGACCGATATACTCTTCCCAGGCTTCCCATTTCTCCGCAGTTGCTCCGGTTCTCAGAATAAACGGCTCTATCAAAATCAGCCCCGTATCCGGCATCACTTCCCGAGTTTCTTCAAGCAAATGGCGATACGCCCGTCCGAAACGATCCGTTACCCCGCTAGGTTCACCATTCATCGTGCGCCAGGCATCATTAACCCCAATCAGGATGCTGATCAGATCCGGTTTTAGACTAATGGTATCCTCATTCCAGCGTGCGTACAGATCGGATGCCCGATCCCCGCTGATGCCTCTGTTATAGAAGGTCTTTTGCTTGCCCGCCAGTTCCATACCCAGTTTGCTGGAGATCAGATACGCATATCCGTGTCCGAGAAAATGATTTGGATCATCATTACGTGATCTTCCCCCATCTGTAATCGAGTCTCCCTGAAACAATATAACGGATGGACTTGTACTCATGATTGAAATCGTTCCTTCCTCTTGTGCAAAATGGAAACACTGAACACCTCAGTCTCCATTTTATCCCTTTCGGTCACAATAGAAAATAGCGTTTTCATCACTGAGGGTCGCCATCTTATGACTCTCCTAGCAATTATCCGATCCAATATCGCAAAATCATCATAGCCACAATACCGACCAATACGGTTCCAAGTAGACTGCGTGTCCAGATGGCTACTGCAATCGTAGGCAGGGAGGCCCACAGAGCTGCATTGTGCCTAATCGGCACTAACTGGTTGCCCGACATGAACAGTTCCTGACCAATCAGTGCTGCCATGACTGCTACGGGTACATACTCCAGCCAGCGTAATAACCACATTGGAATCTGTATCTTGCTGAACAGCATCAGTGGCAGTACACGCGGGATAAATGTTAATAGCGCCGAACCCATAATAATCCAGAATACATCCCATCTTACTTCCATCGTTCCATGAACACTCCCATCGTTGCCGCAATGACCGCAGCCACAATGACACTCATGCTGCCAAGTGAAGCCATGCTGGCGAAGATTACACAGACAACGGCGATAATAGCCACATTAATGTGTATTTTTTTGTTTTTGCGATGCACCAACTGGAGTACAACCAGTCCAATAAACATCGCTGGCAGGGCATAATCCAGACCCAGTCGTTCAGGATTGGTGATCCAGCGTCCAAAGTACGCTCCCGCCATATTAGCCACGAACCAGTTCAGATATGCGGTAATATTCAGACCATGCATCCAGCGTTCACTAAGCCTTTCCCTGCCAATCGCACGTGTCATCGCCACGCCGAAAGACTCATCGGTAAGCAGTGAACCAATCCACATATTTTTAAGCGGGGTCAGATGCCGAAAATACGGTGATACAGCTGCACTGAGCAGCAAATGACGAAGATTCACAAAAAATATGGTAAACATGATGGCTATTGCTGATCCATTCGATGCGAGCATGCCTGCTGCAATGAACTGAGCCGATCCTGCATATAAAATCAGGCTGAGCAGTGCCGTTTCCGCCAGACTCAGACCCGCGGTCATTTCAATAACACCCGCCGCAAAGCCAATACTCAAATAACCAAGCAGGGTTGGGATACAATCTTTGACCCCCTGCATGAATGTAGCTTGATCCTGGACCTCTTCCATGTTCTCCTGTCCAGATATCTGTAGTGTACTTTGGTCCAACTGCCTTACAACCCCTCTCCAATTTCAGTCCCCATAAACCGATATATATGGATGTAGATCCATCAAGGTCCACTCTTCATGAAAACAACTTCTTTGTGTATTCAACATGACCAGTTACATGTCTTATGGATTTCACATTTTGCAGAATTCACTTCACATTAATTCAGAAATATACCACAAGATGTGCACTAAGGGAGAGACAGATTACTTTTTATAGAACAGATGTAATCCTAAATACCTACAAAACCGAAAAATATTTTCGCGAAACTCATAAATTATGTTGAATAAACGCGAAATTTGTCATACGATAGCACCAGAAACTTCTGGAAAGGATGGAATGAAATATCTTTTACCAGATGGGCTTGTCCACTAGACATGGGGATGGGTTACACAGAGGGGGAATGTGTATGAAAAAAATTCGTAAACAAGGGGTCAAAAGAACAATGCAGATGAGAGAGAAACTGATTTTGTCATTTGCCATTGTATTGCTCATTCCAACCATTAGTCTGGGCATTATCTCGTTCCAAACAGCTGATGCCAAGGTTGAAGAGAAAATGTATGAGAACGCGATCAGCAGTGTTACTGTGCTCAACCAAACTATTGACCAGATCATTGGTGCAACACGCAAAAATGTTGATTTCCTGGCAAGTCAGCTGGATGCAGGCAATGTCGGACCCAATCAGGGTGACGAAACAGATACCATCCGTACCTTGCTCGACGCGTACAAGGAAACGCATGATGACGTAGAACTTGCCTCCATCGGTACCGATCAGGGCGTGTATATTAACTCCCCTGTAACTGCGGTGAACAAAGAAGGATATGACCCGCGCGAACGCCCGTGGTATCAGGCTGCTACGCAGAACAAAGATGTCCCTACCGTAATCACCCCCTACTTATCAAGCAATACCGGCAATGTTGTTGCTTCAGTAGCTCAGACCTCAGCGGATGGCCATGGTGTCGTCTCTGTCAGCCTGTCGCTTGAAGCCCTCTCGAAGACGGTTAACTCCACGAAGATTGGCGAGAAGGGTTATATCTATATCATTGATAATGCCAATAAAATCATTGTACATCCTACCGAAAAACCGGGGACCGAAGGAACCATGGCACCCTATAAAGATATTTTTGCACAGAAAAACGGAAGTCTGACCTATACACTAAATGGAAACCAGGAACACGCCTTTTTCTCCACCAATGAAACGACGGGCTGGACCGTGGTTGGTGTCATTGACAGTGGGGAAGTGACGGCTTCTGTCCGTCCGATCCTATATACCACACTTATTGTTGTCGCGATTGCAATTGCGGTAAGCTCCATCATTATTTTCTGGATTGTGCAATCAATCACCAAACCACTGAACCGCTTGGTGAAGGCATCTGACGAAATTAGTAATGGTAATCTGACCATCGAGGTTGCTGTATTGGGACAGGATGAATTCGGCAAGCTGAGCACCAGCTTCAATAAGATGAGCGAATCCTTGCGAACCGTTATCCAGGACGTGCGACACACAGCTGACGAGTTAACCGCCTCATCCACACAATTGGCAGTCAACTCATCGGAGACAACCAAAGCAACAGAGCAAGTCGCCCTGATCACGGAAGAATCCGCAGCTGGACTTGAGAAACAAACAAGCAACCTGAAACATACGGCACTGCAGATGAATGAACTTGCTGGAGGTGTGGGACAGGTAACGAACAGCACACAGCAAGTATCCGAAGCTGCCATGCAAGCAAGTGAGCTCGCGGATAAAGGGAATGCAACCATGCAGACGGCCGTATCCGAGATGAGTTCCGTCAGTCGCTTTGTGCAAGGTATGGCAGATACTGCTGGACGACTTGGACAGCATTCCACATCCATTGGTGAGATGGTATCTGTCATTACAGATATCGCTACACAAACCAATTTGCTTGCTCTCAATGCTTCTATTGAAGCAGCACGTGCAGGTGAGCATGGACGCGGCTTCTCCGTTGTTGCCAGCGAAGTCCGCAAGCTGGCGGAACAATCGAGCCTGTCCGGCCAGAAGATTGTAGAGATGGTCGGAGCGATTCAACAGGAGATTTCAATGGCCAATCACAATGTACAGATCGGGCAACAGGATGTAAGCAACGGCATTCGTGCCGTTCAGTTTGCAGATGAAGCTTTTGCCCAGATTAGTGAGGCTGTTGGGGTCGTCAATCATCAGCTCGAGAACATTGCAGCCGCCTCACAACAGATGTCTGCAAGTACAGCCGAAGTGGTGCAATCCATTGATCAGATCCACGCCATATCGGAAACCAATGCCGATGGAACGGAGAACATCTCTGCTGCTACGGAGGAGCAAGTGGCTTCCATGCAGGAGATATCATCTTCTGCTGATTCCCTTGCCCATCTGGCTCATAAGCTGCAGAAGCTGGTTGAACAATTCAAGCTGTAGTCGTTGAACTAAAGATTGTTTACACTAACACTACGATGACAGAATAACCTTCCAATCGCTGTTATCGTACAGAAGATTAGTCCAACTTATTTAATAAATAGTCTGTAACATCAAAATCCCCTTTGCCATCACGTTGGCAGAGGGGATTTTGGTAATGATAGGACGTGAAATATGGCTGGATCGAAGGCGAAGGACTCTTCTTCTTCCTGATGAGCATCATCGATGTGTTCACCAACGTGTTTCAACTTGAGATCAATACTTGGCTAAAATATTGCATTTTGCGGACGAGGTTAAGCGCGTAATATTCTTGCCCTCGGTTCCTTTGTTTTCTGCATACTTTGTGCATGTCTTGTTTTCTGTCAGTTCTTCACTTTAATAGACCGCCCGATGAATTAATTATAAGCAGCCTCCCACTTGAACTGTATCCCCAATTGTTATTGATGTCTAACCTATGTACAACAATTTATTGGGTACGTTACCGATAGAAGTCCACCATATCTCCAAACAGCCGTTTAATAAATTCGAGCTCGCTTTCGTTATATCTTTCCAAAAATTCGTACATTCTTTGCTTTTCCTTCGTATGAAGCTCATCATGAGCAGCAAATAGCTTTTTGCCGATAGGCGTTAGCCGAAAATACACTTCCTTTTTGTTGTCGTTGAACTGGGATTTTCGCACCCAACCTGCCTTTAGTAATTTATTTGCGATCTTGGAGGTATTTCCTTTACTTAAATTGATTCTCTCCGCGATGGAAGTGAGATTGATCGGCTCCTGCTCTCCGATGCACGCAATGGTGTGCAGTTCCGTCATATTCAAGCTGAATTCTGATTCAATATGCTTCCGGATATCCTCCAGGTATGAGGCAGTTATTCGGGTTTCATATTGCTCTTTTTGCTCAAGAAACTGAACGAAAAATTCATGAATGGCCGTTTTGTTTTTACTGGCAGTATCCATCATTATGCTGGCTCCTCGACTTATTTGTTTTATTATATCATAGATTGTTCTCTGAGAAACATATGGGCATACCCATATTGGGATTAGGGTTGACATGGTAAATAGAAACCAAGTAAAGTTATATTGTTTCGTATGAAACTAAAATTATATATAATTTTAGTTTCACTTGTTTTAACAGGCAATAAAAAAGGTTCTAACGAAACAATAATTAATGAAGGAGGTTTGACGGAAATACTTGTCCACTTTTCAAGAGGAAATTTATAAAATATGGAAATGGAGCATACCTGCCTATGGAAGTCGTAAATCCGAAGACCTTGACGGATAAGGTTAAATCTGTAATTTCTCATGTCGTGGTGACTACTGCCTCCAAATTGGCTTTCATCTCAGGTCAGGTTTCTGTAGATGAAACAGGATTATTGGTCGGTTCAGGGGACTATTACGCGCAAGCGATTCAAGTGTTCACCAACCTTAAGTATGCATTGGAAGCCGTGCGAGCGGATCCCTTGTACATTGTAAAAATGAATATTTTTGTTGTAAACCACAACCCGGAATTGATTTCGATTATTTTTGAGGCAGGATTTCATGTGTTTGGCCCTAACTGGCCGAAGACAGCAAGTACGTATATAGGCGTTCAAGCACTAGCCGATCCTGAATGGCTTATCGAAATAGACGCTATCGTGATTTTCCCATAATGTATAAGAAAAGAGGGTTTTGATATGAAATATGAAGTCATCCTGATTGGTGGCGGACCTGTCGGCATGATGCTGGCTGGGGAAATGGCATTAGCCGGTGTAAAGGTCTGCGTCATTGAGCGATTAAAAGAGACAACCCCTTATTCACGCGCGCTTACCGTACATCCTCGAACTCTTGAAATATTAGATATGCGTGGAGTGAAATCACAATTAATCAGTCAAGGCCGCTTACTTTCGAGAGGACATTTCGCCGGATTAGAAACTCCTTTGGATTTCACCGTTTTGGATTCTTCTTCCAATCACACTCTATTTTTACCGCAGAGTGAGACGGAGAAGGTGTTGGAGGAATGGGCGCTTAGCCTTGGCGCAGAGGTCTGGAGAGAGGTTGAGGCTCTATCTGTACACCAGGATGAGGATGGGGTTGACGTTAAGATCGCAGGACCTCATGGAGAAACAACGTTAAGATCAGCTTATGTGGTAGGTACAGACGGAGCCAGAAGTTTGGTTCGCAAGCATGCAAATATATCATTTGAAGGTACAGATGCGACCTTCACGGCAATTCTGGGGGATGCCATTCTATCTGATTTGGCTCCTATGAGTGTCATATCCCGGATTACAGAAAAAGGATTGGTCAGCATCATGCCGATCAATGATCATATGTATCGGGTCTTGATGATCGATATGGAGAGAAGTAACATCTCTAAGGATGAGCCCGTTACATTGGAAGAGTTTCGTTCATCGCTCATCCGTACGACCGGAAGCGACCTGGGATTGAACGATGTGAAATGGATGTCCCGTTTCGGAAATGCGACGCGGCAAGCGGGACGATATCGGAATGGTCGATTGTTCTTGGCGGGAGATTCGGCGCACATTCATTTTCCCGCTGGTGGACAGGGAATGAACGTTGGCTTACAAGAAGCGATGAACTTAGGCTGGAAGCTTGCAGGAGCAATCAAAGGCTGGGCTCCGGACTGGCTATTGAACAGTTATCATGCCGAACGCTTTCCATGGAATACGGCCTTGCTCCGGAATACCGAGGTCCAAACCTTGCTTCTGGACGTGACTCCCCCTATCACGGAACTTCGAAGCATGTTAGCTAAACTGATTCAAATACCGGAGGCAAATTATCAAATCGCCGCACAAGTTTCCGCAATGGATGTACATTATGCTCCAGACGCCGAAGCACCTCCCCATCCTTTAAATGGGAAACGTTTTAAGGATCTAAGCTTAAAGCTGAAAGACGGGCAATTGATCAACGCCTATCCGTTACTACACAAAGGTACTTTTCTTCTGCTGCATTTCCATTCTAATGAACAGAATAGCGGTCAATGGGAATCGTATAACAACCTTCAAGTTGTACATGCCTCTTTGGCTGAGGCTGACGCGGATTGGAACGACGTCCACACGGCGCTTATTCGGCCGGATGGGCATATTGCCTGGGCGATTCTTCTATCCGATCCAAATCCAATGCAAACCATAAATGAAGGAATCACTCGCTGGTGCGGAGACATTACCGTGTAGTCATTCGTTCGAGGTGCACAACTGACTTCCCATAGGGTGAACTTGTATTTGGGGCGTCTGAATGAACTATCACGGTATGCTGCACTTAAAAAAACGCAATGCAATGTTCTCCATGAGTATGAAAATACCGCTCAAGCGTTATTCAACAACGCTCAGGCGGTATTTTCATTTCTGAGAAAGAAGGTACTTTACGCTCCATTTCGTTCCGCAGCTGCAGATCGGCGACGCAGGGACAATGAAATAATAGCCGGGATCAGTCCAATGGCAACCAAAGCTCCACCAAGCAAACCAACGGATGCTAGCGAGATGCTTTCTACAACAATACCTCCGATTACAGCCTCTACAGCTGCCCAACTGCACAATAGAATTATTCGAACTCATGATGATCCCTGAAGCCTGAGAAAATTAAGCAATTCTATGCATTCGCTTGAATAAGAGGGGTTTGGTCCGGAATAACGGGTTAAACCGATGGCTTTTTATCTCCGTGATATCCTTGATCTCCGTAGGGCTCTAACTGTTCAAACCAGCGATTCAGACATTTGGCGAGTGCATCTTTGGGATCGTAATACGGGTTATCGTCTTGCTTCAATGTCTCCAGCACCTCGATCACAAACGCATTCTCTCCATATTCATTCCATTCAGCCTGCAATCTTCGATTCAGATGGCTACCCATCTGTAACATAAACCGTTGTCCGTTAATGGTTTTCAGGTTAAGTGTGCTGTCGATATAAACTTTGCCGTTACGTTCATTCCGAATCTGGTAGACGCCCGCTTCCGTTTTAACTTCTTTGGCCTGTTCCTGCAATTCTTTGCGACGATTCATCTTCTCCTGCTCCCCCTTTTCTTTGCGCTCCGGTTTTCCAACTTCGGCGCTCTGTTGATCTGCGTGGCTTCCCAGCCAATACTGACTGCCGTCTGGCTCACGTTCCAGCAAACCATAGTCGACGAGATACCTCCGTATTTCCACGTAATCATCATGAACTTCCTTCAGCAGCTCATTGACCTGTTTCTCGGAATATTTGCGCTCTGTCTCGAATCGTTTGGCAATTTCGTTGAGCACGATATATTTATGCTTTTGCTGCATTTGAAACGTCGTCAGCGGACCGCCGGTACCCTCTGGAAAATACTTGTTCAGCACCTTCTCCCGATCCTGTTCTGTAATATCAAATGAGTCCGGATGGATCGTATGCCCATGTCTTGTTACCGGCGACACCCATTCAGCCGGGGCTTGGGTATCTTTACTCTTGAGAAGCTCCATTAATGCCAGAAATATCTTGGCCTGCCGTTCCTTCTCCTTTAATACAAACCGATGATTCCGGATCGTGGAAGCACTCCCGATGCCAAGGGTCTTCTGTACTTCAGCATCCTTCTTGCCTTCATAGAATTGTGACAACAAGCCCCGCTGGACATCAGACAATCCGGTTACGCTTTTATCCAGCTCCAGCAAATATTCAAATACCGATCCATGAACCTTCTCAATGTGCACTCGCATATAACGGGCTGCCTCATAGAGCACTCCATCTTCAGGATAGATAATCCCCGCTTCCGTCCTGTATCCGCAGCAGACACATATATAGGAGGAACCGTCCTCCATATAACCACGCTTGATCTCTTCCAATGAAGCTGTTTGCAACCAGGATTCCGATGATTTCATGTAAAAGCTCCTTTTTATCATTGTTATGGTCATTCCAACCGTATATTAATCAAATATTTTATAATTATGTTTGTTTATTTATAGATATAATATATTTTTGTTTGTTATATGTCAATATAACGGAAAAGAATGCTGTGTTTAAAGACATAACGGATGCCCCTTGTTCAACAGAAAAAAGACTGCAGGGTCGCAACCCTGCAGTCTCATTTCAATCTCTGTTACAACTTAAACCGTTCAATCATGCTTTGCAGATCTTCAGCCATACGTGACAATGCTGCCGAAGAAGCTGCAACCTCTTCCATTGTAGCCAACTGCTCTTGAGCCGCCGCTGATCCATCTTCCGTTCCAGAGGCAATTCTGTCCGACAGAACCATTGTATCACTTACTGCCTTGTTGATATGACTCATGCCCCCATCAATTTGACGGGAAGCCGTGGATACTTCTCCAGCTTGTGCAGCCACCAACTGTACCGCAGTACGAATGTTATTGAATGCTTCGCCTGCTTCTGTAACCATCTGCGAACTCTTCACCATACCTTCTCCCGTACGGGCAAAAGTGGATTGCACCGCATTGGTTTTCTCCTGCATCTCATGCATAAGCTCATTAATCCGCTCGGCTGAAGCGCCTGAACTGTGAGCCAGTGTCTTCACTTCGTTGGCTACAACCGCGAATCCGCGCCCTTGCTCGCCAGCTCTTGAAGCTTCAATGGATGCATTCAATGCAAGAATGTTCGTCTGCTTGGCAATGGCCGTAATCTCGGCCACAATCACAAGGATCTCTTCATTTTTCGCGCGCAGATCCTCAATGACCACAGACATGGCTTTGCTCTCATCATTCACCTGCTGAATATGGGTAACCGCTTCTTCTACTGTAACCATACCTGCTTCCGACTTAGTGGATGCATCCAGAGCGATACGAGCGGTGTCTTCAGCACTTGATGAGATCTCTTTGACTCCAATGGACATTTCGCCCACGAGTTGACCTGTAGCAGCAAGACTATTGTTCTGCAAAGTCGTTCCCGCAGCTGCATCCTGCATCAGTTCAGCCACTTGTTCTGTGGCTTTGGATGTCTGCTCGGAACTTGCCATTAGCTCTTCAGAAGATGCTGCCAACTGGCTGGACGTATCATGCACCTCTCCAAGCACACTACGCAGGGAAGTCGTCATCGTATCAAAGCTATCTCCAAGCTGTCCGAACTCATCCTTGCGCTGCAAACCAACCCGAACGGTGAGATCCCCGGCGCTTACTTTGGATGCTGCCTGCGTTAATTGCAGCAATGGCCGGTGAATACTGCGGATAATGAATATAAGCAGAATCAACCCGATAACCAATGCAGATGCCACAATTGTAATTGCACGGATCAAAATAGGCATTACGGCTTCACTTGCTTCGGAAGGAACCATCTCGCCAACAATTTTCCAACCTGTCACCGGATTGGTGAAATACACAGCTTCCACTTCGTGACCATCATATGTATACTTCACCGTTCCACTTTCCTTCGTATACATCTCATTAATGTAGCTTTCATCCGACTGTGTACCGGATTCAATATTGTAGTGGAACAGGAATTTACCCCCGTTATCCAGCATGTACAGTTTGCCTTCTTTACCAATACGTATCTGATCAACGGATTCTTTCAGATGATTGAGACTGACATTGGCCCCGAATACCCCTTTGCCATCGGCCAGCTTGGCGGCAACCGCTACAACCCATTCACCTGTCGTGGAAGACTGGAATGTATCCGAGATTACAGGTTCGTCCTGAGACATGCCCATCGTATACCATGAACGTTCACGCGGATCATAATTCTGTTCCCCGGAATCAGGAGATTTCATCCAGCTGCCATCTTCCGCACCTGCGGTGAGTACACCCAGTTCCTTATGATTCTGAGACATCCGATCCAGCTGCCTTTGAAGTGCAGGGGATTTATTAATAATATCGTTTGAAGTAATACCCGCAGCCATCTGCGCTGCGTTATCCTTCTCCATATCCAGCATTTGATTTATCTGCAGACTAAGCATTTCTGTTTTGGCTTGTGCGGAACGAATAATTTCCAGCTTAACCTGGTCAGCAGCTTTTTGATAAGACAACCAACCAACAGTAATGCTCGGTACAATCAGGAACAGGAGCAATGCAGCGATCAGGCGTTTTTTTACGGTTAAAGTAAACCAATTTCGAATCCTTTTCTTCATATAACTATCCCCCATCATAATCTTCACCCATCCTTTTATCGGACAATCGCTGTAAAAATATTATGTATAGATACTAAATTAGAATAAATTTAATCTTTTCGGTCAGTTTAGATGGATTCACCTAATCCTTCTATTCGTTTTGACCCCCTTAGCGAGATCGTTTACAATGCTCATAAGCTGGCTATTCATGAAACGATTGGAAGGAGAGGATTCAAATCTTACGCAAGTCACATGAAAGGCAACGTATTTCCACGGTCTATTCATCCATGTTCCGCATTCTGTTAGCGCTCATCCTGTGCGCAGGCCCGATTCTGGGACAGGCTGGTATTACGGCATCCGCAGCGCAGGCGACGCAAGCAGTTCACATTGAAGTGAATGGTGAGCAACAATCCTGGAAGAACGCACCACTTATCATCAAAGGTTCAACGTTTGTTCCACTGCGGGATGTGGTCACATCGGTTAAAGGCACGTTGAAATGGGATAATCGCACCAAGACGGCTACCATTACCGTTGGCAGAGACAAGCTGATCCATCAGGCTGGCAGCAATTCCATTAAAGTAAACAAGGTCGATCTAGCTACAGGTGTGAATTCACGTACCGTTAACGGTACGTTGATGGTACCTGTCCGGGCCATGGCTAATGCAATCAAAGCAGACATCAAGGTCCAACGCACAGCCACGGGGCAGATGAGTGTAAGTATGGTCACTGATCAAGTCAGCCTGCTGAACAGCGAGGTTGCCAGCGTTGATACGTATCTGCGCGAGATCAACTATCCAGGTATGGCTCTGATCGCCCGCGATGGCGAAGTACTTCTAAAGCAAGGCTACGGACTTGCCGATGAACAGACGCTGAACCGCCCGGATCAGAAGACTCGAATCGCATCGCTGAGCAAATCCTTCACGGCCGCGTCCATTCTGAGTCTGGTTGAGGATGGTAAGATTAATGTGCAAGATCCAATCTCCAAGTATATCTCCGGTATACCAAAGGGAGATCAGATCACGCTGCATATGCTGTTATCCCAGACTTCAGGTCTGCCATCTGCATTTGGTCGGGGTGAAGGAACTTCTATGGAAGAGACTGTAGAGGAGATTCGCCACAAAACGCTGAAGTTTGAACCAGGAAGTGCCTATCTGTACAGCAACAGCGGGTATGTTTTACTTGCATACGTCGTTGAACAGGTATCTGGCATGAGTTATGCCGATTACGTGCAGCAGACGATACTGAAACCACTTGGTATGAAGAATTCGGGAGAGGCCTCCCGTAAAGTGCACACGATTAGTGGTTTTGTTCAAGAAGATAACGCATGGGTAACTGCACCTTACTATGTGTCTCAATCCGGATCAGGAACCATCTATTCCACGGTGGACGATATGCTGAAATGGGATCGTGCGCTGTATACGGACAAGATTCTAAGCCAGGATACGATTGAACAGATGTATGAGCCTTATTCTGATAAAAACTATGGCTACGCCTGGATTCTCAAAGAGAATGGCGCAAACCGTACCGTCTTCCACAACGGTAGTGGTGGCGGGTTTGCCACAGCCTTTTCACGTAATCTGTCCGATGATATCACCATTATCCTGCTTGGCAACCACGCAGGTATGGACATGACTTCACTTTTGGATGAAGTTGAGGCACAGACAGCCAAAGCACTGCAATTGCAATAATCTATAATTAATAGCTTATAATGAGCAAAGAGACGGTCCTTTAAAGGATCGTCTCTTTGTGTTGTATATGTTCTCATTTTAACGACTCACACTTCCGTTTCGCTCAACCCACAATCCATCTCTTCTCCATCCTGCAAAAGGTAGATTTACTCATATTCTTATTACTGCCTAGGAGACATCCGCTCTTTCATCATCTGTCTGCTTTAATGTTACAGGAAGTTTCCCCGCAAAAGGAATACATCCCATCAGCGCCTGAGCGACGCTATCCACGGCAAGTGGCCGGCTCTCGTAAGCCGCTACATAGACCTGGGCATCCGGAAGCGCCAGCAGATCATAGGGGCTTCGCAATGCCACAACAGCCAGTGGTTTGCCCAATTGCTGTATCCAACCAATCAGCCTGCACTGTGGATCGCCGGAGGGACTTCCCGCATTGTAGGTTCCCACCACAATCTGCCGAATATCATCTGCTTCCGCTGCCTGAAGCAGACGTGCGGAACGAATGGCGACTTCCTCGGGCGTGACGGTCAGATCGACAACATCCAGACCATACATGGATAAGGCTGAGCCCAAGGTGAACGTCTGAGTCAGCTGTTCGTCGGCAATTGTCGTCACGGACGTGGCAACCGTTATGACCAGCGTGCGTTCCGGCTTCAAAGGCAGCATATTCAGCTGATCGCGCACCAATGTGATACTGTTCTCGCTAATACGGCGGGCAACCTCTTGGTGTAATGAACTGTTGCGCTCCGACCCACTGGATAGAGCAGGAGCGTTTGATGCCTTTAGCAATGATGCATTCGATACTACACCATACACTTCATCATCATCTGCACCGCCCATTCCACTCTCCAACAAACCACGCTTCGTCTTGTACATTAGCAAGCGATTCACCGACTCATCAATACGTCTCTCGCTAATCCGCCCACTCCTCACAGCTGCTAACAATGCTTCAAATGCCTCTGCCTGAAGCTTAGCCGTATGGCTAATTAACACAAGATCTGCCCCGGCCTCTACCGCCATTACGGCTGCATCGACAGTGCCATAGTTCACGGCAATAGCATCCATCTCCATGCAATCTGTCACGATCATGCCCTCATAACCCAGTTCCTGGCGAAGCAGACCGCTTAATACGGTTTTCGATAGCGTTACGGGCAGACGCTCTGGTTCCAGTGCAGGGAAATAAATATGCGCCGACATCATGGCATCGACACCTTCGGCGATAGCGGCTCGGAATGGAATCAACTCCAGGCGCTCTACCCGTTCACGATCATGAGTGATGATCGTGAGGTCCAGATGGGAATCGGTATCCGTATCCCCATGCCCCGGGAAGTGCTTGGCTGTCGCTGCAATTCCAGCGTCCTGTATTCCCGCAATGGTTCTGGCCCCATATTCTGCAACCGATTGTGGAGATTCGCCGAATGATCGCACTCCGATGACCGGATTGGCCGCGTTATTGTTCACATCCAATACCGGAGCAAAGTTCATGTTAATGCCCATGGCCTTCAGCTCCAACCCACTGATATATGCCGCCTGATATGCATCGTCAATGGAACCGGCAGCGGCAATGGCCATTGGTCCAGGCATCAAGGCGATTCCTTCGGTAATTCGTGCAACCATGCCGCCCTCCTGATCAATGGATATCCAGAGCGGCACATTACCGCTGCTTTTGGCAATCTGTTGTAGCCCTAACGATAACCGCTCTACCTGCTCTGGCGACTCAACGTTGCGCGCAAAATAGATCACGCCACCGATGGGATACTTTCGGAGAAAGGGTTCCACATCGCCAGCAGCTTCGGTTCCATGAAAGCCACAAAGCAGCATTTGCCCGACTTTCTCACGCAAGGTCATCTGTTTCAGCCTCGAATGGTATAACTCTTTTGGCCCACTCATTTCATGCCTCCCCCCGATAACAAACATCCATTCATTCATATAACAAAAACGGCTTTCGCCGCTCCTTCCATTCCGCTGCTTGTACATTCCACTCTTCGATTAAACGAACGAAGCCCGCCCGGTCATAGATCGTTTCCCTGACTTCCTTCCCCCCTGCCAGCAGGTCGATAAAGTACCTTGAACCCGGCTCTGGTGGCTCCAGCCAGCAGAATTGCTCCGGATAGAGTGACACCAGTTCATGCAAAAGCACTAGCCCTGTCTCTACCGCTCGGAATTTCCTGCTGTCCGTTACAAAAATCCTTACACCACCACACAGCTCACCTGCATGTTTGGAGAATGTTGGGGACATGTACACTGGATGCACATGCACACCTTCCAGCTTGTATTCCCGAAATCGTTCCGCCAAACGTTCACCCTCAACCCAGGGTGCCCCAATCCACTCGAATGGGCGGGTCGTGCCCCTGCCCTCCGATACATTAGTGCCTTCGAGCAGGCATGTACCCGCATATACCCGCACACTATCCAGCGTGGGCATATTGGGAGAGGGTAACATCCAGGGAAGCCCACAATCCGCAAACTCCATGGAGCGCTGCCATCCTTCCATGGCAACCACGTCCAATTCGCAAGGTACATCCATCTCGCTGTTGACCATCAGGGCGAGTTCACCTACCGTCAATCCGGTACGTACAGGTACACGCCAAGCGCCAACGAGTGATTCATACCCCGCGTTCAGCACACCGCCTTCCACAACGTTTCCACCCAGCGGATTGGGACGGTCCAGAATCAGCATACGTTTGCCTGCTCCAGCACAGGCATCCATCATATGGAACAAGGTTGAGGCATATGTGTAATAACGGATACCCACATCCTGAATGTCGAACAGCACCGTATCCACTCCAGCCAGCATTGCAGGCGTAGCTTTCTTGTAATCTCCATACAGGCTGAACACCGGAATGTCCAGACGCGGATGAAGCATGTCTCCGAATCTGACACCCGCCTGAAGCTCTCCATACAGTCCGTGCTCACAGGCATAGAGCGCTGTAAGCTCGGTATTAGCCAGTCCGGCGCACACATCTATTGTCGATACAAAATCCGCTGTAATACCAGTCGGGTTTGTAATTAGACCGATTCGGTTACCCGTTATCCATGGATGCGATAACCCTCTGGACAGAAGATCAACTCCCGTTTTTACAACCGGGATCTGCTCGGTCCCATTCAACTGGCCCATCACACATTCCCCTGGCTGATCCAGCCTGTATGCTGGTGATCATTACCGCCTGTTACGACAGGCTCTTCTTCAGGCTCCAGTACATTAAGAGCTACCTTATGCTGATAAATGGCAAACATACCTCCAAACAGCGCTCCGAAACCAACGACAGTCAGCATCAGCAGAGCCGTCAGGCACATGGCCTGAAAACAAGCGCCCATCGTGTACCCCGGGTGACGGAAGAACAGCTTTACACTTTCCCCCATCGCCTGAACGTTGCCCATGTTTTTTTGTAAAACAAGCTGCCAGGTATAGAACTGTGACATCAGCGCCATGAGAACAAAGAACGTCTGGGATACACCCACCGCTGTACCTGTAATTCCACCCTGTCCACCGTAATACCACCAAGTTGACCATAGAATGAAGCCAAGCACTGCAAAAAGCACACCCACCGATCCTCCCGGGATTATTCCCTTCAATGTTCCGACCCAGATATCCTTAAGTCCATTGCGCCGTTCCTTACGTTCCAATCTGTGATGCACGGCATAACAGACCCCGAACAGGATGGGCATATACATCAAGGCCAGAAGCAGCACCGCGATCGGCAACGGAGCAAACATCAGAATGGGAACCAATACAATGGAACTAACGACACTGTACAAGGTCACCGGAATAATATCCCGATAGATTTCCGCACCCGACTTGATCAATACTTCACTCAGCTTACGCATTTTTATTCTCCCCTTTCTCACCGTTCCTTCTTCACCAGGCATCGTCTCTTACTCACGTCCAATCGCAAGCTCCGTCTCTGGATCAAAAAAGTGCGCCTTACGTAGGTCCAGCACAAAATTTTTGTCCATACCTACATAAGCATGTGTTTCTGGGTGAACCTTGGCCGTAACAGTACGGGTACCGGAATGGAAATACACCAAATTCTCGGAGCCCAGATGTTCTACAACCTGAACTCGTGCCTGCAGCATATGGTCTGTTGGGATATTCGGAGCGACATCATCACCAAAAATATGCTCTGGACGCAGACCCATAATCACCGGCTTGCCTTGATGACTCTGAAGACGAGCGAGTAGATCTTCTGGCAAGGTGAATGATGCACCGTCCACGACAACCTGCGTGCCTTCAATCCGGGCATCGATGAAGTTCATCGCCGGGGAACCGATAAATCCGGCAACAAACATATTCCGCGGACTCGCATACAATTCTTTCGGTGAAGCCACCTGCTGAATATCTCCATGATTCATGACCACGATGCGTTCCCCAAGTGTCATGGCTTCTACCTGATCATGCGTCACGTACACAATCGTGGCACCGAGACGTTTATGCAGCTCACCCAACTCCACCCGCATCTGTACCCGCAACTTGGCATCCAGATTGGACAGTGGTTCGTCGAATAAAAACACCTGCGGATCACGGACGATCGCCCGTCCCACCGCAACACGCTGGCGCTGACCACCAGACAGCTCGCGTGGTTTGCGCTCCAGCATAGCTTCCAGTCCCAGAATGGAGGCCGCATTCTGCACCTGTTCATCAATGTAGGACTTTGGCTTTTTCAGGTTTTTCAGGCCAAAGGAAAGATTCTCACGGATGGTCATATGCGGATAGAGTGCATAATCCTGAAACACCATCGCGATATCGCGATCCTTCGGATGCAGATCGTTAACAAGCCGGTCACCGATCACAATATCACCGCTTGTTTGCTTTTCAAGTCCGGCAATCATCCGCAGTGACGTTGTCTTGCCACAGCCCGAAGGACCCACAAACACTACGAATTCCTTATCTTCTATAACAAAGTCCGAGCCGGCCACAGCCGTGAACGTTCCTTTATGATCGTCTTTGAATTCTTTGCGCACTTGGCGAAACTCCACGCGTGCCATAGGTAGATCCCCCTTTACGTTGTCGCTTGTCCTGAACTATATAAGTTCAACTAACGAATCCTTACACTGGCACTCCGATGACAGAACAACCTTCCGATCGCTGTTATGGTGTAAATGTTTAGTTGAACATATATTGGAATTAACCTTTTACTGCACCGATCGTAATGCCTTGTAGGAAATAACGTTGCAGTGAGAAGAACAAAATAATCATGGGCAGCGCACCTATTGTTGCCCCTGCCATCATTGCGCCGAAGTCCGTTGATTCGGCAAATACGAATGAAGCCAGCCCCACCTGAATGGTACGCATCTCGTTGGAATTGGTAATGAGGAACGGCCAGAAGAATTCGTTCCACGAAGCCACAAACGTGAATATCGCCAGCACCGCGATTCCCGGCTTTGCCATCGGCAGAATGACTTTCCAGAAGATGCCGAACTCACTACATGCATCGATACGTGCTGCATGTATCAGCGATGTGGGCAGCGTAGACATGAACTGTTTCATCAAGAAAATGTTGCCCACACTAACGGCAGCAGGCAGAATAATGGCCGTATACGTATCCCCTAGATCAAACACGTTGACCATCAGAATGTACAAAGGAATTAGTGTCACCTGCGCCGGGATCATCATTGTCCCAAGCAACGTCCAGAATACCGCCTGACTACCCGGAAACTTCAGTTTGGCGAACGCATATCCCGCCAGGGAGGCGAAGAATACATTTGTTACGGTCAGAATGATCGAGATGAGCAGCGAATTGTACAGCCAGCGCCAGGCATCGGTTTTGGCAAAAAAGCGCTCATATGGTGATAACGACAACTGCTCCGGAATCATCTGTGGTTTAAACGAAGCCGACATCGCGCTATCCTGCACCGAACCAACGAACATCCAATACATCGGAATGACCGTCACCAGCGCCCAGACTACCAGCAGAATGGATGCAACAACGAGCAGAATCTTTTTCTGTGTTGATTTCATGGATTTCATTCACCCCCGGATGCTTAATGCAACGTGCTCTAATCGTACGTGTTTTGAACTACCTCTAATACTCAATATCGCTGGAGAAATATTTGAACTGTATGACGGAGATGACAATGATGATAATCGCCAATACAAACGACTGGGCCGAAGCCAATCCAAATTCATAGAACTTGAATGCCGTCTCATAGATCAGATAAGCGATTGTAGTTGTCGCAAAGTTTGGTCCACCCTGTGTCATCAGATATACCGAGATAAACACCTGGAAGGATGTAATGACACCCGTGACGAGCAGATACAGCGTCGTTGGTTTGAGCAGCGGCCATGTAATCTTGCTGAACTGGGTCCAGCCGCTGGCATGATCAATATCCGCCGCCTCGTACAGCGATTTCGGAATACCACCCATGGCTGCCAGATACAGAATAATGCCCGCTCCGTGCGATCCAAGCCAGTTCATCAGAATAAGGGAAAAGAGTGCCGTTCCCGACTGGCCCAGCCAGATCACCGGATCCAGGCCGAACAGACCGAGGAAACGGTTAAGCAGTCCTGAATCCGTCGGGTCAAAGATCGCCAGCCATACAATGGAGATGGTCACCCCGGAGGCTACCGCAGGCAGATACATGGTAGCTTTGAAAAATGTCTGCCATTTGCTTTTCATTTGATAGATGAAATAGGACAGTACAAATGTAATGAGAATATTGACCGGGACTGTGCCTACGGTGAAGATGACTGTATTTTTAATCGACTTCCAGAATGTCTCATCCTTCACCAAACGCTCGTAGTTATCCAATCCAACCCACGTTGAGTTCATAATATTGTATTTCTGGAAGCTCATCACAAGAGCCGTCAGAACGGGATACAGTGTGAAAATGAGAAACAACAGGACAGGCGCCAAAATAAACAAATACGCCCACCCGTAGTCTCGCCAAAACCGGGCAACCCGGGAAGTCCGGGGCACGGACGGTTTTGGCGCAAGGGCGGTCTGCATGGCGAATCCTCCTCTCCTAATCAGTGTGGTTTTACGTTATGTTTGATTGTCCGAGTTATTGTCCAAACATCTGCTGGCCTTTGCTCTTGAAGTCTTCTGCGATCTGCTCCGGTGATTTTTCTCCCGAGAACAGCGCCTGAATATTAGGCTTCACAACCTGTTCCTTGAATTGTTTTTGCTGAGATGCTTTGTCGATATCCAGTTCAAGTACAACCGGCATCGCGATATTCTCTGCCATGACTTTTGCAGCAGCCAGATTATCCGGTTGACCAAGCTCTTTTCCTTTAAACAGATCCACCTGGGACTGTCTTACGAATGGAAGCGCCAGTTCATTGGCCGAGTTCCCTGCTTTGGCACCACTAAGCGCCTCCATCACCAGGAACGTATTTTTGGCATGCTGTTCGCCCTTGTCCTTTTTCTGTTTGAAGGCTACATACCCTTCGCCGCCCATCGTTGTGGCCGCAGGTTGATCATCATTATGTGGTACAGGCAACAGGACAAAATCAATCTTCTCTCCCTGCACCTTGCCATCATCGATGTCCTTGTTGCGATTCTGAATCATCACATCATAATAAGGAATCGCTTTGGAGATGATCGCCGTTTCCCCCGCGTAGAACATATCCGTCCGTTTCGCTGGAGCGAGAGCCGCCGTTTCCTTCGGCATATACCCTTGATCCATCAGGTTTTTGATAAAAGAGAGGGTATCCAGAATGCGACCATCATTCCATTGGAACGTGCCGTCTTTATCAAGAACATCGATCATCCCGTTGTTACGAGACAGCATTTCAATGAAGTCAAGCGAGGTTCCGTCGGTAACCAGTGCATATTGCTTGGCCCCGCCATCCAGCGTTTTGGTCAGCTTGGCAGCAGCATCGTTGAATTCGGACCAGGTCCAGCCATTTTGTTGAATGGACTTCCAATCAATGCCCGCTTCCTCCAGAATGCGTTTGTTACCACCCCAAGCCCATTGGAATTGATACAACGGCAGTCCATACTGTTTCCCCTGAATCTGGCCTAAATCAAGCGTACCTGGCAGGTAGTCGTCCTTGATCTCAGGTGTCAGGTAGCTGTCCAGCTCAAGTGCCAATCCCGTATTCACATATGTGCCGTCTACGCTATGAAAGTAAAGATCCGGCGGGTTACCCGCGTTCAAAGCGACATCGAATTTTTTGGGCCCTTCCGCCCAGGAAAGCATTTCCGTCTTCACGGTAATGTTCGGGTGTTCTTTATTGAAATCAGAGATTAGATCCTTCAGTTCATCTTCATATGTGCCATGTACAGGATAGGTCCATACCGTTACCGTATCATCGGCATTCGGGTCATCCGAAGCAGCACCTCCGCTATTCCCACAGGCTGTAACCCAGACCATCATCAACAACATTGCCCATACCAGACCCTTCTTTTTCATCCCTTCATCTCCTTTGCATGTCATCATCCGATTCTTTCATTGCCTAACCATGCTACCCCTTTGTGATCGTTCGGCCTTCAAACGCAATCCACCTATACACGCGGCAGTAAGGAAAAGCACCTCCCCTGTAGATTGGGCCTGCCAGTCGCAGACTAAATCTCTTAAATGCAATATTAACGTCAACTTAATTGACATTAACAGTATTAATTCCTTCCAAAATTGTAGATTGAATTCATTATATGAGTTGTAAAATAAAAATTCAACATTATTTTTTATTATAAAATTTAATTTTACTTTTTCTTTTCATGCAACTATACTATGTAAAAAGAAAACCCAAGCAAGCGAGGTGAGCCACTTTGCGAGTATATGTAGGCATAGATGGAGGCGGTACCAATACTGATGCAGCAATCATTTCTGAATCTGGTGAAATTCTCGCCCGACTCAGCGGCGGTCCCACGAATCCTCACAGCGTATCCACTGAACAGGCCATTTCCGAACTGCAACGAGTGCTGGAACAGCTATTTAATCTAATAAGTGATTTATCGACAAATTGTGAGGGTATATGCCTCGGTATGTCAGGTGTAGATACGATCCAAGAACGGCAACTTATAGCCGAAGCAGTAAATAACTATATGAAGAGTCTTAATCGACAGGCATCAGAAGGTTGTCAAGTCTGGGTTATATCCGAAGGAGAGATTGCTCTGATGGCCTCTCTCGGACATACGCACGGTGTATTGTGTATCTCTGGAACAGGTTCCATCGTGTACGGATTTACGCGGGAAGGCGAGCGATACCGTGCAGGAGGCTGGGGTCATCTGCTCGGAGATGAGGGGAGCGGCTATCGTATTGGGCAGCGTGCACTCCAAGTGGTTATGCAGAGTTATGACGGTGTTCTTCCTCCAACCTGTTTAACCCCGCTTCTTCTAAAGAATCTGAGCCTTCGGGATATATCGGAGCTAAAGACGCGAGTGTATCAGACGGATTGGGGCAAAACCGAGACCGCATCCATCGCCCGCCTAGCAATAGAAGCTGCTGAACTCGGAGATGAGGCCGCCTGCGCACTGATCATTGACGAAGCCTCACAATTGGCGGATACTGCCAAGGCGCTGATTGCACGTCATCCCGAATTTGCATCCACTCCGGTTGTCCTGTCCGGATCAATGTTTCGATACGCTACACTTTTCCGAAATACATTTATCCTGAAGTTATCGGGATATTATGGAGAGTTGGACTTTGTATATCGTGAAGATGCCCCCGCTCCAGCGGTTGGCGCAGCACAACTGGCAAGACAACGCCGTTCCCTGAATGAATCATTTTAAAAGAGAGAAGGAGGCCATACGGATGAATCACATGCTGAATTCACTACTAACAGAACAACCCAATCCACTAACGGATCATATAGATGAATTGCCTTCGGCAGAAATTATGGAGCTCATTAATAAGGAAGATCAACGGATTGCGGAGCTCATTCAGCCCCTCATTCCGGTCATTGCTCAAGCTGCGGATCGGATCTTGGAAGCATTTCAGTCTGGCGGCAGGCTTTTTTATGTAGGCGCAGGTACCAGTGGACGATTAGGAATACTTGACGCTTCGGAATGCCCGCCTACCTACGGAACCCCGCCATCCATGGTGCAGGGTATTATTGCAGGGGGATTCCGGGCAGTGAAGGAC
This sequence comes from Paenibacillus sp. FSL R5-192, assembly GCF_000517845.1. Lineage (NCBI taxonomy): Bacteria > Bacillati > Bacillota > Bacilli > Caryophanales > Paenibacillaceae > Paenibacillus > Paenibacillus sp. FSL R5-192. The sequence goes on along the minus strand of NZ_ASPR01000047.1, from coordinate 18,721 downwards.
CCGGTTGAAGGTGCTGAAGATAATGAGGAGTTGGGAGCTGCCGACCTTGATGAACATGGCTTAGACAAAAACGATGTAGTGGTTGGCATTGCAGCCAGTGGACGAACGCCGTATGTGCTGGGTGCGATGAGGCACGCCAAGGAGATCGGGGCTACGGTGATCAGCCTGAGCAATAATGCAGGCACGCCGATGACCCTGTTGGCTGATGTGAGCATTGAGGCTGTTGTCGGCCCAGAGGTTGTCATGGGTTCAACACGTATGAAGGCAGGCAGCGCCCAGAAAATGATTCTGAATATGCTCACCACTACCGCCATGATTCGTCTGGGCAAGGTTTACCGTAATTTCATGGTTGATCTGAACCCTTCGAACGAAAAGCTTGTCCATCGGGCCAAACGCATGATACATCTGGCAACCGGAGCGAATGAAGCGGATATTGAAGAGGCTTTTACCGGTGCAGACGGTCATGTAAAAACGGCCATCGTCATGCTGATGGCAGGCGTGGACGTAACAGAAGCTCAGCACAGGCTTGATCTGGCTGACGGTTTTGTCCGTAGCGCCATTGCGGGGCCTTCCTGAGCCGTACAAGGGGTATTATTAGAGGTTGAAAGAGAGGAGCCCGACATTAGTCTGGGCTCTTTTTTTATTCTAAAAGCGGATATAATCCGTCAAAAAATCCCCTCCTGCATAAACAGAAAGGGATTCATATGGTTCTACTTCACTTGTGCTCCAGAATAGCCTGTCGGCTCTTCTCCAAATATTCCACCGACTGGTTATAATCCCGACTGGCAATCGCCAGATACAAAATATCGATCACGTTCAACTGTGCAATCCGTGACGAAGTTGCTCCGCTCCGAATATCACTTTCGGTAGAAGTAATCATCAGGGGCACATCCGCCATACTACTGAGTGTATTGCTGCCCCACTTGGTAATGCTGATTGTCGCTGCACCACCATCATGAGCATGCTTGAGACAGGAGATTACGTTCGACGTCTCCCCTGAATACGAGATACATACAACCGCATCATCCTCACGAAGCGTCGTTGCGGACGAAATCTGCATATGCGGATCGGCGAACGAAAAGCTTGTGCGATTGATTCGCATGAACTTGTAATGTGCATCCAGCGCAATCAGGTTGGAGGCCCCTACTCCATAGAAAAAGATCCGGTTTGCCTGATGAAGCACGTCCACAGCTTTTTCCACCAGACGTGGGTCCAGAATATGAACCGTATCCTTCACCGACTGAATATTGTTTGCGGACACATGCTGAATAATGCTCTCCATGGAGTCCTGGGGACGAATCTCCGTATATTGATATGGCTCACTCGTCTGCAAATCTCCGGCGATCTTCAGCTTCAGCTCCTGAAAACCCGTTACACCTAGTGATTTGCAGAGACGGATAATGGCAGCTGGGCTTCCTCCACTCCGTTCAGACAACTGGGCCACCGAGGATTGAACAGTTTCTTGCGGGTGATCGAGAATATAAGCTCCGATCTTCCGTTCGGACGGGGTCAAGTCATCCATTAATGCGCGTAAACGTACAAGTCCACCTTTCATGCCTTCCATTCGCTCCTCCTTTCCGTACTGCATTCATGTACAAGCATTTTATCTTATAATTCCACTCGCGTCTAATCGAATTCCTCGCCCTTCCATAACTGAACTCATATTAAATTCAGGTCTCACTAAAGTGTGAGATTGCCCGAGATTACGGCGTGTTTTGCGCCGGTTACTGCCGGAAGTGTATTGGTTCTTCCCATAAGTGCCTCATGGCCAAGTAAAGCAAATCCAATGGCTTCCCGAGCATCATCGGGTATACCATAATCTGCCGTTCGCTCCAAACGGATATCCTTCGGTAGTCTCTGACGGATCATCTCCATTAACGTGGCATTGGAAGTGCCACCACCGCACGCGAGCATGGCCGATATTTGCACCTTGGGCAGGATAAAATCCTTCACTGCACGCACGATGGTTTCCGCGGTCAGACAGGTGGCAGTAGCCAGCGTATCTTCAAGAGATAAGGAACGCTTTGTGGCCATCTCCATCAGTCTCACTGCATACGCGGCTCCATATACTTCTCGCCCGGTACTTTTCGGTGGAAGTCTTTTGAAATACTCATCCTCCAAACACAAGTCTACCAGACCCTGATCGACCTTCCCCTGTGCGGCAATACTTCCATTCGGATCATAATGCTGCCGCCCATCCGTTGCCTGCCGCACAATGGCGTCCATCACCATATTCCCTGGTCCCGTATCAAATGCCGAAATACCTTCGGTGGATGACTCGGAGGGAAGCACCGTCACATTGCCAATGCCACCGATATTCTGCACCAGCCGCCCTTCCGTCGGGCTGCGGAACATCAGAGCATCCGCATAAGGCGTAAGCGGGGCACCTTCCCCACCAGCGGCCATATCCCTTGCCCGCAGGTTGCCAATCACTGGCAGTCCTGTCCGTTCTCGAACGACAGCACATTCACCGATCTGCAATGTCGATACCACATCAATACTTGCTCCCGTTGGCCCTGGAAATGCAGATGCTACAGGAGCATGCCATACCGTCTGCCCATGCATGCTAATCATATCCAACTGCTGCGTTGAGATACCGGCAGACTGCATCAGTTCCGTAACGCTATGCGCATACCACTCTGATACACCAAAATGCGCGGCTGTCAGCTCGTCGACACGCGCCGTCTCCGGTGAACATAACCGGATCAGTACGTCTCTCAATCCATTCGAATACGGCACACAGACAAAATCAACCAGCTCGATCTGCTGTAATGCCCCGCTCATATCGGTTTGAATACGCACCAGTGCCGCATCTGTTCCATCAAGTGACGTTCCTGACATTAGTCCGATGACCAGATGCTCCTGCTTCAAACGATACTTCTCCCACATCGGATAGCTGCCTGTATCCATCCACTCCCAACCTCCTGCAAGACCCGATGAACACGTCATCCTGCCATAATTTCACCCAGTATATGATATTAAATTTCACAAGTCAAACATTATATGAAATTTAATTACATCATTGAAAATAAAAAGAGAGAGATTCACCCCATTTGCGATCACACATCATGTTTTCATCCATCAATTGATAATTAGATATCAGAAGAGAAACATTTTTACATTTTTACCGTTTATAATGTGTAGGGATATTTTGGAATTAAGAAAATGATCTAATATTAGTCGAGGTGCATAATGAAGAAAACCATTTTACTACTGTTTTTGAGTCTGTTCTTACTCGTTTTGCTCCCTAATCAGGGAAATGCCGCTGCAAGCACGTCGAAAATCTTTATGGATGGAGAGGAATTAGTCCTCCCAAGTGATGTACAGGTAACGATTATCAATAAAAACGTGATGATCCCGATTCGTGTCGTTGCCGAAAATTTGAAATTCAAAGTCGATTGGAACCAACAAGCACGCACTGTAAAAATTCAGCAAGATCAACAGACGATTTCCCTAACCGTCGATCAAAAGCAAGCCATGGTTGCTGACAAACAAGTCAATTTGAACACAGCACCGCAGATTTTGAATAAAACGCTGGTGGTGCCCATTCGATTTGTCAGTGAACAAATGGGGCTTAAGGTAAGATGGAACAATCAAGATAAGATCGTATACTTAACAAACACCAGTAAGGAACCTGCTATTGAACCAGGAAATAGTCCTGGAAAAGGGGATTCAAGCTCTACCGCTCAGGTTACCGATATCCAATTTGCCAATAATCAGCTCGTTTTATCCACCGATGGGGCCGTTCAGCCAATAGTAACGACCCTCAAGTACCCTGATCGTCTGGTTGTGGACTTGCCCGGAGCCACCTTTGGTGATATCTCCCAGCCGCTGGATCAAGGACTCAATGGCAAGTTGGATGTGAGCGGTTATCCCAATGTGACGGAAGTGAGATATTCACTGTTCAAACGAGAACCGGCACAAGTTCGCATTGTCGTAGAATTGAATAATGTGAAGAATGTCCAGTACAGCCACAATGTGATTGCCGACAAACTGATTATTGATCTGAATGTTGCGGGTGACAATGTCACACCTGCTCCAGTCACTCCAGTAGGCGACTCAGGACGCAAGGTTGTGGTCATCGATCCAGGACACGGTGGCAGTGATCCAGGGACGATCAGCATCACGAACAAACCCGAAAAGGAATACAATTTGGCATTAGCTCACAAAGTACAAGCCCTGCTGCTCAATGAACCTAATATCGAATTGGTGATGACTCGTGAAGGTGATACCTATCCGACCCGCCCTGAGCGTGTTCAACTCGCCAATCAATTAAATGCGGATGTATTTGTATCTATCCATGGCAATAGCGTGAAGTCCGCCCCCCAAGCCACAGGTACAGAGACATATTATTATCAACGCAGTAATAGTAAGGAATTAGCCACTATCATTCATCAACGTTTGTTGAAAGCCATGGGGCTTAGAGATCGTGGTGTGAAAAATGGCAACTTGGAAGTGATCCGAGACACGACCATGCCTGCAGTGCTTTTGGAAGTGGGATTCTTGAGTAATGTGCTCGATGAAGAACTGATGTCGTCCGATGACGTTCAGATGAGAGCCGCTCAAGCGATAGCCGATGGAATCAAGGAGTATTTGGGCCTATAAATCATCAAATAAATCAGATAAAGGAAGTGATTCTTTGAATAAGAAGCTAGGTTGTGCACTTATATTATCATGCTTGATCCTTATCGGAGTTGGATGTGCCCAGAAGCCAGTGAGCCAATCCGGTTCGAATGAACCTGCTGTTCAGGGAGGACAGGTGCAGGCACCAAACCCATCCGAAACGGAGGTGGATCTGGGCACAATGAATACACAAGTCGTCGATGTATATTTGGCAGACTCTCAGGTACTTGAGCTAGAGAAAACAGAGCAGGAAATTGAGTACAAGGATGACTCCGAAAAATATGAAAAAACATTTGCAGCGTTGCAAACGAACACCGATTCAGAGCTTGTTTCCCTCTGGGAGCAGGTGGAATTGCTCTCTGTCCAATATGCTGAGGGTACGGTGACTTTGAATGTTCATATCCCCGCTGAAGCGAACCTCGGTACCAGTGGAGAATTGCTCGCATTGGAAGCTTTAACAACAACGATGTTTCAATTTGATGAAGTGAAGAGTCTGGATATACTGGTGGATGGTGAAGCCGTTGATAGTTTGATGGGCCATGCCGAACTGGAACACCCCATTCATCGCAAACCCTAACTGATCAGACAACAATGGAAAAAGAACGTCCCCAGGGACGTTCCAATCTGACGCATCAATTCGATTCATGCACAATTCACACATATAGCTCGTCACCAGCAGACAGTGAATGTATCACTGTTCCCGGTGACGGGCTATTTCTGAGCAATCCTTCTTTTAATCGGTCCGTCTCTGCCCGGTCAGCATGCACAAGGACCGTATGCCTTGCTGGAACCTGATGCAGCATCCGTTCAACATCCTTCCAGCCCTGATGCACTTTATAACGTATTTTCCGCACATCACACACGCCATACTTGTCAGGAACCCGTAGCAGTTTATCAGCAAATGTGCCATGAGCAACATGCCCGGTGAGCAGAATCAGATTCTCCTCCCTGTCCGATAATTGACTATAGTACCAACGGGCAAGCGAGGACTGCATCATACCGTCCGGAATGAACCATAGCGAAGCAGCATGATGTTCCAACAGTTGTTCCCGCTCTTGGGTGGTTGTAGGCAGATCCCATCCTCGTCCGGTCAGAAAGCCATCAATTTTGTCTTTCAACGAACTTCCGATGACATGCTCTCCCTTCTCCCTCAACCAATACGGAACATGCATAAGTTGCTTCATACCGTCCACCAGCCCTTGTTCCACTACGATTGGAATAGCCGGGAATTGTTGCTGTGCCCACAGTATGATCTCCTGTCCACGCCCTACGACAGGCATAGGTAAGAGCACCTTTCCACCTTGAGCAATCGTCTGGCGAATGGCTCGTTCCAGCTGTTCCAGTTTTTCGGCCTGTGTATCCTGGTCCGTACCGTAGGCCGCATCAACGATCGCCAGATCCACCACGACGGAAGATATTGGCGCAGCGTCTGCTACGTTTGCTCTGCCTGCTCTGACTGCTCCATTGGATGTGAAATTTCTCTCCTTCATGGGTATCTCCATGGATACAAGTGTTCTTGACGACGCTTCTGATGCAACAGATGTCTGATCTGGTGACGTTATGAGTTCTCCAGCCTTTTGCCCACTGTTTATAGCGATTAGTTCCTCCGTAATCCACTGTTCGCTGCTCGGAGCATCGAACAACGTATCTTCACGAATCATGTTTTCCCGTAAGAACGCCTCCGCTGGATAATCCTCCTGTAAAAGCATCGATTCGGACGTGTAGTCCCCGGAATAAAAAATCCGCTTACCTTCCATTTCAACCCCAAACCACACCGATCCAGCCAGATGTCCACTCCGTCCCCACATCACTTTTACTTCGGGAATCGGTTGGAACCAGGTTTGGGATACGACCTCATCTTCCAAATACCGATAACGAATAGCCTGCTCATCTGCTTCATCGTAAGGGAGCTTCTCTCCGACACGTTCTGCAAACCTTCGCCAGTTGGCAAAATACGTACGCAGCTGCGCCCTCGTCTCTCTCGTCGTCCACACTTCACCCTGGTAGCCCATCTTGTACAGCAAAGGGATGGCGACCGAATGATCCTCATGGGCGTGGGACAACAGGACCGCATCCAGTTGCGGGACAATCTCCGGGTCAATCATCGGATAATCGCCCGTGCCTTCTTTTTTCACACCACAATCCAGCAAAAGGTGGAACTGGCTCCCGCTCAGGAGATAGGCGGAACGTCCGTGTTCCCCTGCACCGCCCCATACGTTCAGTTTGATCATGATGCATTCCACTTTCTCTTTGAATTCAGCAGTTCGATTCCCAGCAGCATCAGCACCGTCAGACCTACAGTCACCACGGCCATCGCCATTCCCAGTGATACCTGACCTTGTTCAAACTGGGCAAAAATATACGTAGCCGACGTCTGCATCGACGGTGGAAGAATCAATAACGATCCAACCAGTTCTCTTGTTGCAATCGTGAAGGTCATCATCCAGCCGGCCAACATGCCGGGCAGGATCAGCGGGATCAGGATTCGCCGCAGAATATACAGCGGCTTCCCGCCAAACACTTGCCCAGCTTGGAACAATGTTCCGTCAATCTGGGTAAAGCTCGATTTTACATACTGCACGGTGTAAGGCAAGAAGAGCACAACGTACGTGAGCACGACCATGCCGTAGGTGTTATACAATGTAACTGGCATCCAGGGTGAGTTCCAGAACAGAATCAGACCCACGACCATCACGATACCCGGCACCGTATTAGGCAACAGACTGAACAAGTCAATCACACGCTGCATGAATGAAGATGATCTGCCGATCGCTAGTGCAAATCCGGTTCCGATAATAACAGCGACCGTTGAAGCCGCAAGGGATAGACCGAGACTGTTCCCGATGGCCTTCATACTCACTGATCCCCAAGATAACAGCTCCTTGTAATGATCCAAGGTCAGATTATCAAAAGCAATTCCTGATCCCCGTAACTTCATGGTCGAAGCGGCGATGATCGAGAAATAAGGGATACCTATCGACAGGATCAACAGGATTGCAAGATACACCCCGCACAACCATCCTGCTCCGCCACGAAGAGAATATCGCTTCGAACGTTGCCCTTTGCCACCGACCAGACGATACGTGAACTTTCGACTCATGGCAGACTGCATATACCACATCACCAGACAGACGGACAACAGCACCGATGCCAGCGAAGTCGCCTTGCCGAAGTCAATCGGCCAACTGGAGATGTACTTATGGATCTCGGAGGTCATGACATAATAGCCAATCTTGCGCCCGAAGGTTGCCGGTGTTCCGAATTCCGCAATCGTTTTGACAAAGACCAGCATGATCCCCATGCCGTAGGACGACAACAATAAGGGTAAAATAATACGTCTGAAACGGTATCCTGCACGTGCACCGTGCACGGCTCCCGCTTCTTCGAGATTGCCACCGATGCGGATCAACGCATCTCGAAGCAGCAGATACAGGAACGGGAACAGGTGCAAGCTCATGATGAGCACCATGCCCCAGAAGCTGAAGAACAGCTCACTCCAACCCGCAGATGAGGGCACCCATTGCTGCAGATATCCCCCTTTTTGCATAAACAGAATCCAGCCCATCGATCCGATATACGGCGGAGTCATGAACGGAATCATCAGGATTACATCGACCCAGCGATGCTCACCCATCCGAGTCTTCGCCATCATCCAGGCCAGCGGCAGCGCCAGCAGCGTGGTTACCGCTACAACGCAGATGCCAAGCCAGACGGAATTCAGCAATACACCTGATAGATGATGACCTGTAATCGTACGAATCGGAGCCATCCAATCCCACTGCCCGTCCGGATACACACTTTGCCAGAAGATCAGCAAGAGCGGTACGCCAATGCTTATGGTCAGCAGAAAGAGGGCCAGAATCACGCCCACTCTCCGAAAAATTCGGTTGTTGTCTATTCCAACAGGTTTCACTACGTTCACCTCACATGACTTTCCACAGACAGCAGGTATTCCTTTTGCCTAGTTGTCTCTATCCTTGTTCTTCTTATTTAAAAGTCTCGGAAAAACGCGCCGCTGTCTCTTCGCCATGTTCGCTCATCCAGTTCCAATCCACTTTAAGTTGTGGAATATCCTTCACATTGGCACGGTTAGTCGCTTCAATGTCTTCGCGGCCCGGGATCAGATAAGCATCTGCAACAAGCTTCTGTGCTTCATCGGACAACAGGTAGTCAATGAACGCTTTGGCATTTTCTACATTTGGACTGGATTTCAGAATCGCTGCCGGTCTTGGGCTGATGACCGTGCCTTCCTCAGGATATACGATATCCAGTGGTTCGCCTTTTGCCTTGGAGGAATACGCCATGTAGTCCACACCTGCTGCTACGATGCTTTTGGCACCCGTAATGACTGGATCAAGTGCTTCCTGATTGGCACCTGCCATCGCTACACCATTGGCTTTATAGGCACTCAGCAGATCCCATCCTTTTTCACCATTCGCACTCAGGTATCCTGTGATGAAGTCGAGTGCTGAACCTGATAATGTAGGGTCCGGAATGTTCACTGCATCTTTCCACGCAGGCGTAGCCAGTTCTGCCCAACTTGTTGGTGGTGTAGATACCAGTTTGGTGTTATACACAATGCCCAGTGCGGAAGCACTGCTGCTAAAATAGTTGCCCTCTGCATCCGACCAGTCCTTGTTCAACTTGTCTGCATTGGCTGCTTCAGGGTATGGCATAGTCAGTCCATCGGCTTTCAGAGCCTGTGCTGAAGGTAAAGAGGCCAGGATCACAACGTCTGCAACCGGATTGGATTTCTCAGCTTCCATACGAGCCAGAATTTTTCCTGTCGTTCCCTGAAACATCTCAACTTCGATCCCTGTTTTGTCTGTAAATCCGCTCACGATGTTATCTGCCAGCTTCTGTGGGCCAGCACTGTACAAGACCAACTTGCCGCCAGCCGGTTTCGTTGTTTCCGCCGCCGCTGCTGTGTTTCCTTCACCCGCGGGTTGTGCCGCGTTGCCTGTGGTCGAGTTCCCTGTACTACATCCGAACAAACTGATACTCATTACCGCTGTTAATAACAGCATTGCGCTCTTTTTCCGTGTTTTCATACCCAACATATTCGTCCATCTCCCCTGGTTTCTTATAAAATGTGTACTTCTGCTTCCAACTGCGTGCTCGTTCAACAATTTAATATGCCACTGCGATCGCTTCGTTTTGCTTCACACTCGGGTGGTCATAACCGTCCATTCGGCATATCCGTTCAGGGGTTACATAGAGCTGCACCCGCTCCCTTACACGCACTCTTTGATTCATATAGGCTGTCCATACACCCAGCCCTTCCATCTGCACTCGCACTTCGTAACGCTCACCTACATAGCTAACGCTGAGTACCGTCCCCGGATAACACAGATCATCATGACCTGTTTTGTTCCAGGTGACATGCTCCGGACGAACCATGGATTGATTAGGAGTGAGCCAGTTGGACTTTCCGATAAACGAAGCAACATACGGATCACTTGGCGCCGAGTAGATCGTTTCCGGGCTTCCCTTTTGCAATATTCGCCCCTTCTGCATCACCACAATCTCATCTGACATCGACATCGCTTCAATCTGATCATGTGTGACGTACAGCGCAGTCAATCCCATGTCCCGAACCAGTGACATCATCTCAATCCGCATCTCTTCCCGGAGTACAGCATCCAGTGCGCTCAGTGGTTCATCGAACAGGATCACACCAGGTCTGACCGCTACGGCTCTGGCAAAAGCAACCCGTTGCTGCTGTCCACCAGACAGCTGATGAGGATAACGATCTTCCATGCCTTGCAGGCGAACCATGCCAAGGGCTTCATTCACCTTTTGTCGCAGATCAGATTTCTGTTTTCCGGCCTTCAGGCCAAACGCTACATTTTCGTATACGGTCATATGCGGCCATAATGCAAAATCTTGAAACACCATGCCCAGATTACGCTTGTGTGTTGGTATATCAATCCGCTTCGCCGCAGAGTAGATACACTGACCATCTGCACGAATCTCCCCCGCGTCCGGCTGTTCCAGCCCGGCCAACATGCGGAGCAGTGTTGTTTTGCCACAGCCCGATGGGCCGAGCAGGGTCGTGAACTTTCCATGTTCAAGCGTTAGATCCGTTGGCAGCAGCGCGGGTGTTTGATTAAATGATTTTTGAATTCCTGTCATCTCTAATTTCATAAGCATCCCTGCCTGTCTTCTGTTACTTGATCTCTTGCACTGTTCTCAGTCTAACGTCCGCTTTCGCGAGTTGTATGTCTTGTATGTAAAATTGGAATTAACTTTTTAGATGAATTCTGTTGATGTTCATAGATTAAATCTATAGTAGGTGAACTAAATTAATTTTCATGTTGTCGCTTCGATTACAGCACCATCTTCCGATCGCTGTTATCCCCAGATTTCTTATATTCCCTTTATGAAGGGAGAAATCCGGGGATAAAGGCGAAGCTTATGCTTCCGAAGCAGCTTTCTTCCAGAAAGCTTTTGGCTTCGCTTCTTCAGATTGGTTCTGTACTCTCCGTCTTTATGAAAAACATTAGATCATCTTATATATTGGGGCTAGTAGAAGTGAGAGGAGTGTCGGGACATTGAATCTGATCAAATTGCAAATTGTTGAACTGATCGACAAGCATCATCACATGACAAGCGTGGCCGAGTTACTGGGGATCAAACAACCGACCGTTACCTTTCATATGAAGTCATTGGAGGAAGAGATGGGCGTGCGATTATTCGAATCACGCAGTGGGAAGACTTTTTTAACCGAGGCCGGACAAGCCTTGCTCCACTATTCTGTCAAAATCAATGCTCTGACCCAAGAGGCAAGACGGGTCGTAAAGGAATATGACAGTCTCTATCGGGGCACCCTGCACATTGGAGCAAGCTATGTACCGGCTACATATTTGCTGCCTACCATACTCAACACCTTTTCTCAGGAATTCCCGGGCATTCGTATTGTCTTATCCGTCAAACCATCACCTGTTATTCGCGAGATGCTGATTCGGCATCAGATTGATCTGGGGGTGATCTCTTCCGAGCCATTTGTTGGCCCTGCCCTGCAAGCAGAGACGTTATGTGAAGACGACCTGGTTTTAATCTGTTCCCCGCAACATGGGTTGGCCCAGAAGGATACATTAACACCTGATCATATCGCGCAGATTCCTTTTGCCTTACATGGCAATGAATCCAGTACACGGCGGCTAACCAATCAATGGCTTGCGCAACATGATATTCGTTTGCGGAGTACCGTGGAGATGGATTCCCTGGAAGCGATCAAACAGCTCGTGTTAATCGGGGGGCATGTCTCATTCATGTCTCGGATGGCGGTACAGTGGGAGGAACAGCACGGGCTCATTCAAGTTCTTCCAATTCCGGGAGAGCAGGCACCGCGCCATATCTATACTGTACATAACAAGGATCGCCACCCTTCCGTTCAGGTAAACCGCTTCAAAGAAGTGCTGCGAGAGGTGAGTCACGGCTTCCCCATTTTCCATGGCTGATTGCCCTGATCCGCTATAAACTATCGTTTGCCATTCATCAAATCTATACAGGGTTAACGCAATGTGCGCTTCCCTTTAATCGCTTTCATATATTCAGGCGATAAAGTGAGTCTGTACGTTAATCCAGATTAGGAGAGTGATTGGTTTTGAAAAAGTGGAAAAAGGTAACCGCCTCATTGATGTTGAGCATCGTAACATTGGGAAGTGGAATGACATTTCTGGGAGCACCCCAGGCTTCAGCTGCTGCCAATGCCGTTCCTGCTTATGAAGTAAAGTTTCTGGCCAAGCCAGAACTTGTATTGAATACAGATGGGACACCACGCAGTGAAGTGATCCAGACACTCGGCCTAAATTCCACGCCAAGAAATATTAACGTAGAGTACTTCGAGACCAATGCTCTCGGATTGGATCAACAAGGATGGAACGTTCGTTTTCGCAAAAAGGATGACAAGAATAACTACGAATTGACTTATAAAAAACGCTACCCTGTAATCAATGGCGACATCAACGCAGCGCTGACTCTGGCTAACCAAGAGGGATTTGATAAATCGGATGATAACTACGAGGCTGAGATTGATTGGGGATACGGCAAACAGACGCTGAGCTTCTCCAACACCAAAAAAGTCGATACCAAAGCGACAGGAGTCCAACTTCCTTCGCAGCAAGAAGCCTTGAACATGTTACTGGACAAGCTTCCGGGCAAATTGAAAAACTGGTCTGCCTCCAACTGGGGCAAGCAGCAATTGACTCAATCCCGTGCATATGGTCCAATCACATTCCAACGATATGAAGGTACATGGAGTGGTCAAGAGCTTACACTCGAAGTATGGCCGATCCGTGACGCAGCAGGTACAGGTATTGAGAATATCGTAGAGGTTTCTTTCAAAACCGATGATACTGAAGCCGTATCCGGACTGCGTACCCAACTGTTGCAGTTGCTGGAGAACAACAACTGGCTGATTCCGGCTGATGGCTTGAAGACACAGACGATTCTGGAAAGATACTAATCGCAAGCTCTAATTAAAAAGACAAGTTCCTCTTCCTGCGGACATCTTAGGAGAGGGGCTTGTCTTTTTTTGCGTAGTGAATTAAATGATCTGTTATTTAAGTAATTCTACGATTAACATCAGTTAAGATTTTCAATAATTATTCGCTCAACGGTTTAGATGATGGGAACTATGTATTGGCTATTTTCCAACTCGGTAACCTATTTCAATTCAAGTTATAGTGGAGAGTTACGCGGTTCAATGATTAGAATTCGCTATTTCATTTTCATATTATCATATGGACTTCTTATTTGAATGACAATATGCGATAATTGATAATTATTCTCAAATACATCATATGTAATGTTACTATTGCAAGTTAAGGAGGGATTCTGGTGACTTTGCAAGTCTTTCCACTGATATCTAACGGTGACCATACCCGTGACCTATATGCAAGATTCAAGACATCCGAAGTTCTCGATCAAGCGTCTTTTCTTGCCCCATTCGTATTAGCGGACTCACATCTTCTGCTCATCTGTACTGGCGGTGAAGCCGATATCCGTATTGGGCATAGGCTGAATCATGCCACACTCGGCAAGATGTATCTGATCCTGCCAGGAACAGCGATAGAATATACAACGGATGAGGTTCATCCTTTACAGGGCATCGCGATATATTTTGATATGTTGAAGCCTCTCTCCGACATCAATAAAGCTACTTCCGGATCTACTGTAATGGAGGTATACCAAAAAGGGTTACTTCGTTCGGCTTATGCCGATGAGTTACCGCATGAACTTTTTCAGGAATGTACCAGAATTGCCTCACAGCTCCATGAATGCATCTCTGTACCTCAAGAAAATCGTCCATTTCGTATTCAGACTTTGATGCATGAATTGTTAACCCATGTGTATGCTCCTCCCAAAGAAAGTGCAATAGGAGATTCCGAACACACCTCTGCTTTGGATCAAACGCTTGAACTTATTGAGCTTGGATATGCTGAGCATCTTTCTCGTGAAGTTCTTGCCGGAGTGGCAGGCATGAGTGTGTGGCACTATTCGCGGGTATTCAAAAACAGCACTGGCATCAGTCCCATGGAATACGTGAATAGCATCCGCATGGACCGGGCCAAAGAGATGCTGCTCGTCCCCGGCCAAACCATCAAACATATCGCCTCACAGGTTGGTTTTCAGGACGAGTTTTACTTTAGTCGCAAATTCAAAAAATATGTTGGCGTGTCTCCCTCTACCTATCAACGACAGAAACGCAGTAAAATTGCCGCTCTCTCCTTCGGAACCACTGGCCATCTGCTGGCATTACAGATCATCCCCCATGCGGCATTGATCGATAACCGACGGGATCAACACAGGAATCTGTTTTTCTCGAATATCCCTTATCATCTGGGACGTAGCAAACGCATGAATCCTCGTATCTGGCAAACCAACGTTGAGTTGTTGATGCAAGCGAGCCCTGACCTCATACTCTGTAATGAGTACGAAGCCAATACGTTAAAAAGAACGCTACAGCGAATTGCGCCTACCATCGTTATCCCATGGAAAGGATTGAGCTGGCGGGAACACTTCATACAAGTTGCCTCCATTGTGGGACAGCAACAAGATGCTCAGCAATGGTTGGAGCAGTACGATGACAAGGTAATCCAAGCCAAAGAGCAGCTTACTCATTTAATCGGTAAGGATACGGTCTCCATTATTCATATCATGATGGGTCATCTGTTAATCTACGGGCGACGCAATGGGGGCGCTGTTCTATATAACGACCTGGGCGTGGCGCCTTCACATGATCTGCTTCCAGGGCAAGTCTATCGTGCATTGGATGAACAGGAGTTGCCTCAAATGGTTGGAGATCGCATGTTACTGATTGTGGACCAGGACTCAGAATCCCAGCAACGTTGGCATAAACTACAACATACTCAGCAATGGCAAGATTTGATGCCTGTGCAGAACCAACATGTATATCTGCTAGATGAAATGCCGTGGTTGGATTATTCACCATATGCTCATGATCAGATCATCGATGAAACCCTGAAACTTTTTGGTGGAACTCAGCACATTAATCCATGACCGGATAGCACAGAAGGCTATGTCTCCCCCAACATGAGACCGCTACAATATAAAGTGTACTGAGAATCAATATCATTAGAAACACAGGGGGATTATGATGTACAAACAGCAATATGTCAAAATAACGGGGATCCTGTTCATACTCGCGATGTTACTTGTTGCGTGTGGACAGACACCTGCAAGCACTTCGCAGCCATCTGCAGATGGCGTAAAATCAGCTGCGGGGACAGATGGGGACTCATCCACTGAATCAGCTACTAAGACCGTGGAGAGCGCCAGTGGCAGCAAAGAAATCCCGGCACATCCCGAACGGATTGTGTCCATTAATATGGAGGACATTCTCCTCTCCTTGGAGGTACCACTGGTACTTGCTACACCTATTGGTCGGCAAGATTACCTGAATGAGCAACTTGAAGCTCAAGGCGTGGATGTCGAACCCATCAATGAAAGTGTCAATTTTGAAGCTGTAGTCAGCGCCAATCCGGACCTCATTATTGCCAATGCCAGTTTGGATGCCAAAATTCTCGAACAACTCGAGAAGATCGCGCCTACGATCACTTATGATCGCCGTAATTGGCAGGAATCTATCGTGCAGGTAGCTACTGCGCTAGATATTGAAGAGCGGGCTGAACAGCTTTTACAAAAAAATAAAGACCAAGTAACTGAATCTCAGAAGGTTGCAGCCGATATCACCAAGACCAAACCTACAGCTGCATTCCTGCGCCTGGAAGAGAAGGATATGCGCTTGTTCTTCTCTTCCATTCCATCCACGCCATTCCCAGCTTCCAGTTATGTAGGAGCGGGTTATGAGGTTGGATTCACTCCCGATGCTCTCGTTACCAAACTCGAGGCAGAGAACCCGGATCGGATGAATGCCAGTATCTCGGTAGAACTTTTGCCTGAAATCAAAGCAGACTATCTGTTTATTGTGTCCATTAGCTCAGATGGGTCAGCTGAAGCGTTGCAAAAAACAAAAGATGAACTCAATGAAATCCAGCAACTCCAAGTATGGAAAAGCCTACCCGCTGTCCAAAATGGTCATGTCTATGTCCTCAATGCTAAGAAATGGCTCATTGACGGCCCCATTGCCGAATCGCTCAAACGTAATGAAATGCTCGAAGTTCTTGGGCTACCTGCTCCATAATAGTCAATATACCTCTGTTTCATCCACAACAAACAAAAGGAGATTCACCGGATTTTCGGTGGATCTCCTTTTGTTTTAATATTTCAAATGGCCTCATTCAGTTCTGTTTCATGAAAAATCATTCTACATGCTTAACAGCTAAATGTATTTCATGTACACCTTTCTCATCCTGCAATTAATTAGGGATAGGTAATCATCAAAATCATATATAACTTTCCGGCTTTTAATATATTTTGAAATTTTGGGCTGTTTCAATCCCAAGTGCACTCTGGATAAACGTATTAGCCACTTTCTCTACAGGTACAGGATTAAATCCAATAAAGAAATCCTTATATTTTTCCGCAGACTCTACAAACAGATTAGGACTAACCGAATTCAAACGAATGCCTCTTGGTAACTCAAACGCTGCCGCTTTGGCAAACGAATCAATAGCCCCATTGACCATAGCACTTGATGCACCTTGCTCAATAGGGTGGTCTTGTATAATGCCACTGACCAGCGTGAAACTCCCCTTGTCGTTAATATAGTGCTGTCCAATCAATACGATATTGACCTGTCCAAGCAGTTTACCCTGCACACTAATCATATTGTTCTCAGGTGTCAGTTCTTCGAGTTTCGCATAATGGGTCTGGCCCGCCGCCACAATGACGTAATCAATATTTCTCACCGTTTCGAAGAGGGTAGTAATACTCTCTGTCGACGTCATATCCACCTGAACATCCCCGGATTGTCTACCTGCTGTAATAACCTCAACGGAATAATCTTTCAGTTTCGCAACAACGGCTTTACCTAATGTTCCGTTTCCACCAATGACCAGAGCTCTTTTCATTACTGTTTGTCCTCCTTTATAAACAAATACGGTTAATCAGATACGAATTGTTCTATTTATTTAAACAAAGATTCCATCCTTAATCAAATGACAATTGACCCTATTTTAAATAAATTACACTTATTCTTTTTAACACAAAAAAAGCCTTTGCTATAAGCAAAGGCTCTTCTATATGTTACTAGGAAGCGGGTGATGGGAATCGAACCCACGCTATTAGCTTGGAAGGCTAAAGTTCTACCATTGAACTACACCCGCAAATAAAAAAAATCGGGATGACACGATTTGAACATGCGACCCCCTGGTCCCAAACCAGGTGCTCTACCAAGCTGAGCTACATCCCGATACTTATGAGAATAATGGCGCGCCCTGAGAGATTCGAACTCCCGGCCTTTTGATTCGTAGTCAAACGCTCTATCCAGCTGAGCTAAGGGCGCAAATATTGGAGCGGAAGACGGGAATCGAACCCGCGACCCTCGCCTTGGCAAGGCGATGCTCTACCGCTGAGCCACTTCCGCAAAACATATGGTGCGGTCGAGAGGACTCGAACCTCCACGGGGGTTAGCCCACACGGACCTGAACCGTGCGCGTCTGCCAATTCCGCCACGACCGCAAAATATAATGGTGAGTCATGAAGGGCTCGAACCTTCGACACCCTGATTAAAAGTCAGGTGCTCTACCAACTGAGCTAATGACTCGTAATGAAATGGCTGGGGATATAGGATTTGAACCTATGCATGACGGAGTCAAAGTCCGTTGCCTTACCGCTTGGCTAATCCCCATTAAAAAATCATGGGGCGATCGAGGGGAATTGAACCCCCGAATGCCGGATCCACAAACCGGTGCGTTAACCACTTCGCCACGACCGCCATAGAGTAAGCCATTCATCCACTAAGAGAATCTTAGTATTAACAATTTTACTTGTAATATACATTCTATCACAAATTCAGATGTAAATACTAAAAATGGTGCCGGCGAGAGGACTTGAACCCCCAACCTACTGATTACAAGTCAGTTGCTCTACCAGTTGAGCTACACCGGCACGGTGTATATTTAATTAAAAAATGGCGGAACCGACGGGATTCGAACCCGCGATCTCCTGCGTGACAGGCAGGCATGTTAGGCCAACTACACCACGGTTCCAGATCACTTTCTCAAAGGAAAGTATAATTGCGGGGGCAGGATTTGAACCTGCGGCCTTCGGGTTATGAGCCCGACGAGCTACCGGGCTGCTCCACCCCGCGTCGTTATAAAGTTATATGGTGGAGGCTGAGGGGATCGAACCCCCGACCCTCTGCTTGTAAGGCAGATGCTCTCCCAGCTGAGCTAAGCCTCCATAATATGACCCGTAGGGGATTCGAACCCCTGTTACCTCCGTGAAAGGGAGGTGTCTTAACCCCTTGACCAACGGGCCTTGCTAAAAAATATCTGGCGGAGAGAGAGGGATTCGAACCCTCGAGACGCTTGTGACGCCTACACGATTTCCAATCGTGCTCCTTCGGCCAGCTCGGACACCTCTCCATATGGCTCCCCGAACAGGGCTCGAACCTGTGACAACTCGATTAACAGTCGAGTGCTCTACCAACTGAGCTATCAGGGAA